>NZ_JAPNXR010000003.1:87539-437607 GCF_030397615.1 Vibrio sp. 14N.309.X.WAT.E.F5 | reverse complement strand
AGTGTAGATCTCTTCAGGTGTACCTGCTTGGACGATCTCGCCTTTGTTCATCAAGAAGATACGGTCAGACATGATCATCGCTTCTTCTTGATCGTGAGTCACAAAGATCGTGGTCAGGTTCATCTCTTTTTGAATATCTCGGATCTGCTGACGCAAATGCTTACGGATCTTCGCATCCAGCGCTGAAAGCGGTTCATCCAACAACAGAATACGCGGCTTGACCACCAAGGCTCTTGCCAAAGCCACACGCTGCCGCTGACCACCTGATAACTGATGCGGGTAGAATTTCTCTTTGCCCGTTAAATCCACCAGCCCAATCACTTTGACGACTTCGCGCTTAATCTCGTCAGCAGCAAGCTTTTTCATCTTAAGACCAAACGCAATGTTGCCTTCAACCGTCATGTTCGGGAACAACGCATAAGATTGAAACACCATGCCGATGCCACGCTCTTGCGGTACTTGATGAGTAATCTCCTCACCATTCACCCAAATCTCGCCACCATCGACCGGATTCAAACCCGCCAAGCTGCGCAACAGGGTTGATTTACCGCAGCCACTTGGGCCAAGCAGCGTGATGAACTCCCCCTTCTCAATGGAGAATTCAATGTCTTCAAACACTGTGTTGTCACCAAAGCGCTTGGTGAGGTTTTTTGCATTTACATAGCTCATTATTTTGTTCCCTGGCTGAAACGACTTGCCAACCAAGTCAGTAAGAAAATAAACAGGAAGTACGTCATAACAAGGGCTGACGTGAAGTGGCCACTGGTTTGACGCATATTGTACAGGTAGATTTGCAGTGTCTCGTAGCGTGTTCCTACCAAGATGTTGGCAAACACGAACTCGCCCAATAGGAACGAGAACGACAAGAACAGCGACGCCATTAAGCCTTTCTTAAGGTTTGGCAAAATAATCAATAAGAACGCCTTGGTGGTGCTTGCGCCAAGCAGGTGAGCTGCGTCCATCAAGTCGTGCAAGTTAATCGCTTCAAAGCTGTTGGCAATCGCGCGGTACATGAATGGCAACGCGATGGTGAAGTAGGTACCAATCAAAATCCACGGCGTGCCTATCAGTGAAATTTCACTATCAGCATACAGTTGAAGCAAGCCCACCGATGACACCACAGGCGGCACGGCGAACGGCAATAAGATCAGGATATTCATTACTTTGTCGAGTTTCGGGAAGTAGTAAAACACCACGAAAATCGCAGGCAGAACCAACACCACACTCAATGACAGCGCCGCCACGCAGATAAACAGTGAACGGCCAAAGGCTTGCAAGAAGCGAGGATCCGTCAGCAGGTTGATGTACCAATCCAGAGTAAAACCGTCGGGCAGGATCGTCGCGCCCCAACGTGAAGAGATCGAGTAGATGAAGGTCGCCAAGATCGGGATCATCATGATGCCAACAATCGAATAGACAACCGTTTTATGAAAGCGAGTATTTACGGTGTTCATTACTTTCTCTTCCCTGCGTAGCTTTTGCTGATCAGCCATTGGTTAATCACAGTGATGAAGGCCAGCATCGCCATCAAAATCACGGAAATTGCAGCGGCTAGGTTGGGTTCAAGGAACAAGTCGCCCGATACCAAGCTCGCGATTCGAATCGTAATCACGTTGTAGTTGCCCGACGTTAACGCATACACGCTCGCGTAGGCGCCAATCGCATTGGCAATCAAGATGATAAAGGTTCCAAACAAGGCAGGAGACAGCACTGGCAGCGCGATTTTGGTCCAGTATTGCCAAGTTTTCGCACCAAGCAGTGCTGAGGCTGCTTGCCAGTCGTCACTCAAGGCATCGAACGCTGGATACAGCAACAACACCGCTAATGGGATCTGGAAGTAGATGTAAATCGCCAGCAAGCCCCACTTGCCGTACAAGTCAAAATCTCCCAGTAAACCATACTGCTTGAGCAATAAGGTGATCGCCCCATTGGTGCCCAAGATAATGATGAATGCGAACGACAAAGGCACACCAGAGAAGTTGCTGCTCATGTTAGTGAAGGCAATCACCGCATCACGGATTTTAGAATCAACACGGCGCAATGAAGAGACCAACAGAGTAGCGATCGCTAAACCAACAATGCTCGACCAAATCGACAACCATAAACTGTTGCCAAAAGCCTGCATCATGAAGGCAGAATCGAATACTTCAGAATAGTTTTCTAGAGAGAGTTCGTCATCATAGAAGAAGCTGTTGATCAGCACCCAAACCATAGGTGCTAGTTGGAACAGATAGAAAAACAGGGCGAAAGGCGCAAGCCACAAAGCGGGCTTGAAGCGTTTGAACCAAGATTTGGTTTGGGGTTTAAACGCAGAGCCATCGCTCTGCGTGATTACAGAACTGCTCATAGGGCCAACAATTCCTGAGTGTAAGATTTATCGTGTTCAAGGTTGAGTAGCTGACACACGCTGCCGCAGATATCGGTCTGTTTCACTGAACACTCTTGGTGCGTGAACTTATCGCCAATCACAAAGAAAGGCACTTCACGTTCTTCAGGCAGAATGCCACCGTGAGACAAGTCATTGTTCATGCCATGGTCACTGGTAATGATCACCTGATAACCATCATTTACCCATTTCTCAAGGTAGTTCGACAGGTAGATATCCGCGCCACGTGCAGTATTGCGGTACTGGCGAGAATCCAACCCATGCTTGTGTCCAATATCGTCAATGTTCATTGGATGAATCAGCAAAAAATCAGGCTGATGAGTCACGCGCAGGTGCTCGGCATCCAAGAACAAGGCTTCATCTGGGTAGTGATCCCAGTGATAGAAACAGCCATGTTGAATGTTCATGGTCTCATCGTTGGTAAAGCGGTCACGCACAGCTTCAAATGGCGCTCGGTTATACAACTCGCTCACCCAATGATAGGCCGCGGCAGCCGTCACTTTACCTTGCGATTTAGCCAAGCTAAAGATCGACTCATGATTCGATAAACGCACGATTTGGTTGTTAACGATGCCACTCTCGACAGGGCGAACTCCCGTTAAAATGCACTCATACAGTGGGCGTGACATGGACGGCAATTCACACTGCATTGGGTAAAGTGTGGCGCGCAGCTTGTTTTTTTGCGTGCTTATGATTTGCGAAGTGCCCTGTTGGCTCAGAGGAACGCTGTGGTTACTGTTTTTCGAGTCACTAAGTTCTAGAAGACCGTTCAGGTAGCCCATGCAATCACGGGCTACCTGATAATTCAGTCCATCTAGAACAACAAGGATAACCTTATTGCTCATGGTCTATTCTCTATTGCTTGTTTCTATAAGCCACCTACTACAGGTAGCGTGTTAAGCGGGGGTTATTGCTGGTGAATCAATACGCTTTCTTGCCATTGACGCGGCAGGCGGCGTGCTGATTTTTCCCATGCTGAGAAGTCAGTTACTGGGTGAACGTTGCTGTATTGCTCGTTCGAGATCAGCTTGTCTTGCACTGATTTAGGCAGCGTAACGTTGCTACGGATTGGACGTGCGTAACCTTCTGCTAGGTTGATTTGGCCTTGGTCGCTGAAGATGTATTCACGAGCCAACTTCGCCGCATTCGGGTTTTGTGCGTATTTGTTGATGATGGTGGTGTAACCAGAGATCACTGAGCCATCTTGTGGAATGCTTACAGTAAAGCGCTCACGGTCGATCTTGTCGCGGTAGTTCAGTGCGTTGAAATCCCACATGATCGCGACTTCCACTTCGCCTTTTTCAAGGTTCGCAATGCTTGGATCTGTGTAAGATAGACGACCTTGCTTCGCTAGTTCACCAAAGAATTTAATCGCTGGTTTCAGGTTCGACTCGTCACCGCCATTAGCAAATGCTGCCGCTAAAATCGCGTTGTTTGCTTGCGCGGCTACACCTACGTCACCGACTGTTACTTTGTAGTCGCCTTCTAGTAGGTCACTCCAAGATTTTGGTGCATCTTCAACGAGGTTGTTGTTTGAAATGAACGAGATAGTACCTGTGTAAGCCAGAGCCCAGTGACCATCTTTGTCTTTCGCCCAGTCTGGAATGTCATTCCAAGTCGTTGGCTTGTATGGTTGCGTTACGTCTTTTTTCACAGCGACACGTGCAAATGCAAAACCAACGTCACCGATATCTGCGGTTGCGTTTCTTTTCTCTGCTTCAAATTTCGAGATCTCTTGTGCCGAGCTCATGTCCGTATCCTGATGCTTCAAACCGTAGTTTGCTTTCAGGTCAGTCCATGTGCCTTTCCAGTTTGCCCAACTGTCTGGCATACCCACACTGTAAACCGCACCCTCTTTTTGAGCGGCTTCAATCAGTGACTCAAGATCAGCATCCTTTGCCATCGCTGGCATTGAAAGTGTTGCCGTTATTAGCGTTGCGCCAATCAGTTTAGCTGGCGATACAGTTGAACGGCTAAGCAAAGTTTTCATTGTCTCTATCCCTCTGGACTAGGTCAGTAAGTTCGTTTTGTATGCTATCGCCAGAGTGTGACGCTTTCGCGCAACTTATTTGACAGTTAGGATGCATTTTCGTGGCAGTTATATTTCACTCATATGACAGTAAGCCTTTGTTTACTGTCACATTCCTGTTAACTCCATGGTTTACCTTATTAAGTACACGAACTTATGGACTAGATCAGCAATGAGAACATTGGGTACAGGGCAATCAGGGACACAGCTAGGCAGAATTAAGGCGAGCATTAGAGAACAGCTTCAATCAGGCATCTTCACCGAGGGGCAAAAACTGCCATCCGAAAGAGAGCTCAGCGAGCTGTTTTCCACCACACGAATCACGCTCAAAGATGCGCTGGTGTCTCTAGAAACTGAAGGCTTGATATACCGAGAGGAACGCCGAGGTTGGTATGTGTCGCCCGAACGGATTCGCTACAACCCATTGTCACGTTCTCACTTTCATCAAATGATTCGCGAACAACATCGTATTGCAGAAACAAGGCTGCTGAGCACCCGCACAGAGATGGCCGCAGGCGATTACGCCAAAGCATTAGAGATAGAACAGATCACGCCGATACACGTCATTGAGCGATTACGCTTTATTGATGGCAGAGCGGTACTCTTCGTTGAAAACGTCTTGAAAGCACCTCTGTTTGAAAAGGTATTATCAGAAAACCTCACCATGTCGTTGACAGGCATCTACCGAGAAAAATACGGCTACGAGACCCAACGCTCGCGCTTTGACGTGGTTCCTACCTCTGCCCCTGCACATGTCGCCAAGGCTCTGAATTTGGCTGAGGGTCAGCCTGTTCTTAAGATCTGTCGAGTGAATTACAAGCAAGACGGCGAGTTAATGGACTGCGAACTGGAATACTGGCGACCTGATTCTGTGGTGATCCATATTGATAGCATTGGGTAGCACGTAAGAAATGGGTTAGAAACTAGGAAACCAGCACAAACAAAAACTCCGACTGATTAGGTCGGAGTTTCGTTTTTAACGGTTACGTTTGATGAAGAACTAACTAAACAATCTTTTGCTCATCTTCTTCTTTGGTCGAATCGGTTTCCTTAGATAAAAAACTGGCAACAATCTCTCGCAACTTCCCTTGATTAACCGGCTTTGGTAAAAATTCATCCATACCCACATCAAAACACAAATGCTTGTCTCTCTGCACAACGTTAGCCGTCAACGCGACAATTGGAATATGCTTTGAAGAGCCCTCTTCGATTGCTCTGATCTGTTTCGTCGCTTCGAAGCCATCAAGAACGGGCATCTGGCAATCCATAAAGATCATCACATAGTCATTGGCCTTAAACTTCTCGACACCAATTTCCCCGTTGTCCGCGATATCAACCTCAAGCCCAAGCTTCTTAAGCATCATCTTAGCCACTTGTTGATTCACTCTTGAATCTTCAACCACCAACACTTTGCCGCTAAAAGAGGCGGTGACCGCCGCAGGTTTTGGATCTTCTTTTAAAGCTGTTTTCTCAGGCTCTGCTGGTTTAGCAACAGCCGCAGATTGGGTTGTTGGCACAGGCTCATTGTCTTTGAACGCCACCTCGCCTCGATTTGGGTAGGTGAAGGTCGAAGTATCCGCCGCTCTCGCTAACACCTCACTGATGGTCCATTTAAGCTGATTATCTTGATATGGACGAGCAATGTAGGCGACAAAGCCGACTTGCTTGGCTCGGACTTCATCCTGCTTTCTTGGGTCAGCAGAGATCATCACTAGCTTAGGACAATCTTTCTCAAAGCGTTCAAGCAAACTTCTGGCTAACTGGAAACCATCAATCGATGGCATCACCTTATCTATCAGTACTAAATCATAAGGCATCGATTGAGCAATGGAGTCAGCCACCAGCTCTAATGCTCTAGAACCGGTCTCACAGCATTCCGATGTCACTCCAAAGGACTGCAGTTGCGTCGAAGTAATCCGCATGTTGAGTTGGCTATCATCCACTAATAGCACTGAGATCTTATTGAAGTCGATACGGCTCTCTTCCACTTCCAAACACGGATCAAAATCAGCGGTGAAATAGAATGTACTGCCCTGCCCTTGCACACTAGTGAGCTCAAGCTTGCTGCCCATTAAGGTAACGATTTTGTCGCATATCGTTAAACCAAGCCCAGTACCGCCATAGATACGAGTTGTGCTGCCGTCGGCTTGTTGGAACTTATCAAACACCGATTGTTGTTTGTCTTCCGCAATACCAATGCCGCTATCTTTCACCTCGAATCTGACTCTCAGCTTCTGCTCAGGTTCTGTGATTTCTTCCAAGCGAAGTGAAAGCGTGACATGGCCATGCTCAGTAAACTTGATGGCGTTGCCGACTAGATTATTCAGAACCTGTCTTAATTGGGTGCCATCGCCGATCACCATGGTTGGAATCTTAGGATCAATGGCCAGTTGGAATCTGAGCCCTTTTTGTTCGGCTTTCACTCTGAAGGTCGACTCAACATCAGCAGCAATGCCCATCATTTTCATCGGCTCTTGCTGAAGTTCAAGCCTGCCCGCTTCAATCTTCGAGTAATCGAGAATGTCATTAATCAGATCAAGCAGCGTCAACGAAGAGGTATTGAGCATGTCGACATACTCTTTTTGCTCTTTCGGCATGTCCATTTCAGAAAGCAGAGACGATAACCCGATGATGCCGTTCATTGGAGTACGGATCTCGTGACTCATATTGGCAAGGAATTCACTCTTGTTGCGGTTGGCTACCTCTGCGGTGTTTTTGGCTTTTTCCAATTCTTGGTATTGTTGGCGAATGCGTTCAATAGACTGGTTATAGCTCGACTCTAGCGTCGAAATCTCATCTTGATAGGTACATTCAGTTGGAGTAAGAAAACGTGGCTTGTTGTCTTCCACTTGTTGCTGGTTAATTTGAGAAGACATGATCATCAAGCGTTTAACGACTAAACGATAGACGATCGTTAGACACACCAGAGAGAGCAAGAAGATTTTCACGGCTTCAAAAGCGAGTAACAACAGAACTCGCTCTTCGAAATCATCGAGGATAATACTTAAATCAGCTTGCACCGTTAATGTGGCAAGGGGGTAATCTTTACCTCCCATTTGGTGCACCATTTCCCAAGATTGGGAGTATGACTGACCGGAGGTTGCTTGACCCAGTTCTAGAATTTTTTCATCGGGGCTTTCTATGAGTAGATAACTCACAGAGGGTAAACGGGAGATGCCTTCAGCTTGCACGAACAGTTGAGTTCGGTCTTCCACCCACAAGCTCGCCGTTAAACCGGAGAGGTATCCCGCTTTAACCTGTTCGATCTGAGAACTGATAAAAGAAACTCGACTTTGGTACTCCACATATAATCCCAGACCTGTCACTATAACTGTGAATAAGGTGCTGATTGCGATTATTGTCCCGATCAACTGTCGAGAGAGTCCAATATAGCGTTTTCCTTTTTTCACCATACACAAATTACCATTATTGTTATCCTAGCAAACTACAATTACTCAACTAGTATAATAGTAGTCATTCATCAAATAACTAGGGAAGGTTATGAAAAAACATCTTATCGTTGCATCCATAGTCAGTTTGTTTTCAAGCAGTTATGCTTCTGCAAGCGAACCTCTTCACTACTACATTATTGAGAGCCAAGCGCAACCTTTTCAGATCGAAACTGACGGGTCATCTCACAGAGGAATGGTTTCAGATATTGTGGAAGCGGTATTCGATGACAGCCAATATGAGATCAATTACCACACCTACCCTTTTAATCGAATGATCGACAAGCTTGATGCAAGGGAGAATCCAAACTGGGTAACCTACGGCAGCCCGAGCTGGGGAAATATCCAGTCGGTTAACCTGTCTAAAGATCCGATTTACAATGTAAAACACGTGTTACTCAGCAGCGGTAAAAAGCCGTTTGAGTTTAATACTATCGACGATTTAGACGGAAAAGCGGTGGTGTTGCTGGTGGGATTTGAGTATCCGAACCTAGAGCCTTACATCAAACAAGGTAAGCTCAACGAAATTCGAGTGAAAGATTACACGGCTGCGTTTCGTGTCCTGAACCGAGCACCTGGTGATACTGTGTTTGTTGAGATGGAATCACGAATCAAATATAACCTAAATGAGCAAAAGCTGAGTATTGATGACTACCAGATGCAAGAGTTTGGTTCTGTAATCAATAACTACCCTATCCATTTGGCGTTTGACCCTGAGATGGATCCTAAACTGCAAACCTTCATTAACCAACGTCTCGACCAAATGAAAGACGATGGACAGCTCAACGACATCGTACAGAGCTACTTATAACGACAGAGTCAGTTATAGCTTGATACCGTAGTTTGGCTCTCTTCGATAACCAAGCTACCTCTAAACCGAAAAGGCCACCCTGCTTAGTTTAATACTAAATAGCAGGGAGGCCTTTTTAATGCGAATAACCTAACGCTGATAGACCCGTTCTAATAACTGAACTCGAACAAACTAGTGCGAAGCAATCAAATGCCGTTGCTGAGTGCGAAGCTGGTGACGCACTGCCATCAGAATCTTACCCAAATGGTTCTCGCCGGTTCCATCGCCGCCATCGCCCCAGAAGTGGTCTTTATGCGAATGTTCTTTGATCACCGAATCTCCGGTATTGGTAAGAAACAACGCAAACTGTGGATTCTGTCTAAACTTCTCCGTCACAATGAACTGCATCACTTCAACACGAATGTCATACCAATCTTCACGTACTTGATCTTCATAATCACGACTCAACGAAAATGCTTCAGCAGGCGAACAGGCTTCCAAAATAGTATTGCGCAGTTCTTGAGAGGCGAACTTCATCGCTTGATAATAGTGTTCGCTGGTAGCCCATACTTGGTCATCGACCTTAATGGGGCAAGCCGCAAAATTTGAAAGGTATCCGTTTGGATCTTCAGGTTCATAAAACAGCACTTCTTTGGCTTGAGCCACAGAATTAGACATAGCCTTCTCCTTACCAACGACATCGCATATTTTTGCTTTAACTTTAAAATTAGTGGCGTTGCATATTGCTGTCAAACAACTAAGTTCAAGAGTAAGCCATCAGCGTGTTTTTAGCAGGAAAGAGAGGTATGAAGCGAGTTTTTATAAATTAAGAAGTGAATGAGATGTGGTTGTTTAAAAATACAGTTAAAGAAATAAAATCTATATAAATCAAAGGGTGGTATGTGACCACCCTTGAAATACAGTTGGAAATTTTAGTGAATCAAGCCAAGATCTCTCGCTTCTTCCAGACTAAAACCGCTTTCTCTAATTTCTCTTAGAGTCTCGATACGACGACGAGCTTCAGCAGACTTCATTTTCTTTTCTGGTTTGAAAGATACTTCTTCTTCAGCATCCCACTTGTTTGCAATATTTGTCATTTCGTCATGGTTGATAGAATTAATGGACATGTTTTCCTCCGAAAAGCACCATGTAATGGACAGCTAATCTGTAGCAAAAGCTAAATCACTTGTTAAGAAATTCTGTACTGAAATGTGATGATTCCGACGCTTCACAAAGCTAATTAATAAATGCCTCATTTAAACTTTGCCAAAGCCAATTTCTGCAATTACATTTACAAGATTCCCCACTAGAAATGTGGTTTGATCTAACTCTCATTTTCTCCTTTCTCAATCTTGCTTTTCCACTGAAATCTCATGAAATAACCCTAGATTAATTTCGAGGCACTTCATTCTTTTTGTGCTCACTGCTTTCACTAAATTCACTTCATGTTAATGATAATAGTTATCAATATCATAACTGAGTATTTAGTATGTCTAGTGAACATTCAGAGACACCGCTTCTCCAAGTGAAGAATTTATGTGTCGATTACATTACCGATAACGGAGATTTTAATGCCGTCAAATCGGTAAGCTTTAACATCAATCAAGGAGAGATTTTCGGTTTGGCCGGCGAATCAGGGTGCGGAAAGAGTACCATCGCGTTTGCCATTAACCGTTTACACAAGCCGCCCGCTTTCATCTCGGGTGGGAAGATCATATTCAACGGGCAAGATCTGCTCAGTTTATCCGATGACCACTTGAACACCTTGCGTTGGAGCGAAATCGCCATGGTTTTCCAAAGTGCGATGAACTCACTCAATCCCGTTCTTCCTATTCAAGAGCAATTCGCTGATGTTTTGCGTCACCACAAAGGGATGACAGACGAACAAGCCAAAGACCGCGCAGAGAAGCTCCTCGACCTTGTAAACATTCCTCGCAACCGTCTCACCGAATATCCACATCAGTTTAGCGGAGGGATGCGTCAACGCTTAGTGATAGCCATTGCGCTCGCCCTCAACCCCAAGTTGATCATCATGGACGAGCCGACAACAGCACTGGATGTGGTTGTACAACGCGAGATTCTGCAGCAAATACACCAACTCAGAGAAGAGTTTGGTTTCTCGATACTCTTCATCACCCACGACCTCGCACTAATGAGCCAATTATGTGATCGCATTGCCATCATGCGTCACGGTCAAATAGTTGAAGTTAATCAAGCGTATGAGATCCGTAACAACCCACAGCACTCCTACACCAAAAAACTTTGGAGTTCGTTCCCTAATATTCACCAACACGCTCACGCGACGGCATGCTAGGAGGCTCCATGACACAACCCATTATCCAAGTAAAAAACTTAGTCAAAGAGTTCACCGTGGGCGGTGGCTTTGGTAAAGAAGAAATATTTAGAGCACTGCATGGCGTGAGTTTCGATATCTATGCCGGAAAAACACTGGCTCTCGTTGGTGAATCTGGCTGCGGCAAAAGCACTTGTGCTCGATTGATGACCAAGGTCTACCCTGCTACCGAAGGGGAAATCCTATTCAACGGTAAAGACATCTCAACGCTCAACAGCCGAAAAGATATCTTGGATTACCGCAGTCGTGTACAGATGGTGTTTCAAGACCCATTCGGTTCGCTTAATCCAACTCACACCATAGAGCACCACTTAACGCGCCCACTTAAGATTCATAAGCAGGTCGCCAATAAAGCGGCTCTAGAAGAGCGCCTTAAAGAGTTACTCACGCTGGTGGAGTTACCCGTCGAAACTCTCGCGAAATACCCTCACGAGCTCAGTGGTGGCCAAAGACAACGGGTTAACCTAGCCAGAGCGCTTGCGGTTGGGGCTGAAGTCATTCTTGCCGATGAACCGACCTCAATGTTGGATGTATCGATAAGGCTTGGGGTGCTTAATCTCATGCAGAGAATGAAGAAAGAACTTGGCATCGGATTTTTGTACATTACTCATGATCTTGCGACTGCCCATTACATCGCCGAAGAAACGGCTGTGATGTACAAAGGCCAGATCGTCGAATGGGGATCAACCCAGTCGATCTTAACCAATCCGCAGCACCCATATACGAAACTGTTGATCTCAGCGGTACCGGATCCTGATCTGCCATTTGGCGAACTTGTCAAAAATGAACCAAACTATTCAGTAAACGCAGATCGTATTCGAGAACAGAGCAGTGAAATTCAGCATGAGATTAAGCAAGTTGCTGATAATCACTTTGTAAAACAGTGGGATAACGTTGCATGAATGAACTAGACACTTGGTTAGAGCGGATCGGAGATTGGTACAAAGACCGAAAGCATGATCAAGTGGAACGGTTAGAACCTTTGATCTTAACGCCTCCAGATGCACTCTGGGGGCCTTTGATCACGGATGAACAGAGCAAAGGCATCGCGTGTTGGTTGGATGGGTGCCTGAGAATATTTACTTTCTATCGAAACTCAATCGAAAACCCGCACCACCAAGAAAAGGCCTATCAATACCTGATGTTTGCTTACGGTAAGCTTCAGGTGGTGTCTTGTGACCCAAAAGCGGAACCCGGCTTACAAGAGTGGTGTACCAAGCGGGTACAAAACTTGTGTGTGCTGGCTTTGGAGTTTGCTAACCAACAACAAGAACCACGCTGGCAACAAGAATCGGAAAAGTTGATCGAATCACATGTGCGCTTTATGGCGAATCAACCCCAGAACGATGATCAAGGTAGCGTTAAGCATCAGCTACATTGATCAACCCTATCTCGATCAAACATCAAACATCAAACATCAAACATCAAACATCAAACATCAAACATCAAATCAGAGTCTCATCAAAGTTAGATCCGTAGAAAGTATGATCTCACCTTGATCATGCTTCGGAGTTAAACCATGTAAACTATTGAATTTTAATGATTCGATGAATTTCAGACAAAAAAAAGCGAGTCCCTTGGGAACTCGCGAAAATCTATTCAGTATGATGTAACAAAATATGAGCCAATCTATTAATCATAAGAAAGGACAAAGGTTGTCTATTCGGGATAAATAATAATCAACTAGGTGCTCTATATTGTCATCACATTGTCAGCATTAGGTGCGGTTATTATCAACACCTAATGATGTCCAGATCATCCATTCAGCGGCGATTATAGGAGTCACTGTTAGTGGCCAATCGCCATTTCATCGAGCGCTAAGAACACATTTTCGTCTAAGTGACCTTCGTGAACTTGCTTGCATACCTTGCGGCGTACAGCCAGGCCAGAAATAAGACGCTCAATTGAAAGGTGTCGATTACTGGTACTATCGCGGTCATTGTAGAGTTCAATCAGCTTACTCAATGTTTCGTAAGGAATCACATCCTCACCGACTCTCAACCAATCAAGCTTCTCAATGAGCTCAGAGCACTCTTCTTTGATTGAGGCATGTGAGTGCCCGGTCATTGCTGATAAAGCCGTTATACTGCGTTCTAGAGCCTCTGAAGAGGTATATTTAGATAGGGTTATCATGATCTCGTCAGCATTGATCTCAACAGAGTGCTTACGTTGTTTAACTCTTCGCCCTAGCTTGCCTCTTGGTGAAGGAGCTTTACGCTGAATAGGCTCAAATTCGCCATCAATGATTTCAGATAACTCTTCCAGCTTTTGCTTAGACACCATTTCATTGCGCAGTGGGTTCGGCAATGTTGGCGCCATGTTTCGCTTACCTGCGTTGGTGGTGCGCGCTCTTGAGTAACGCAGCACTTCTTCAACGTTACATTTGATATCGACCTGATAATCTGTGGTCTTGCCTTTTTCGATCAACGCCGTGATCGTCAGATGGTAACCCCACAGATTGACGAGGAAGGTATCTTCTTGCTCCCCTACTTCACCCAGCTTTCTCAGCTCGCGGATCAGATCCATCGAAAAACGACGCCAATCAATGTTACGCGCCAGTTTTTGATTCAGTTCGCTCAATAGCATGCAATCAGAATGACGACGCGCCATACGGCTTCTGAAGTACGAATACATTTGGAAGACCAAGGTATGCTGTTTCAGGATCTCTGGTGGGAACAGGAAGAAATAATCGCGCGTTAGGAGCTCTTCATAGAACGATGGCTCCCATACCAAGATGTATAGGTTCGGTTTAATGCGAATTTCGCCGTCAGAGCCCTCTGTAGGCGCTTCTTCCGATGCGGTGATGGTTCTGGCTAAGAATCGGAAACGGTCGCTCTTAAAGCCTTCTGGCATGTTCTCACTTAGCCAACGGCCAGTAAGCTCATGTAACTGAAAATCGGTAAACTCAATGCGGTCAATGCTGTCTCGAATAGAGTCACGAGCCGGGCCGCTGTCTTTCTTGCCACGCAATGAAAGAATATCCGTGATGTAGAGCGGCGTTTTGTTCGGTGTGTGCTTAGCATCTAGGTGGTAATCGTCTTGATGATGATCATGGTATTGAACCGTTAACGTGAATAGCGCGAATAACGTCATCAGATCATCAACGGTCATAATGTTTTTTGAAGATCGTGTTTCGATCACCGCTCGAGTTCCCGAGATCGAAACCATCGATTTCTGGTAGCTCTTACGGGTTCTAGGTGGCGCTAACGCTTGATCGATAATCCCAGCCCAATTAGTTGGCGAGACAATAAATTGATCCGCTTCATCTTTCATCGTTGGCGGGGTATTAAGACCGTGTTCATTCAACAAACGTTTGTTTACTTTGGTTTGTGCGAGGGCTTTAGAACGCTTTTGCTTTTCGTTTTGTTTCACACTTTCAGTCACTAAGCTGGTGGCACCTAGCACTGATATCAACTGGTTGGGATTAACAAAGCGATGTAGCATCGTTTTGCCCGCAAGGCCTTCTTCAAAGCGAACTGGGATTTGTTTGAAAAGTCCGATATTTACAGCCGCTCTGAGCCTTTGCTGTAAGGCAGCACGAGTGACTTGCCCATCGGTTGATTCGATTATTTCAGTGGTTGAAACGTATCCATCTTTGCTGCTAAACCCGCGAAGTGAAATTAGGTTGAGAAGCTCAACGATGCTTTTCGTGACCCCTTTGAAGTGTTGATATTGTTCTATCCATTCAACGGCTGTTTCAGATACCTCAAATAAATGACCATCTTTGTGGCTTCGTGCCTTAATTAACAATTTCTCTTCTGGTTTCATTTTTGATCCGTATCACACTAACCGTAATTTCACTATAGTTCCTGAATGATAAAGAAAGAATGATCATAAATAAAGAGAATTTATTGGCTTTTAAATAACTGATCTTTTTGATTAATATGATCTTAAATGATTAAGTGATCTAATGATCAGGGCGATCATTTGCTTTTAAGTCACTGAATTTAAAGTGTAAAAAAAATATCACTTGGAAAGCATGATCATAAAGATAACGAAACGATGATCATAAAAGTTAAGAAAGCATGATCACTAAACATCAGAACGATGATCATTAAGTCATTGTAAGCATGATCATTGTTGGTTCGAAAGCATGATCATTATACTTATACAGCTTATCCACAGTCCATAATTGATCGACGAGTTTTAAATCATCAATGTGGATATTTTCGTTGGCTATTTTATCGGAACAATGATCAAGCAATACGACTTTTACATCGTTCCTCCCCTTTTCTGTTTAAAACTTACTCGGTATTGATTACATAATCGATGGTTTGGGACTTTTGGCTCGATACTCAATAAATCAGGAAGCATGATCATGAAATTGTCATGTTTCTGCATTTCCAATCTGTGTCGATTGAATTTCCCATCAATGAGGCCTTATAGAGCTTGAATCCCCATTGCAAAAGCATTTGTCCGTAAGTTAGCTGTCAATTTACATGCTTCCGGAACGATATTTACTTGATCATTTTTCCGGAAGTTGATCATTTCGAACGGGCACTCATGCGGATCAATATTGACGAGTTTACACCTTGATCATGCTTCATAATATAGCCTTATTAATTTTCTTACGAGTTCTGTATCCCATGATCATTCTTCCGGTTGAGGCTTAATTCTTTTTTTTTAGTGACGTCTCATCTTCGCTTTGTTTATTTATTTACCAAACGATTTTCTAGGTTTTACTCTTTGTTGGTTGAAAACCTGTCAATTTCGAATGCAAATCACACGAACCGTAATCTATGCTTGTGTTTCAATCGTTCCGAAGTTTTTTGACTGAAATTCCATTTACATTGTAAATAAGTGATGCTGTAACATTTCAAATGTAAGGTAGATATAGCACTGTTATACATGACAAAAAAGGTCACTTTTGTGTTTGTCTTAGCCGTTGTTTCATCAAACTGTAAAAATACAGTCTATTTTATGTGATTTTACTCATAAATGTATGTTCATGTTTTTGTTGTGTTTGTTGTTAATCGCTGTACAATTTGTACTTAGTTAATCATTACGGAAACTGGCAATGAAAAGAGAACAAACGATTGATAAGCTCTATCAGCTGGCCGAACAAACTCAACAAGTTCAGGCTGACCGAATTGAGATTATTCTGGAAGAGCGAAGTGATGAGCATTTCCCTCCAATGTCTAAAGCTATGATGGAGACGCGTTCAGGCTTAACTCGTCGTAAATTGGATGAGGCTATCAATAAGCTTGAAGCAGATGGTCATCAGTTTACAAAGAACAACGCCAATCATTACTCGATTTCATTGACCGAAGCTCACATGCTGATGGATGCGGCTGAAGTGCCGAAGTTCCACCAACGTAAGCAGCATGTAGACAATAAGCCATGGGTTATTAACGTACAGAACCAGAAGGGTGGTACGGGTAAATCAATGACAGCGGTTCACCTAGCGGCTTGTTTGTCTCTGAATTTAGACAAGCGCTACCGTATCTGTCTGATTGACTTGGATCCACAAGGTTCTTTGCGTCTGTTCTTAAACCCACAAATTAGTGGGGCAGAGCACGACAGTATCTATTCTGCCGTTGATATCATGTTGGACAATGTGCCTGAAGGCCAAGATGTTGACCTTGAATTCTTGCGTAAGAACGTATTATTGCCAACACAGTATCCGAATCTAAAGACGATTTCGGCGTTCCCAGAAGATGCGATGTTTAACGCTGAAGCGTGGCAAAGCCTGTCTCAAGATCAGTCACTTGATATCGTTCGTCTTCTTAAAGAGAAGCTTATCGACAAAATCGCCGATGATTTTGATGTGATTATGATCGATACCGGTCCTCACGTTGACCCGCTAGTGTGGAACGCGATGTACGCATCGAATGCACTTCTTATCCCATGTGCTGCGAAGCGTTTGGACTGGGCTTCAACGGTTAACTTCTTCCAACACTTGCCAACTGTGTATGAGATGTTCCCAGATGATTGGAAAGGGCTTGAATTTGTTCGCCTTATGCCAACGATGTTTGAAGACGATAACAAGAAGCAGGTATCAGTATTAACTGAGATGAACTACTTGTTGAATGACCAAGTCATGATGGCAACCATTCCAAGAAGCCGTGCCTTTGAAACTTGTGCTGATACTTACAGCACGGTTTTCGATCTGACGGTTAGCGACTTTGAGGGCGGTAAGAAAACTCTAGCCGTTGCTCAAGACGCGGTACAAAAAAGTGCTCTAGAATTAGAGCGAGTATTACATAGCAACTGGCCTTCACTTAATCAGGGATAACAAAAATGGCAATTAAAACATCTGACTTAAATGCAAAGCTATTTGGTAAAGCAAACAAACGCCGCGTAGCAACACCTCAAGAAGCGCAAACAGCCGCAAAAGAGCAAGCTCAAGTGATTGAACTTTCGGTTGCGGGTGAAGAGCTGGTTTCATTTGAATTGGTTCGAATTCCTGCAGCTGACGTTGCGACTCGAACGGTTGTTTTTGAAGACAATGCTCGTGAGCAATCTTTCTTAAATGAACACGCTCTTTCTGATGTTCTGACTACGCTAAAAGAACGCGGTCAGCAATATCCAGCGGTTGGTCGTAAGAATAAAGATGGCAAGATTGAAGTTCTTGATGGTAGCCGTCGTCGTATGTCATGTATTTTAGCGGACAAAGAGTTCCTAATTTACGTAGCGGAAAACATTAACGGTGAACACGCTAAGTTCTTATCAGACGTTGCTAACGCTCATAAGCCACTTTCTCTTTACGAGAAGGGTAAAGAGATGCAAGCGAAACTGGATAAAGGCGAAGCTGAAGATCAAAAAGCACTAGCTAAAATGTTCCAGTGCAGCGAAGCTTTGGTGAGTGGCGCATTAAAAGCGGCGGCTTTACCACTTGAATTGCTACAAGCTTACCCTAATGTGAGCGACCTTGGTCGTCCGACGATTGTTAAACTGCACAAACAATTTGGCGGTTTAACGGGTGAACAGCAACAAATATTGCTGACTAAGTGTGATGCTTCTGAAGGTTTTGTATGGCAGCGTAGTGAAGCGCAAGGTGTTACGCGTTTAACGAAAGACGTGACCGAAACTTTGGAAGGTTGGATTCTTGAACTGGCACCTGCGCCAGCGAAGAAAGCATCTCCAAAAGTTGAGCTTATCAAAGGTCGTGCTTCATACAGCCGCAAAGGTTCAAACCTAGCTTTGAATCTTAAAAAAGTGGATGATGCGACGATGCAAGAAATCTTAAACTTCGTTCAATCAAAACTCGATTAAGTTTTCAAACTATCGAATGACTCTAAAGCCGCTTTATGCGGCTTTTTATTTGGCTGTGATAAACTGTGTTTAGATGAATCTGGACGCTAATTATGACGAACCCAACAAACACCTTTCTACATACTCTTTCCCAAACCGCCGCGCATAATCAGCATCGTTACGGTGTTGTCTTTTCTGGTGATAGTGATTGGCAAGACGCTACGATTCAGAGCTTTCTTGATACCTCTTTAGCACAAACAATTTTCCAGATGGGTGGTTCGCCTTTTCAATCGGTAACACATGTTCCCGTTAAAAAGGGGCAACAACTCCTAGGTCGAGAATGCCAACTTCTTGTTTGTGATTTTAGAGAGCAGTTTGATGCCAATAGTTTTAGTGCGGCACTGGGTGCGTTAGTCGGCGGCGGCTTGTTGTTGGTTATCCCGCCCAACCCCGATGAATCTGAAGACGGTTTGAATGCTACTTTTGGTAAACGTTGGTTAGCGTCCAACTTCGCCAAACTGTTTCCTGTTTCACAAAACGATGAACAGCTTACGCAACTCTATACTCGTAATTCTTTGCCTGAAGAATTAACCCAACCGAATTTGTTCGATAGATTTGAGCAACAACAGACGGCAGTAGAGTTAGTTAAGAAAGTCGTCTCTGGACATCGAAAGCGCCCTTTGATTCTCACTGCAGACAGAGGCCGTGGCAAGAGTTCGACATTAGGTATCGCGGCAGCGGAGCTTTTGGTTGAGCGTCACGGGCTCAATATCATTGTCACCGCACCTTCGGTTAAAGCGGTTGAGCCAGTATTTGCTCACGCAAGCCAACGACTAGACCCTTGTGACGTTATCAATGCTACTCACATTAGCCATCAAGGTGGCAGTCTAAGATTCGTCGCACCAGATGAAATACTTCAATCTAAGCCTGATTGCGATTTGTTATTGGTTGATGAAGCGGCTGCCATTCCAATCCCGATGCTTAAATCTATGGTCGGCAGTTATCACCGTATGGTTTTTTCAACCACGGTTCACGGATACGAGGGAAGTGGACGAGGATTTGGCATTAAGTTTGAGTCTTGGCTTTCTGAGCATCGTCCTGGCTGGAAGGGCTATAAGCTTGAGCAACCAATCCGTTGGAATAACAACGACCCTCTAGAACGTTGGCTGTTTGATTGCTTCCTGCTGAGTGGTGCGGTTTTATTGAGTAGCTCTGCTGTTCATGAGGCTGATGATTTTTCTGACGAGGTGCTCAGCCAACTGAATTTGGTCGAGCTATCTAAAACTGAGTGTCTGGCGAACCCTGAAAAGCTTCAGCAGTGTTTCTCTCTTTTAGTCGACGCTCATTATCAGACATCACCCAATGACTTAATGCAGTTCCTCAGTAATCCGGCTATCCACTTATACGCAGCTTGGCAGCAAGATATCTGCTTGGGTTGTATGTTGGTGACGGAAGAGGGCGGTTTAGATAAAGATCTGATTGGTCAGATTCAAATAGGAAAGCGCAGACCTCAAGGGCATCTCGCGCCAGTATTGTTAGCGAATCAGCTTGGCTCTATTGAAGCGGCAACAAACCGTTGTCTGCGTGTGATGAGAATTGCGGTTTCAATTGACCATCAAGGTTTAGGCTTAGGGAGTTGGATGCTTGAGCAGTTATCGAAGCAAGTCTCCGATATGGATTATCTGGCAACGAGTTTTGGGGCGACCAGCGAATTGGTTTCTTTCTGGCGACGTAACCAATTTGCTCCCGTGCATATTGGGCATCAAAGAGATCAAGCGAGTGGTTGTCACTCGCTGTTGATGGTGAAGCCACTTGTCATTGATGCTAACAATTGGGTCGCGCAGGTGCAGTCTCAGTTTGAGGAAAGCTTTTTCTTTCTCGTATCTGGTTCTCTAATTTCTCTTGAAGTTGATATGGTTCGTGCTCTATTGCCAAGTCAGTCACTGTCAGTTAGTGAGTTAGAAAAGAAGTTGCTTCGCAACTATGTAGAAGGCGGAAACAGTTACGACAGTATTGGCTTTATCACGTTGAAATTAATTCTAGCGAGAAACTCTCAACAGTCGAGCGAGCCTTCACCGTCATCAACAGAGCAGCCTACTAATTCTGAAGGACAACATCGTGATGCTGATTATTCGGCTATCTCTGATTTGTTGATTGCTAAAGTAGTGCAACAAAAAGGGTGGGGGGCTTGTGTTGAACAGTTCAACCTTACCGGGCGTAAGCAAGCAGAAGTTCAGCTTCGACAAGACATCTCTATATTGTTGTCCAATTTACAGTGTAAATAGGCGGGAAGACTTTCCAGATTAATTTACAGTGTAAATCCTAAATGGCGATTTACACTGTAAACTGAAATCTATCTTTTGCTTCTTCTTCTTCTTCGATTACTGGCTTATACGCGTCCCTTAATCTTACTCTCTTTTCCTAAACCCTCTTATTGACCTAGTAACCCTAGAGTTGGAAAGTGCCGTCTCAGCATTTTAATTTGAACGTTGAGCTCATCAACTCAGGCAAACCGGATCTCGTTTACTCAATCGAATACCTGTTTACTGATGTGCGTTTCAATAAAGACTTTCATCATCGCTTTTATCGAGTGTTTACTTGGTGTCTTCATCTGAAGCTTTCCCGCCATCGAATAATTCTAATCGTATTCATGCTCTATTTTCCATTGTCAGGTTCTAGAGCTCTATTCCAAAATTGCTTTTAAAAATCGCGGATTATGATTGTAAAGGTGAGCCCGCTCATAAAATGCGTGTGTCTTATTTCTGAGTCATGTTTGCACAATCGAAAGTAAGTGATGTGACGCTGATTATTCTGATGTGGTGATTCTAAGCTCAGAACGAATTATATAGACTGAATAACAACTGAGTCATTAGGGATACTCGATTCGAATGTGGGACAACATTGTTACTTTGTCAGAAGATAAGCTGCAGGTGGTTGCTCGTTTGCCATCTGGATTTGTGGTCGACGCAAGCTTTGATAACAAGACATTGCCACCAGCCTTGGAAGCTTTGAACGCATCTAACTATTTTCTTTTCGAAGAAGAGGTACTGCGCTTTGTCACTCTTTCTAAAGAAGGTAAGGGTGAAGCTTATGAGGGAATCTTGATTGCCGAAGTTCGTCATGCCAGTGTTGCGGTCGAATTGTCAGATGATGAGATGCTCGCGAGCCTTGTCGTGACGGGACCCTATAATGGACATCCGCTGCGTGGTAGCGACATCATTCACTGTTTGGCTCAGGCCCACATAACCAAAGGCATTAATAAATTAGCGCTTAGAAAAGTGTTGATGATGAGTAGCAAGCTAAAGCCTGGAGAAAAATTTACTCAGCCAGTCGCTCAAGGCACACAACCCGTAAAGGGTAAGGACGCGAAGTTTGCCGCCTTGGTTGAAGACATTACTCGCCAAGTATTAAAGCCGCGCAGCAAAGACGCTGGCAAGATTGATATGCGAGATTTAGGTGAGACCATTACCGTTGGTCAAAATGATCACTTGATGAAGCGCACCCCTGCGACTAAAGGTATTGCTGGCTTTACCGTTCAAGGTCGAATCATCCCACCGCTTCCTGGACAAGACAGTTTAATCAAACCTGGCAAGGGCACCTACATTTCTCCCGACGACCCTAATTTACTTCTCGCCTCATGCCCCGGTTTACCAATCATAAAAGAACGCAGTATTGAAGTTGATGATGCGCTATGTGTCAGCAATGTTGATGTGTCTACCGGTCACGTTAAATTTAAAGGTAACGTTTTTGTCTCTGGAAACATTGAACCTGGAATGATTGTTAAGGCGACAGGCTGCATTACGGTTGGTGGTTTTATTGAATCGGCCGAGGTTCAAGCGCAAGGGGACATCAAAGTCGCGAAGGGGATTATTGGTCACACTACGAAAGAAGGTGAGCCCAAGTCTTGCAAAGTATTTACCAAAGGTTCCATTACTGCCAGCTACGCTCAAAATGCAGAGTTACAAACGGGTACCGATCTTCGTCTTGGTGTACACAGCATGGGGAACGAGATTCGATGTGGGCATGACCTTATCGTGATGGACACGATGAAGAAGCATGGCACGCTCAGTGGCGGAGAAGCTAAGGTGGGTGGCAAAGTGGAATGTGTCTTCTTGGGCGTAGAAGGGGATACCGCTACAAAGGTTCATGGTTTTGCGCGCTACGACGGTTACCGACAGAAGATTGCAGAACTGAAAGAAGTGTATAAACACGCGCAAGAACAAACCATGGGCGTAATTCGCCAAGAGCTCGAATTTAAGAAGCGGCCAAAAGCGGAAAGAAGCGAAGAGCAAGCGCAGGAGATTGAGCATCAACGAGAAAAGAACAATCTCGCGATTGAAAATACTAAGTCGCAGTTGGATACACTCGAAGCGGAGTTTGAAACCAACCTTGCCGAGTGTACCGTAGAGGCACACGAAAAGGTGTATACCCGAGTCACTATTCAGTTTGGCGATGAAACAGTCACAACCAAACGAACTCATGGCGGCAGTGTTTTCTCGTTCAACCAATATGAGATTCAATGTTCGTTCAAGATGGAACAAGAAGATATCTCGTTGTAATTGGTGCCCATTTACGGCACCGATTCAGCGGTTATCAAGAATATCTTCATCGTAATACGGCATCATGTTAGAAGAAAGATACCTGTGAATGACATTGCCCCTGATGTTCATTAGATAAAACAAAGATCAACTGCTATTCAATATTCTCCATTAATCAGAAGACCACACCGAGCGAATATCTGGCCACCCCCAATTAGTGAGCGATACATCTTCTAAGATGCCGTGAAAACGTAATGTTTGAGTGTGATGGAACATAGGAGCAATCCAATATTCACTGATGAGTGTTGAAGCGATGGGTTCTAGTGCTGTTAGATAATCTTCAAGTGGAGTGAACGCTCGTACGTTTTCCAATTGTTCATCAAGCCACCTTGCATTTGCCTCTCCCAGTGTGTGGTGCAAAACGTTATTGCTGTAGAAATTAGAAAACGCTGAAGCATGACGGTTATCATCCAAATTGGTATTCGTTAAGATCAGTGTTTCATTGAGCGTGCCGTTCTCTGCTTTTTCACTCAACTCTCGATAGGAATACATTACTATTTCAACCTTACAGCCGTGCTCGGTCAGTACAGAAGAAATAGCGCGAGCGCATCGACGCAATGCTGTGTAGTTGTAACCTGCGATGGTGATGGTTTTTGGTAACGCGCTGACTTCACCAAACGGGCGTAATACGGGGCTCCAAATGGGTAATAAGTTGTTGGCTAGTACGCTGCCATAATGCGTTTTCTCTTTACGAAACAGTTCGAGCAGTCGCTGGGGGTGAATTAGCTCCGTTATGTAACGACGTTGGGCACGTGTTAATGGATGTTTCGTATGCTGATTGAATAGAGCGAATAAGCAGCCGTCTTCAGTTCGACTGTGTTGACTCGAGTGAGAGGCATTCGGTGTTTGTATTGAAACTTCAATACCGCTCGTGGTTTCAGATACTTGGATAGGAGCATTACTTGATAGCGATGGGTTCTCCATTTTCTCATCATTAACAATCCAAATCGTGACTAAATCGACTAACACACGACACGCATAGTAGTCATCGAACGCTTGCAGCTTTAGTTTATTTTTATCGTGCTCGACCACAGAGAATGGGCCACTTCCAATCACCGAATTGTTGTTTGCAACATTCACTTGGCTCGCTGGCTGAATGCCGTATTTGACGCCTGAAATAAGCCCTGCGAACCCACGATCCGGTTTACTTAATGTAAATACAACTTTCAGAGGATGCGGTGCAGTGATATCGGTGACGTGTGCTAGCTCTTTTTGGTAATACGGAAGAGAGCTAAGCTTGGCAAACAGGCTCACAATAGTATCCGCATCGATTGGTGTCTCGTTATGGAACGTTAGCCCAGGGCGAAGATAAAACGTCCATTGATAATTATCCTCATCATAACGCCAGTGATGAGCAAGTTCAGACCTCACAACGCCATTGTCATGACTGGATACCAAGCAGCAATAAACCTGACGCAAAAAGAAACGCTCACTACAACGGTGTAATTGGTGGGGGACAATGCGTTCAAACATTCGCTTATATGTCAGCTGGATGTTCACTCGGCCTTCTTGAACAGAAGTCCCAGAGGTTGTTTTTAGGAGGCGGCCAAACATCGCCTCATCTTCATCGAGAATCGCTAGTGCTCTCTCATACTTGCCTTGTTGGATTCGTTCTAGCGCAAGGCTCTCTTTTAGGGCGCTTAGCTCAATGTTTAAAAGTAGCGTTGATCGTTGATTTCGACCCGCTTTGGGCTGCCAGATTAACCAGTCCAACTCCTGCATTTGAGACAATAAGTTGCGAGCATGCCGAGGAGAAGTACACAGTAAATCAGCAACTTCCTGTACTGTGGTTTTTATTTCGCTACCGACACCAATTGTTATGATTCGCTGGTAGTATCGAAGCAGGTTGAGATTAGACACTAAAAGCCCTTAGTTAATGAATAGCTTTGCATTTTACTCAACTTAGCTTTGAAAAAATAAGAAAATGTTCGGCTACTTTGTTCCTCTTTTGTTGTTATTTCAGATAAAAAAAAGGGGGAGCTGATGCTCCCCCTTTGCTTTTTAGTGATATTGATTTAGTTAGATTCTTTAAGTCACATGATCGCTTTAACTTGCAGCTCTTACCTTACCTTGCTTCAAGTCTGACAGAACTTGCGCTTTTGGACCGTCGGCAATAATGCTGCCTTTCTCCATCACAATCACTCGATCAACAATGTCTAACATCGAAGTCTTGTGCGTGATTAGAATCAAAGTTTCGCTAGGTAACAGTTGGCTAAGCTGATGCTTGATGTGCATTTCTGAACGGTTATCCATGGCACTGGTTGGTTCATCCATCAATAGCACTGGCGGACGACCTAGAAAGGCTCTAGCAATCGCGATAGCCTGACGTTGACCACCCGATAGCAATCCGCCACCTTCACCGACTTGGCGCTCTAAGCCTGCAGGATCTTGCTGAGTGAAAGCAGTAACGCCTGCGCGGTTAGCAGCATCCATAACATCGCGGTCATCAACCAATGGACGACCTAATGTGATGTTGTCTCTCACTGAACCATAGAACAAGTTACTGTCTTGCGGTACACAGCCTATATTGCGTCGTACGTCGACATGGTGAAGTTGTTCCATGTCAGTGTCGTCTATACGAACATGGCCCTCTGTGGGCTTGTAGAGGCCCATAATCAAGCGTTCTAATGTCGTTTTACCTGAACCGATACGGCCGATTATCGCCACTTTCTCACCGGGTGTAATGGTTAGGCTCAAATCTCTCACTGAGGCGACTGGAGAATCAGGGTAGTGGAAGGTTACTTTATCCAGTGCAATACGACCTTGAATGATAGGGCGGTGGATATAACGCTTTCCTTCTTCTTGCTCATCAGGCATCGACATCACTTGTTCGATTAAGGTCATTGAAGATTTCGCCTGATTGTAACGCGTCGAAAGCAATGAAAGTTGAACAAGAGGCCCAATGGCACGGCCGCTCAACATGGTCGCAGCAATCAAGCCACCCATCGTAAGTTCGCCTTCTGCAATTAGATACACGCCAAAAATGATCATACCGACGTTGGTACTTTGCTGAACAAAGCCTGCAGTGTTTTGGATGCTGTCAGTAATGCGGCGACTTTTGATGTTCCAGTTCGCCATGTGCGCGACAGCTTCTTCCCAACGGAATTGGAATTGGCTTTGAGCGCTGAAAAGCTTAACGGTTTCTAACCCAGCCAGACTCTCGATTAAGTTCGCGTATTTTTGAGAAGCAAGGCGTGAACCTTCTTCAATGGTTCGACGCAACGGGCCTTGGATTAACAATGCATAGATGATCAGAACGACAACACCTACCACAGGAACAAACACCAGATTCCCTGCCATTAACCAAATTAAAGCCAGGAACATTAGAGCGAATGGTAAATCGATTAACGAGCCAATCGTTGCAGAGGTAAAGAACTCACGAATCGATTCGAACTCTTGGAGGTTTTTCGCAAAAGCACCGACTGAAGCCGGTTTTGCTTCCATACGAATCCCGAGTACTTTACTGAATAGCTTGGATGAAATCAGAATGTCTGACTTCTTACCCGCGACATCAATAAAGTAACTTCTCATCAATTTCAAAAGCAGATCGAAAAGGAAGACGACGAAGATCCCGCTTGCCAGTACCCATAAGGTTTCAAAGGCGAGGTTGGGCACCACTTTGTCGTACACCAATCGAGTAAACATCGGGGCCGCAATGGCGAAGACATTAATCAAGATAGATGCGATCAGCACGTCTCGGTAGATGTTTTTCGATTCCCAAATGGTACTCCAGAACCAGTGACCTTGACGTGTTTTTAGAATCTCTGGTGAGCGCTCATCGTAACGAAACTGCTTTTTGACTAAGAAATAGCGGCCAATAAACTGTTCTTTCAATTCCTCAACTGGAATGACGATCGGTACCATTCCGCTTTCTGCAGTGATGATCTCGGCTTCTTGTTTTTCTAAATCGATACTATTAAGAACACATGCCTCACCCTGCTTGAGAAGTAAAACAGCAGGTAAAATAAGATGAGGGATGCTTTCTAAGTCGGAACGGTTTTCTTTCGCCACTAATCCCGCACGCTCGGCAGAGCGAGGGAATAGGAAAGGGGTGAGCTTTCCATCGGATAGTGGCAGTCCATTGATCAACGCTTCGGGTGAGTTAGCTAACCCGTAATATCGGCTAACGTAGATCAATGAGTTCAATAGTGGATCTTGCATGCGATATAACCTTACTACTATTTATCAACAATGAAGCCTTGGAACACTTCTACGTAGTTATCAGACAAAATATCAAGCTGAGTCTGAGTTTCAATTCGTGACGCAATGGTCGTCACGCCAAGGTTATGAGCCGTTCTTGAGATCGACGTTAATGTGAATTTCTGTTTTTCATCATCAAGGTTATGCGTGAACAAGTAATCGAGCTTCACATAGCTCGGGCGGTACTCGTTGATGTAATCCAATGATTGGAAGTTACGTCCGTAGTTATCGACACCAAACACCGCGTCAGCGTTGCGAATGGTGTTACACAGTAGCGCGGTGTAGTGCGGAACGTTGATGAAACAGTTTTCTGGAATCTCAAAGTGGAGTAGGTGAGCGATTGAGGCATTTTGCTCAAGAGTTTTGCCAATCCAACGGATGAAACTTGGCTGAGAAATACTGCTTGGTGAGATATTGATGGCAACAGGGCTCGTGACTTCTTTCGCATTAAGCTTTTCAATCATTTTCTCGATAACGTATTGGTCGAGAATATGGCTCATTTCAAGTTGCTCTAGTGCGTACAAGTATTGGTTTGCACCGTAACGAACACCGTCTTTCTCAATCGCAGAGAACACCTCTTGGTGATAGGTTTTGCCAAAGGCATTGTTTGCAGCTTGAAGACGGAAGGTGATGAGGTCGTTGATGATCGCTTCTTCAACCAACATACGCCATTGCTGTTTACCCATCACAGCGCCATGATCGTCTGCTGTGACGTAGCCATAATTAAGTTCACGGTTCGCTTTCGCACTTGAGAGCGCGTTATCCACCAGCGACATGATTTCGGTACTGGTTTTACGTTTGTTACTGTATGTCACACCAAGCGCAATGTGTGGGTTTGCCATACCGGTTGGATCTGAACCTAGGTTTTGAATGCAGTTTACGATGCTGCTCGCGACGAGTTTAAGTTCGCTCTCGTCGATGTTTGGCATAATGAAGCCAAACTCGTCACTCGAAATACGAGCGATGGTGATATCTGGCGATGAAATTGACGCCTGTAACTGTTCAGCTAGTTGGTGAACTAAGGCATCACCTTCTTGGTAGCCTTTTTCATCGTACTCTTCACTAATAAACTCGGCTTTTAGTACCGCTAAACCGCCTAAACTTGACTCTTCTAACCACTGAGTTAATTGAGACATGTAGTAAGCGCGGTTACCTAGTTGAGATACAGGGTCGATATAAGCGCGTTCACGTAGCTTCTGAGCTTCTTTCGCTTGGTTTTTAAAGGCTTGTTCAACTTGAGTAGACATGTGGTTAATACCATCAACCACCAAGATCAAATCTTTGGTTTTCGGACGAACCAGTGGTTCACCAAACTGGTTTTTGGCGATCTGATCCATTTTGGTAATGATCAATGAGAGAGGGCGCAGTGCTCGCTTGAGGATCCATGAGATAGAGATCAAACCCAGTAAAAAGATCGCACCAAAAATAGTCAGTAAGCGGGTAAATGCCTGCCAGAGTTGATCATAAGCAGGACCTGGGTGACTCACGATCTCGACTTCTGCCAGTTGCATCCAGCCACTGGTGATCACGCGGCGGTCATGAACGGGTTCAAATAGATTTAAACTCGTAAACCATTCCGGTACTCCCGTTGATTTCACCGGGTAAGAGCGAAGAATATCGTCTCCGGTGTCTAGAAAAATCAATCGAACAACAGAGTAAGAACTGCCATCAAACAGGGCGTTGATAACAGACTCCACTGCCACCTTGTCCTTTTCTTCTAGGTAAGGGGCGAGAGCCAGTCCAACAGTATTAATGGTATTACTTACCTCAGAGCGTTGCTGCTCCTCTAAGTATCCACGGGTGGTATTGAATTCGATCATAAAAACTGACGTCATCAGCAGTATGAACACCGCAACCATCCCGACCACAAGCTGTTTATATAAAGTCATTGTACCTACTCATCGTAATTGATAATGGGTTTGTTTAATTTTAGAGAGCGCTCACGAGAACGTAAGTCGTTCCATAAGCTCAATCTTGAAGATTTCCCTGCTAGCTTACCGCTGCCTGCTGCCGACTTAATTAACCAAAGGTTTTTACCATTGAAACTGTAAATTGGTCGTAGGTCACCGCGCTTAGAACCGCGTTTTATCTCAGGGTTTAAGTTGTCCAAAATTAGTGGCTCTGCACTTGGTTTTGAGTAGTAAGCCAACACCATATGGAATTGGTTTAGCTCGAGTGCTTTTACGTACACCAATCTTAATTTTTTATCTGGCACGCCCAGTTCGAGCAAAGAGAAGTATTTCGCGATGGTGAAATCTTCACAGTCACCCGCGTTACTGCCTAGAAACTCCAGTGGCGTTGCCCAGTAATCGTTCTTTCCCCAAAGTATGCTGTCATCGACAAAGTACATTTGGTTGAAAAATTGATTAATGGATTCGAGCTTTTCTCTTTCGCTTAATCCACCATAGGCCGCAATATTTGAGCGCCATGTGGTGACTCGCTTAGCGGCTCTCTCTCCATAGGTTTCGGAAACAGCATCAATCCAACGTTGGTCACTCTTATTGAGTGCCGCAGAGGTAAAAGAGGTGAGGAACAACAGCAAAAGCGAGAGCCGAGACTTCATAGCCTTCGCTCTTGGGGTTGGGTTGCGCATTGAATAGCAGTGTTAAGCATCAAGCGTCCTTACTCTTTTAGTGCATTGTTCTGAGCGCTAAGTATTGGTTTCAACATGTACTCAAGAACGGTTCTCTTACCTGTGATGATATCTACTGAAGCTGTCATACCTGGAATGATCGGCAGCTCTTCGTTTTGTCCAAAATTGTGCTTTTCGGTGCGGACACGCACGATGTAGAAGCTGTTACCCTCTTCATCTTGCGTAGTATCGGCACTGATGTGCTCTAACACGCCTTCTAGACCACCGTATTTAGTGAAGTCATAGGCACTGAATTTAACGATGGCAGTCAATTCTGGACGTAGGAAAGCGATGTCTTGCGGGGCGATTTTCGCTTCAACCAATAGAGAATCTTCAGTCGGTACAATCTCAACAATGTCCATACCCGGTTGGATAACACCACCGACGGTATTAATGCCAAGGGTTTTGACTGTGCCCGTTACCGGAGATACTACGACAGTACGGTTTACTCTGTCTTCAAGGCCAACAGCGGACTCTGTTAATGCAGAGAGTTTGTCTTGTGCTTGGTTAAGCTTTTCTTGCTGCTCTGAACGGAAATTCAGTGCGGCATCGATACGACTGAGCATCGCTTCTTTAATGGCAGAACGTAGGAGAGGGACTTTGAGTTCGCTTGAGGTCATTTCTCGTCGAGTGTCGTTCACTTGTCTTTGCAGCTTAAGCAATTCAATTCTTGGTACTACGCCTTCATCGGCAAGCGGTTTGGTGATATCCAGTTCTTGGCGCGCAAATTGGTAACTCTGTTTTAGGTTACGAACACGCGCTTTAATCTCAATTAGGTCTTGTTGTTTCTGTTCAACTTGTTGATCAAAAACAGAAAGTTGGTTTTTTAAGTTATTCAGGTCTTGACGGTATTCTGCTTTCTGACGATTCACCAGTTTTGGTTGAACCTCGTAAAATTTTGGTGGGAAGGCCAATTTACCGTAGTCGAGTAAGACACTTTTTTTCCACTCTGCTACAGAGAAATCTTCGTCGATAACAACACTGGTTAATGAGGCTGAAAGCATCAATACGTTGGCGGTTAAGTTGGCAACTTGCTGCTCGCGTTCACGGAAGTCTGAGCGAAAGCGAGTGTCATCGATCAACAGCAGTTGTTGACCTTTTTGAACTCGTTGGCCTTCTCTAACCAATATCTCTTTGACTAAACCACCCTCAAGGTTTTGAACCACTTGGATTTGAGAGGAAGGGATGACCTTGCCTTGGCCAACGGTGACTTTGTCTATTTCAGCCCAATTCGCCCACGCAATAGCAGCAACAAAAAACAGAATGATTACCCACAACATTATACGCGCGCTGGTTGGCGTATTGAGTAGCAGTGCCGCTGTTTTATCATCGACGTACTCAAGTTCGGTATCGTTCAATTTGCTGAAATTTTTCTGACTCATAACAGTCCTTGTGTGCTGAATAAAGGTGCAAGCCTATTGAGTGTATTCTTAGTTCTAAGAAATGTTAAGAATTTGTTCGCTTAAATCTTTGAATTTATATATTTTTTAAGAGTTATCGATTTTTGAAATCCGTTTTGTCGAGTTGGTGTTTCCTAAGCTTGTCATACAGCGTTTTTCGAGAGACTTGGAGCTCTTGTTGTACCTCTTTCAGTCGTCCTTGATGGCGATGTAGTGCCTCGATTAAAATTATTTGTTCAAAGCTATCAGTACGTTGGCTTAATGACTGTTGTTGCTCTTCAATTTTTACATCAAACTGGTTTTCTTCGTTTTGCTCATTTTCATCACTGTCGAGAGACGGTTGCTTTACTTGTGTCAAAACTCTGAGCTCGGCATGTTGGCGAAGCTGGCGTATGTTTTCGCTCCAATGAGTAGCGATTAACCGTAGAATCTCTTTTTCTGTGATAACGGGCGGTGGTAACTGATATCGACTTGCTGCACCACGAGCAAAATGTTTAAACAATGAGCCGATATCTTCCGTTCTTTGCGCCAAGGGTAGTAAATTAAATCGGCGCAGTTCACCTGTAATTGTAGTAGGAACTACTGTAGTTGCGATAATGATACAAGTTGCATTGGTCTTGCATGAGTTTTCACGAAGTAGAGTGGGTTTTAGAGCCAATAACCATAGCCATTGATCTGAAGTTAATGCTTCTGTTTCATGGATATAAAGTGTTCCACCCTGATGTTTTTGGAATAATTGCAGAACAAACTGATCAAACGTAGCCTGGTCACTACGCGGTAAATTGAACGCCGCGATCGGGCAAAGCTCAGCGGTATGATGGCTGTGTAAATCGTGCGTGTACTGTGCTGTGATTCTTTTTCCTGTTCCTAAATCCCCAACAAACAACAATAGCGGATTGGCTTTGGTATCTAAGGTGATTAATTCCCTACGCAGGGTTTGCATCGAAGGAGATTGCCCGATCAGTTTCGGCCCGACCTGATTTTGCATCGCCAGTTCTTTTCTTAGCAGATTGTTCTCTTCTACTAATGCCAGCTTGTCAGCCGCTTTTTTTACCGCGGTGAGTAAAGCATCGACCACAAACGGTTTCTCTAGAAAGTCGTAAGCGCCAGCTTTCATCGCTGATACAGCGGTCTGCACGTCACCATGTCCGGTGAGTACAATCACTTGGAAATGGGGGTTATGACTGAGCAATTGCTGTGTCAATTGAATACCATCCATCACTGGCATGTGAATATCGGTGATCACGATTCCGGCTTGAGTAACGTTGATCTTCTTCAGTGCCTCAATGGCATTGGGAAAGCAGACAACATCGATGCCTTCTATAAGCATGGCTTGTTCTACTGAGTCTCGAATTGCTGGCTCATCGTCAACAAAATAGAGTTTGGGCATAGATTGCAAAAGCGGTGTCCTTAGCATTTACAGTTAAATAAAGTGATTTATAACAGGGGATTAGCCCTAATTTCGATAAAGCGGAATATCGAGTGAAAATACCATCCCCGATGGTTCGCGCGGGTTTGCGTTAATGGTGCCGTTATACGCTTCAATGATGCGTTTCGATATCGAAAGTCCCAATCCTAAGCCTTCTGGCTTGGTGGTGAAAAATGGGTCGAACAGTTGATTCAGCTTGTCGTTAGCCATACCTATCCCGTTATCCCAAACCATAAGCTTGCAGATGTCGCCCTGCAATTGCCATTCGATTCCAATCTGCGGGCTCGCTTGTTGGGTTAAGTCTTGGTGGTCTAAAGACTGCTGCTCTGTCGTTTGTTGTAACAGGTCTTGTTGCTGAAGTGCCTGCTGTTGGAATGCCTGCTGCTGAAGCGCTTGAGTGGCGTTGTGGATCAGGTTCACCAGCACTTGCTCTAGCTCGGTTGGGTGAATGGCGATATTGAGGTCATTCGGTATGGTACTTAATCGGAGCGTGATGCCTTGCTTGATCATCACTGCGCTCAGAATACTGGTCGAGTTATTGACGGCTTGATGTAGGTTCGCCACGTGATGTTCTTGTTTGGTGACCTTGCGAGTAAAGACTTTGAGCCGAGCGATGATGTCGGTAATGGTGCTGTTGAGGCCAATCATTTTTTCAAGGTTACTTTTAACCAGGTCTGAGCGATCCATCTCAAGCAGTTTTAGGCTGTTTTCACTGTAGGTTCTTAGCGCAGCAAGTGGTTGGTTGATTTCGTGATTGATGCTGGCTGACAACTCTCCAAGCACGGCTAACTTAGCGGTTTGTGTCAGCTCTTGCTCCGTTTGCTTAAGCTTTAACTGAGATTCTTGATATTGGTAAATCGTCTGCTGAAGTTGGTCGTTAGATTGCTTTAAATAGTGGGTTCGCTTATCAACGGTGTGCTCTAAATTTTGATTCAATTGAGTTAACGCGATCTTAGCTAAGTAAGTTTGACGCCAAGACCAAGCAATGAGCACGACTAAGCTGTAGATAACCAGAAAGATGGCATCTATCTGCAAGACTTTACGTAATTCGGCTTTGGTTTCTTTTAAGGCAACCACTTGGTACTGATTATTACTGGTGGAGGCAGGATAAAGCTTAAAGTTACCTAGCTTGTTTAATTGATTCGTTGTCAGTTGTGTTTGATTGTTTGTCGACGGGCTACTGTTGTTGCTGCTGGTCACTGATGAAGCTTGAAAGGCGTCAATGATCGATATTTTGCTTTGACCGTATTGGCGGTTGCGCGCAATTTCTTGTTGTTGCCCTTGAGTTAAAGGCAACAATGATTGGTAAAGCCAATTGGGTTGGCTAGAAAGAAACACCACTTGATTCGAATCGAGTACAACGATCTCAAAGTCATCGCTGGTGAGGATATTTTCAAGGTTCTCTAAACTGACTTTAACGGTAATGACCCCAACGATGTTGCCAGCAATATACAAAGGTGACGATAAAAAGTAGCCCCTAACATTTGAGCGTGCACCAAGGGCGACATAATGGGTTTTATCGCCTTTAATGGCGGAAGCAAAGTAGGGACGAAAAGAGAAGTTTTCACCAACAAAGGTACGCGGCTTTTGGTAATTGCTCGACGCGACGACGGTGCCACTTTGGTCATGAATGTAGATGGTGTCTGCTTGGCTTTGATTCGACCATTCAAACAGCAACTTATTGAGATCTGTGGCAGTCATTTTGTTTGCTTGAGCGTCGTGAGAAAAATAAGAGATCAAGCGTGGATCGTGGCTAAGCAAATCAGGAATTTGTTTGAATTTTTCGAGCTCGGAATCGATTTGCAGATTGGCTTTGTTGGCGGCTTCATGAAGCTGTTGTGCGACGATTTTTTCTTGATACTGTACGGCCATAAAGTGAGTCGCACTCAGTCCTGCAATGCCTAACAACAATGAGAATAAAACAAAGGGTGTTAGAAGGTTAGGCCGTTTTTTAGTCACTGGTATCTCAGCTTATGATCCGTTTATATATAGACTATCAATATGATGGTTTGAGTACCGAGATCTTGTTAACACCGAACGCTTTCTGTAAGACAAAACCACGGCTTAGACTTGTGTTTCAAAGGATTACAGCGCAAAATCACAAAAAATTAAAAGGAGCAACGAAATGGAACTGACAGATATTCGTCGTGAATACGCTAAGGGTGGACTGAGACGTAAAGACTTGGCCGCAGACCCTATTGAGCAATTCAATCTATGGTTAGAGCAAGCCATCGAAGCTAAGATGACTGACCCTACTGCCATGACAGTTGCCACGGTTGATGAAAATGGTCAGCCATTCCAACGAATTGTTCTGCTAAAGAATGTTGATAAAGACGGTTTCGTTTTTTACACCAACTTAGGTAGCCGTAAAGCGCATCAACTTGAGCACAACAGTAAGATAAGCCTGCATTTCCCTTGGCATCCTCTAGAGCGACAAGTTCACATTACTGGCACCGCTGAAAAGCTGACAGCAATGGAAAACATGAAGTACTTTTCATCACGTCCAAAAGAGAGTCAGTTAGCTGCCATCGCGAGTAAGCAAAGCAGTCGTATTTCTGCTCGTGGTATCTTGGAAGGTAAGTATTTGGAGCTTAAACAGAAGTTTGCTAAAGGAGAGATTCCGGTGCCTTCTTTCTGGGGCGGCTTTCGAGTACGTGTTGATAGCATTGAGTTCTGGCAAGGTGGCGAACACCGCTTGCATGACCGCTTCTTGTTCTCACGCCAAGACAACAGCTGGGATATTGATCGCTTAGCGCCTTAGTTTGGCCTTAATTTGAATCTGTTGTACCAATCAAAAGATACCGTTGATTTTGTGTTTACTCACATCAACGGTATTTTTTTGTCTGTACTTTCATCTGGGTACGAGCGTACAAAACCATCAATCAGTCGCTGTGCAGAACAACCGAGATCTGTTTTTTGAGCAGAGTTTCTGGAATCACTGAACCTAGCCCTGAATCCAACGCAAACTCTATTAACTGGCTTTTACTGCGAGCATCGAACTTCTGCTTCAACCTAGCGACATGGCCTTCGACGGTCTTGATTGAGATATTCAACGTCAGTGCGATGTATTGGGGTTTCTTACCGAACAGCAATAAGAACAGCACTTCTGATTCTCGTGCCGTCAGCTTCTTTTGTAGTTTAGATACTCGAGGTTTTGATCCCGCTATTGATGCCTGATTTCCTTTCTCACACGTCGCCTGACACACCCAATGACCAACCTCTAAGATGGCCGTATCAGTGAGCTCTTGACCATAGAATATCGTGCCTTGGACGTTGTCATTGTCATCAAGCCAAGGGGTTTTGGTAAAGATATGTGCGTGCCAACGCCCGTCTGGATAAGGATGAATATCGAGGATCTTGAGCGTACAGCGCGTGTCCATCACATGCTTGTCTTGAGCCCTAAAGTCTTGCGCACATTCGGTTGTTTGGCTCGGCATATCAAAATCGGTTAAGCCGGTACAGCTTTCCCCCGGCTTCAACCCTATCAATTGGTTGTAAGCGAGATTGGCGTAGACGAAGACAGAGTCAGTATCTTTACAGCCCCAGCAGCCTGGTAGTTGTTCAAATAAAGAGTGATGTATGGAGTTTAAAGGTTCTGACAAGGTTTTATCTCGTTAGGTGCGACACATTGATAATATCAGTTTCTTATTGAGCTGCAATGGCAATTCGGGGCTCAACGACGAGCACACCGGAGACGTTGAACAGCCATTAAACGGATCGTTGATTAAGTGTCTACCTTGAGGGGAATAGCTGAACGGAAGGGTGGATAAACAGGCAAAAAAAAGCCAGCCTGAAGATGGGCTGGCTAAAGACAAGATATGCCTTGTCGACATGTAGAAGATTTCCAGGTTAATTCGCGAGGGTCGTGCAAATTAACCTGAGGCATCAGTTAGAGACCCAGAGTGACTTACTACTCTATCGATGAATCTACTCCTAGGAGTGCTTATGCATAAGGGGGGAATTCCCCTATAAACGCCACTCAATGTGAGAATTGAGAACCTAGAGTAAATATTTCAAAATATTGAACAAGTAATCGAGCGCTTATAGCTCTCGCACTACTCGGAATCCTAGATAATTGGCTGCGGTTGAAGGCGCGACATACAGTTCATTAAAGACCTTAGCTTCTTCAGGTGAGAAGCTCCACGCTCCGCCTTTTGCTAAACCTTTCTGAGTGGCTGTCCATTCCCACACGTTGCCAACCATATCGTAGAAGCCCGTTGGCGTTGGTAAGAACGACTTAACTGGTGAAGTGCTGACGTTTGACCAAGGTGTGCCAGCCCAGCCTGTATTCGCTTTGCCAGACTTGAATTCGTTGCCCCACCAGAAGTTGGTATCTTGGCCAGCTCTTGCTGCCGCTTCCCACTCTTGTGGTGTTGGTAGACGATAAGTGAAGCCAGTGTTTTTAGATAACCAACGTGTATAAGCTTTGGCATCATTCTGGCTAACACAAACAACGGGAGAGTCGTCCTGTTGTTTAAAGCCTGGGTTTTGCCAATGCTTGTCTGATACTGAGGTTATTTCTGCGTTTGTAAAGGTGTCGCAGGTATTCATTAACTCTGCGTCTGTCTCGTAGCCTGTGCTTTCTGCAAACGCTTTAAAGTCGCGGACTCGTGTTGGTGTCGCTGCAAGGGCGAAAGGCTTCTTAATGGTGACTTGCTGTGCGTTGTTTTCACCTAACAAGTAACGACCTGAACCTACCACAATCATTTCTGGGCTTTGAGCGTTGGCTTTCATTGGGTCTGCGAACTTGGTACCCACATTCAATGAATTTTGCTTAGCTTGTAGCACCGCTCTGAGATTGTGATCACGAGCGATTTTCAATTCTTGATGGAAAGAAAGGTAGCCTTCCTTCTCGATGGTGATCATGTGCTGACCAGTAGGTAACATCACCTCAACGGGTGTGCTGCCATATTTCACGCCGTTGATGGAAACTTTGTCGTTGTACTGGTTTGAACGAACCACTAAGTTAACCCAAGCGACTTCTTTTTGCTGATCGTTGGCTTGTTGCTCGCTTTGGGTGAAACAGCTTGATGATTGAATACCCAGCAGGCGGCAAGGTGTGTTCTTGTCTGGGCGAGTCTCTAGATTCGCTGCAATTACTGCTCGGTAACGGTTATCTTCAGAGAAGCCAGAGGATTTCACTTTGTGTTGCAGGACGTGAATATTCAATGAAGCCGACGCTAGGTGCTCTTTTACAGCTTTCGATTCAGTCGCGTTGTCTACGAGGCTATGTTGGAATTGCTTTACGGCTTTTTGAAGTGCCAAGGTCACGGTTTGGTCTGAGCACTGTGCCAGTGTCATGTCGCTGCTACAACGATTGGTAAAGCTGACCGTTTGCTCTTGCGTTTGAGTGATCTCGTTTCTTAGTCGCTCGGCTCTTGCTCTTAGCTTGTCTTGATTGAGGTTTGCGATTGAAGCTTCTGCTGCCGCTTTCTCTGCTTGAACAGCCTCGAGTTCCATCTCCAAGCCTTGCTGTTTCTGTTCAGAGTCAGACATCGCAAGCTTGTTCTCTTTTACGGTTTTCCAAGCCCCTTGGAAAGCGTTTTGAGCGAGTGAAATATCAAAGTCAGGCTCATCAATCATACGAGCGTAATCTTGCTCTAGGCTCGCTTTCGCTTTTGCTAGGTCTTGTTCTGCTTTAGCGGTCTGCTTTGCTACACGCGCAGATTGCTGTGCATGGTTATCGACTTGATTTTGTTTGTCTGCGAGCTTTTTCTCGACAGCCGTTAAGTCGGCATGCTTTTCGAAAAGCGAGCTTTCAATGTCGGTGACAGATGACGTGATTGCTGGTGGTGTTGCTTCAGCGAAAACAGCCGGTGTCATTAAGCAGGGAGCAAGTGCAAATAGTAGAGCTGGAAAACCTTGGCGCATGATGGGCTACTTCAATCGTAATTTAGGTTAATCAAATATTCTAAACGAAAACGCCATTTCGTCTGCAGCTATTGTTTATAACGACCATCAGTTTATAACGATCATACAGTTTATAACTATCAACAAAATGGCGAGTATTCATTCAGCTTTGTGAAACAGGCACGGCTATTTCAATCGGGCTTAACGGTTTATATCGGATTTAATTTCTATACCCGACTTAGCTTTCTTTGCTAGGAAGAAGCTTAACCCAGATGGTATCGCTGCCATTGATGGTTACAGAGCGGTTGTAAGATTCGTAACCCTGCTTTGAAATGGTCACCTGGTGACGTCCGCTTGGTAGTGCAACCTCAATTGGTGTGCTGCCATACTTGATGCCGTTAATGGTGACTGAATCATTGTACTGATCAGAACGAACGGTCACATTTGCCCACTGCTTGTCATTTTTCTTAACGACAGCGGCTTGACTGCCTGTTAGACAGTAGCGAGTAGACACGTTCAACAAGTTACAAGCGGCAATGGCTTCAGGTTTCGCTTGAAGCTGAGCTTGTATCTGCATGAAGTATGCGTTGTTGCCAGAGAAACCACTCTTGATTGCTTGGCTGTCTTGAACATGGATGTTCAGTTGAACACCTTGCAAGTTTTGCTTCGCTAGTGTGCTTTCTGTGAGCTGCTCAAGTAATTGGGTCTTGAACGTTTGAACGGCTTTTTGGTTCGTTAGGTGTTTACCTTGAGATGTACATTCACCGAGTGTCATTGTTGATGCACATGTGGTGGTGTAGCTGGTTTCAAGAACGGCACTTTCACGAAGTTCTGTTGCAATACGTTTAACACGAGCTTCAACTTTTGACTCTCTCAAGTTAGCCAGCTCATTATTAAGACGCGCTTGCTTTTGCTTGATTTGAGAAAGGTGAATTTCACCCTCGTTCATCGCTTGTTGGTTATCTAACTGAGACGATTGATTCTCTTTAACGGCCGCCCAAGCATCTTGGTAGCTTTTCTGGAAAGAGACCAAATCAGTTTCTGGATCTTCAAGTAAGCGACTGTACTGTTTGTCGAGTACAGACTTAGCTCTGTTACGTTTTGCCTTAAGTTCTTCACCTTCGCGCAACAACTTACTATTTTTGTTTTGTAGTTGTTTTAGGTTTTCAGTCGCCGATACTTTGGTTGCTGAAATACGCTCAATATCTGAGTTTTTCTCTGTTAGCTTTGCATCGATAGCTGAAACGGGATCGACTTGATTCAGTTCTTCAGCTGATACCGATGCAGATACCCAAAGTGGGGATAGCGCAAGTAAAAGCGCTGAAATTCGAAAGTTAGTCATAGGTCCCTGCAACTTGTAGATTGAAATTGGCTCGTTAATAAAGTGTCTACTTCCTAGTTGTGAGTCACTAGTTATTAGCAATTAACACAGTACCCGTCTTTATACCGTTTTATTGCTATCCAATCTACTCAAAAGCCAAGTTTCGGTACTTCGGATACACTTTTTACAGGTTTATCGCCAATTATTTGAGCTATATAAGAAAATTTATTCATTATGTTAGGGCGCTGAAGTATTTATTGATGACATGGTTTTTCGTGTTGGTGTGCTTGCTTGTATGAGTGCTTGTGAAGCCCCTAAACTCACCGGAACGATTGGTTTTACAATGGCCGTAGTTTATACACTCTTGATCATCTTTCCGGAGGCATGATCAAGACGATCGCGATAATGATCTTTTGCTAAAGGTGAGGAAATGACTCTCATGATCATTTACAAATTCATCTTATGCAGATTTCAGAGTATTATTCTTACTATGTCGACCTGAATATTTTGCTGTTATGCCAAAACCGTTACCTTTTCCAAACCTAGACCTGTCCCCGCTAGGCCTTACTGGCCCTCGTCCTGCGGAGATCATTACTTTGCCATCGCATATGGATTGCCACGAGCATCATTATTCTCAGGTGGTCATTGGGCTAAAAGGTCAGGCGGAATTTGAAGTGAGCGGTAAAGGTAATCTTGTCGGTCCAGGGCAAGGTTGCGTAGTCACGGCTCGCTCTGATCATGCTTTCGGTGGAGTGGTTGGTCAGTCGGATATTCTCGTGCTCAACATGCCTATGCCAACCGATGATGACCCTCTGATGCTAGAGAAGATTAACCAGTTAGAATCATCGAACGTCTACTTCCAATTAGATGCGCAAATTCAAAAGCTTATCCATATGTTGGTGCAAGAGATGCAGGCCAGTCCTGATGATCTGTTATTAAGCCGTGCGTGCAATGATACGGTGATTGCGTTGATGCAAAGACACATCTCGGCATTTGAAACCTCAATCAAAGATTCACGCTTTGATCTTGAAGCGTTAGATCGCTATATAGAACAGCATTTAGCAAATAAGATCTCCGTCGCGCAGCTTGCGGGCAGTGTGTTCTTGGGTGAAAGCCAGTTCCATATGTTATTCAAAGAGCAAATGGGCATTACCCCTCATCAGTACGTTCTTGGCAAGCGTATCGACCGTTCTCGTCGTTTAATTGAACAAGGTAATCTAAGCCTTGGTCAGGTCGCTGAACTGGCTGGTTTCTCCGGTCAATCTTCCTTTACTCACACCTTTTCACGCCTTCAAGGCATGTCACCATCCCAATACAAAAAGAAAATTTCTGTTAAATAGTGAAACAAAACGGCATATTATTTTAAAGTTTCATATGTGACCTTGTGTTTGTTTTGTTAATAAAGCGAGTTTTTAGCAAAAAACTCGGAGTTTTTGACAAGTAATCCTTATATACTCTAAATACACTGCAGCCATTGTAGAGATCCCGAACTCTTTTCGGGTGTGAGATTAAGGAAAACGCATGTTTACAGCTACTGATGTGTTAAAGCCAGAATTCAATGAGCAGTCGCTTGCTGATCTTTGGACGCTTATCTCACCATTATATATGGTGGATGAAACCCAATGGCTAGAGCAACTTCTGCCGCTAGCTACCCCTTCTGAGTCTGAAAAGCAGCAAATTACAGACAAAACGACGTCGTTGATTGAGTCTATCCGTGCGGATAAAACATCTATTCAGATGATCGACGCCTTGTTGCTTGAATACAGCTTAGATACTCAAGAAGGCATCTTGCTAATGTGTCTGGCGGAAGCCTTGATGCGTATTCCTGATTCGGCAACCGCTGATGCGCTGATTCGCGACAAACTTAGCGTTGCGGATTGGAAATCTCACCTGAAGAATTCTGACTCGGTTTTTGTTAACGCATCAACTTGGGGCCTAATGCTAACAGGCAAGGTGGTTGGGCTTTCATCTAAAGAGCAGAGTGCAGGTCAAGCGGTTAACCGTTTAGTGAACAAGCTTTCTGAGCCGGTAATTCGTAAAGCGATGCACCAAGCGATGAAGGTGATGGGTCACCAATTCGTTCTTGGTCGCAGCATTGCTGAAGCGCAGAAGAACGGTAAGTCTATGCGTGACAAAGGTTTTACCTACTCATACGACATGTTAGGTGAAGCGGCACTGACCACTGCAGACGCAAACAAATACTTCAAAGATTACCTAATGGCGATTGAAGCCGTAGGTCGAGACACATACGTCTCTTCAAAATCTAGCCCAGCACCGTCTGTTTCTATCAAGCTTTCTGCGCTTCATCCACGTTACGAAGTAGCGAACGAAGACCGCGTTCTGACTGAACTTTGCGACACGCTAGAGCAGTTATTGCGCCGAGCAGTAGAGCTCGATGTTGCGATTACGATTGATGCTGAAGAAGCGGATCGCCTAGAGCTTTCTCTTAAATTATTCGAAAAACTGTACCGTACTGATCTTGTAAAAGGTTGGGGTAAATTTGGTCTGGTTATTCAAGCTTACTCAAAGCGTGCACTACCGGTTCTAGTATGGCTAAACCGCTTAGCGAAAGAGCAGGGTGATTTGATCCCGCTTCGCTTAGTGAAAGGCGCTTACTGGGACAGCGAAATCAAATGGTCACAACAAGCGGGCTTTACTGATTACCCAGTTTACACACGCAAAGAAGCGACAGACGTAGCTTACCTTGCATGTGCGCGTTACCTATTGAGCCCAAGCGTTCGTGGCAATATCTTCCCGCAGTTTGCGAGCCACAATGCTCACACGGTTTCTGCAATTGCAGTAATGACCGACCATAAAGACTTTGAATTCCAACGCTTACACGGCATGGGTGATTCTCTGTACAACCATGCGATGGAAGCTTACCAACAGTCGGTACGTATCTACGCACCGGTTGGCAGCCATAAAGATCTACTGCCATACCTAGTACGTCGCTTGCTAGAAAACGGTGCAAACAGCTCGTTTGTCCACCGTCTAGTTGATGCGCGTTGCCCTGTGGCTGAGCTGACTCAACATCCTGTCGATATGCTTCTGGCGTTCGATACATTGCACAACACTAAGATTCCATTGCCACCAGCGGTATTCCCAGAGCGTAAAAACTCGTACGGTGTGAACATCGATATCGAAAGTGAAGCGCATCAGTTTGAAGAGCAAGTAAAAGGCTTCTTAAACAATCAATGGACTGCGGGCCCTGTGATCAACGGTGAATCTCTTGCCGAAAGCATGATCAAGGCTGATCAGAACGTTGAGCAAGTGACGGCACCTTATGATCGTCGTATTAATGTAGGTCAGGTGGCTTTCGCTAACCTTGATCATGTTTCCGCAGCGATCACTGGCGCAGACGCAGTATTCGCTGATTGGAACGCAACTTCGGTTGAAACCAAAGCGGCTGCGCTTGATAAGTTGGCTGACCTGATGGAAGACAACCTCGCTGAGCTGGTGGCAATTTGTCACCAAGAAGCGGGTAAGACAATTCACGACAGCGTTGATGAAGTGCGTGAAGCGGTCGACTTCTGTCGTTACTACGCTAAACAAGCTGACAACCTACAAGGTTTCGAACTAAAAGGTTTTGATGGCCAAACACGAATCGCTTCACGACAAGGTCGTGGTGTGTTCGTTTGTATCAGCCCTTGGAACTTCCCTCTAGCGATCTTCCTTGGCCAAATTACTGCAGCACTAGTGGCGGGTAACACGGTTGTGGCGAAGCCTGCCGAGCAAACAAGCTTGATTGCAGCTCGCGCGGTTGAACTGATGAATGAAGCGGGCTTCCCTGCTGGCACCATTCAGTTACTACCGGGTCGCGGTGCTGAGATCGGCAGTGCACTAACAAGCCATGATGCGATTGCGGGCGTTGCCTTTACTGGTTCTACGCCAACGGCACAGCGTATCAATGTGTCATTAGCTACTCGTAACGCTAAGCCAGTTCCGTTTATTGCGGAAACAGGTGGCCAAAACGCGATGATCGTCGACAGTACTGCACTGCCTGAACAGGTAGTTCGTGATGTGATTCGTTCAGCATTCGCTTCAGCAGGTCAGCGTTGTTCTGCACTACGTGTGCTTTACATCCAAGAAGACATTGCAGACCGCGTGGTTGGATTGATTCACGGTGCAATGGACGAGCTGAGTGTTGGCATTCCACACCTTCATAAAACCGATGTTGGCCCTGTTATCGACCAAAACGCGAAACAGAAGCTAATGGCGCACTTAGAAAATATGACCAATACCCAGAAGAAGGTGGCTCAACTTTCTCTAGGTACGGATTGTGAACATGGTGATTTTGTTCCACCAAGTGCTTTTGAAATTGATGACATCAGCTGCTTGAAAGAAGAACAGTTTGGCCCAGTGCTACACATTGTTCGCTTTAAAGCGAGTGAGCTAGCGCAAGTGGTAGACCAAATCAACCAAACCGGTTTTGGCCTAACCATGGGTATCCACAGCCGTAACGAGACAACTTACCGTTGGATCGAAAAACACGTTCGTGTGGGTAACTGCTACATCAACCGTGACCAAGTGGGCGCCGTTGTTGGCGTTCAACCATTTGGTGGTCAAGGCTTGTCAGGTACTGGCCCTAAAGCGGGTGGTCCTCACTACCTATACCGCTTTACTGATGTTCATTTCTCTCAATCACAAGACAAGGCATAAGGAGCATTATCATGGTTCATCAAGTGACAGGTTTTTCTGATGCTTTGCTAGCGTGGGAACAATGGAATCTTACCGACTTTGATTACAAGAGTGCTCAGGTACTTGCGCTTAAATCAGAGATCGAAAGCCAATCTGCGCCTTTGGCGACGGTAGCGACTTATCATCTAGAGCAAGCGTCTGCGCTGCTTTCTGAACATCACCTAATGGCAGGTCCTACGGGCGAAACCAATGAGTTGTATGCCGCTGGTCGCGGTGTGGCTTTGGTGATTGTTGATGATTGCGAAGAGAAAGTGCCAGCGCTACAAACTGCAATGGCTTTGATTACTGCTGCGCTATTGGCAGGTAACAGCGTTCAATTGTGCAGTGATGATGTGCAGTTCAATACCTTAGTTGCAGACGCAGCTAAGTCGGCGAACTTGCCAACCAACTTGGTGCAAGTTGCCTCGTATGACGCTGCTCAACAGTTGTTGTCTTGCGATGTACGTAGCGTGGGTTACGTAGGTAACTCGCAAACGGCACAAGCTATCAATTTACAGCTTGCTAAGCGTGACGGTGCAATCGTCGGTTTAGTAGCTGAAACGGATCTGGCGACAATGAATGTTGCCAATGATCCACACCTATCGCTGCGCTTCATTACCGAGCGTACGCGAACTATAAATATAACAGCCGTGGGCGGTAACGCGACCTTGCTCGAACTTGGAAGCGAAGCTCACTAACCTTCAGTAAAATTGGCTCTAAGCACTTTTGGTTTTTCCAATGTTGGTTTTTTCCATTGTTGGGTTTTCTCCATCTTTGGATTTAACTGATAGTGCTTTGGAGCCTGAATACCTAACTCAATGCACTTGCTTGCCTTTACGGTGAGTGCCTTGCATTGAATTAGGCATGGAAGGCTTTCTACAAAATGAGGACTATCAAATGATAGAAAACAGTTTTGCAATAACGACGACGTTCATTGCGTATCTAATTATGATGCTAGCGATCGGTGTTATTGCTTACAAACGTACATCTAACTCAACTGACTACTTCCTAGGTGGTCGTTCGTTAGGCCCATGGCCTGCTGCACTTTCTGCTGGTGCATCAGACATGAGTGGTTGGTTGCTACTTGGCCTGCCTGGTTACGCTTACGCTGCTGGCTTTGAAGCATTTTGGCTTGCTGGTGGTCTACTTGTTGGTACTTGGGCAAACTGGTTAATCAGTGCAAAACGTCTACGTACTTACAGCATTACGACTGAATCACTGACGCTGCCTGAGTTCCTATCTCGTCGTTTCAATGATAATTCTAAGCTGATCCAAACAATTTCTGCTTTCTTTATCCTTTTATTCTTCCTTTTCTACACAAGTTCAGGCTTGGTAGCAGGTGGTAAATTGTTTGAAACGGTATTCGGCCTAGATTACACAACTGCGGTAATTATCGGTACGGTATGTGTGGTTTCGTACACCCTATTTGGTGGCTTCCTTGCGGTATCTTGGACTGACTTAGTTCAAGGCTTGCTAATGTCTGCTGCGCTATTGATTGTACCAATCGCAGCAATGAACGGTGGCCTAGGTCAGTTGTCTAGCGATCTGCACAACATCAACCCAGAGCTACTTACGCTATGGAATGATGCGAAGGGTGAGCCGCTTTCTGCTATTGCGATCATCTCGCTAGCGGCATGGGGTTTGGGTTACTTCGGTCAACCACACATCTTGGCTCGTTTCAAAGCAACTCGTTCAAACAAAGATCTTGTGACAGCACGCCGCATTGCGGTTATCTGGACTGCACTGTCTATGGTTGGTGCAATGCTAGTGGGTCTTGTTGGTCTAATTTACGTGACTAACTCTGGCGCACCTAAGCTAGACGATGGCGAGAAGATCTTCATGCTTCTTGTTAACGCGATGTTCCACCCAGTAATCGCAGGTATCCTACTTGCTGCAATCCTAGCGGCAATCATGAGTACTGCGGATTCACAACTTCTTGTTTCTTCATCTGCAATGGCAGAAGATCTGTACAAGCAAGTTCTGAAGAAAGACGCAACGTCAGAAGAGATTGTTCGTGTAGGCCGTTTCGCGGTTATCCTAATCTCTCTAATTGCACTTGTTCTAGCGATGACGCCAGACAGTTCAGTACTAGGCCTTGTATCTTACGCATGGGCTGGTTTTGGTGCTGCGTTTGGTCCAGCTATCGTATTGAGCCTGTATTGGTCTCGTATGAACCGTAACGGTGCTCTAGCGGGTATCGTGGTTGGTGGTGTTACGATTGTACTTTGGAAGCAGTTCACGGGCGGTTGGTTCGATGTTTACGAAATTGTACCGGGAATCATCCTATCGACTATCTCTATCGTTGTAGTTAGCTTGATTACTGGCGAGCCAGAAGATGAAGTTAAGAAGCAACATGCTGAGTTCGAGAAGAACCTCGTTGAGCTAGACTAATTTACATTGTAAAAATACAGATGAATTAGCAAAAGCAATTGCAACAAATAATAGAGTCACTTCGGTGGCTCTATTTTTTTGACCAGTCCCTAATGCTTTTGACTTCTTTTTGATCGATATTTAATGACTCCAAGAACTCTTGGTGAGCACTCGGTTCCATCTTCTCAAACTGTTTGTGCCAGTTCTTCATGTCCTCTTCGCTGAATCCAGCATTCTCCATCACTTTAACCCAGCGATCCTTAGTCAGCGATTTCTGCTCAAGCAATTCAGGTTGTTCTAATAACATGACAATGGCCTTTTGCTGTTGGCGAAGATTCTGAATCTCTTTCTCTAGAGCATTGAACTGGTTCACTAAGGTTTGCTCTTGTTTCACGTCGTCTTTGCGATCAAGTAGCGCGGTAATTTCTTGGATGGATAATCCAAAGGAGCGGTAAGAGATAATGCTTTCTAAGCGAGTCTGTTCCTTTTCACCATACCAACGGTAGCCATTGTCTGAACGACAGCTAGGTAGTAACAACCCTGCACGTTCGTAATAAAGAATGGTGGTGCGTGAGATGTTATAGGCTTTGGCTAGTTGAGTAACAGTGAGCATTGGCTGCCTCTTTATGATCCAGAAGAAGTTGAGAAGTAAAAACATCAGAGAGTCGCATATTCTAATTACGCCTTATTGAAGTGTATCGTTAGCAACCTTACCAAAGCCGTGAACTCGCAATGCTTAAATCATACTTCTAGGTCTGTGATATTTCAGTTTTCGTTCGGATACATTACAGCGACTTATGGTGACGCAGTCAATGGAAGGAAGATGGAAGTGCCTCAAGTGATCCCCAATATCGGCTTTAATCATGAAAAAACGGCGCAAGCTGAGCTAGAGCTGATCCCGCTCTCTAGGCTTTATTCTGATCACACAATCAACCATGATCCGCAACAGCCTCATCGTGTTAGCTTTTTCATGATTATCTTTATTGAACAAGGCTCAGGGACTCATATGGTCGACTTTGAGGACTATCTTTTTCGCCGAGGAAGCGTGTTGTTTGTACAACGAGAACAAGTACACGCGTTTGATTTCAGCAACCAGCCACAAGGCACTGCTGTTCTATTTACGCAGGCATTTTTGGACAATGTCCATGCTAATATGCGGCTTCCAAATTATACGCCAACCCACTTAAATAAAGCGCATTCAGCACTCCTCGCGCTCGATGAAACGCATTGTGATCGTACTCTCAACTTGCTCAGTCAAATACGAGTAGAGCTTAGCGATCAAAATACGGATCCCTTAATAGTGATGTACCTGTTTTCGGCATTGGCTTTAGTGCTGCACCGTTTGCGCCCCGAAGTTAAGCAAGACCAACTGAACCCTCAACAGAGTATTAAGTTCGCTCGTTATTTTGAGCTGCTTGAAAGTCATTACCTGCGTGTACGCGATGCCAATTGGTACGCTAATCAAATCAATACCACTTACAAAACCTTAAACCAAATCTGCAAGGTCGCGACGGGTTTAACCGCAAAACAGATCATCGATTCATTTACCGTGTTAGAGATGAAACGCCAGCTGGTGGTCACTAGCATCACTTCACAAAAGATGGCGAGTGACTTTGGTTTTGATGATGCGAGTAACTTCGTAAAGTACTTTAAAAATCACACCTCAATGACGCCGAGTGAATTCCAAAAGAAGTACGCCAAGCCATCCCTGTCATAATGGCTAATGGCTAATGGCTAATGGCTAATGGCTAATGGCTAATGGCTAATGGTGAATAGTTAATGGCGTAAGGTTCGATATCTACCATTTTTACGCCTAAATACACTCTGCCGAGAGTCCCCCTCGTTGATTACTATAACTTCCAAGCCAACGAGAGGACTTAAAAATGAAAACAATAACTAAATCGACATTACTAGCGGCAAGCGTACTTAGCGCTTCTACCTTCGCAACCACTGCGGCTGCTCAAGAGCTTTCTATTCAAGAGAAAGGTGTTGCTGTGATTTCAAGCATTGAAACTGGCGACCCTAAAGCCGCGAGCTACATCAATCCAGACAAATACATGCAGCATAATCTTGCGGTCGGCGATGGCTTAGCGGGATTTTGTGAAGTGCTGAAAATGCTTCCAGAAGGCACAGCGAAAGCGCAAGTTAAGCGCTCATTTCAAGATGGTGACTACGTCGTCATTCATACCGAGTACAACTTCTTTGGGCCGAAAGCGGGTTTTGATGTCTTTCGGTTTGAAGATGGTTTGATTGTTGAACACTGGGACAACCTACAAGAATTGGCTAAGCCAAATGCCAGTGGACGAACTCAATTTGATGGTTCGACTAAAGTTGTAGATCTAGATAAGACGGAAGAAAATAAGCAGCTGGTCAGTGGTTTTGTAAAAGATATTCTGATTGCTGGTGATATGTCGAAGATTAATCAGTATATCGATAACGAAGACAGTGCTTACTTACAGCACAACCCAGGTGTAGCCGACGGTTTGAGCGGGTTGGGTGAGGCATTGGGCGCGCTAGCAGAAGCAGGAATGCCAATGGTTTATACCGCTAACCACAAAATCTTAGGCCAAGGTAACTTTGTGCTTGCGATTAATGAAGGGCAGTTTATGAATCAACACGTCGCTTTTTATGATCTATTCCGTATTGATAATGGCAAGATCGTTGAGCACTGGGACACCATCGAAGCCATTCCAGAACGCTCTGAGTGGAAAAATGATAACGGTAAATTTGGTTTTTAGTTAGCAGTAAATTGAACTCAAAATTATCTCAATAAGCGGTGCTTTCACAATGGAAGTGCTGATTTTTCATGTGTGAATTTGACAGCAGATTCGGGCTAGGTACTGCCCTTAAGGGGTTTTACAATGTAAATCGAAACCGATTGATGGAGGGAAATAAAGAAAAATCGTGCGAGATTGATGACGTTTGATGTCAAAAAATGGAAGAGAAAAATGGCTATTTTTTGAACTTAGCGCCCACTTTTGTTATTAGCTCGGTGAATTGTGGAACCGAATTGGACATGATGTGTCAATTGTCAGTAACCACTAAAGACCTATAGGACAAAGGTATGCCTGATCTCTATTGCAAAGGATGTAAAAAAACAACACTACATAAGTCTATAATGAAACGTTGTGAATCAGAGCCTGAGACGACTTCTGGCCGCATGTTGCAATGGACATCTAAGCTTTTTAGTGGCAACCAGTACTACGATATGGAAACACAACATTTTTGCCGAACGTGTAATTGCCGTTGCGAATCTGGAAGTATCGTCCCACAAGTTGGCTTAGCTTAGCCAATAGTAAGTACTTACTCATTTAGAATAAAAAACCTCCGCTTTGGAGGTTTTTTTGATTTTTATGCGGCTTGTAACGCTAGCTCTGCTTCAATGGAGTTGCCATCAATTTTCACGTCCCATCCGTAGTTGGAGTACTCACTTGCGAGTGCTTGAGCGACGTCTTTTGATACGGTTACGTGTGTCCATGAGCCAATGCCATAAGGCTTATATGCCAGTTCCTGCGTTTTCATAATAGAGTTATCCTTTCTCTTTGATAATTATATTATTCACTTTGGCCTATATCCTTTCTTTCGTTTCTGGCTCAACTTATTTGTTATTGAGGTCATTTTTATAATAATTTGTTAATGACCAGAAGATGATTTATAAGGGTTGTTATCAGTTTGTGTTGATTTATATTCTCCATGAATGCTGAGGGTGTATTTAGTTTTTTAAATGTGTGAGCGGGGTTTTGCTCCATTTTGATCACTATGGAATATACTGAGCCGAATTTAGAATGTTTAAGGAATGTTATGTCTCAGCATCAACTCGATCGTATCGATAAAGAGATACTAAGAATTCTGCATATGAAAGGGCGTTTGCCGGTTGTGGAGTTGGCAAAACAAGTCAACTTAACCACTTCCCCATGTTCCGATAGGCTCAAACGATTGGAAAAAGATGGCTATATCACGGGCTATCATGCTGAGTTGTGTTCAGAGAAGTTGGGGCTCGATGTTCAAGTCTTTATTCATATTCGACTCGACCAAACGAGCTTCTCTATTTTTGATAAGTTTGCACAAGCGGTTGAGTTGATGCCTGAAGTGGAGGAGTGTTATTCCCTCTCGGGTGACTTTGACACCATGATCAAGGTTCGAGTGAAAGACATGAAGGCATACCAAGCGTTTATGGCAACCAAGCTGGGTACACTGCCGGGTGTGATCCAGACTCGCAGCGAAGTGGTGATCGAAGAGCACAAAAAGGGCTTTGGTGTGAATCCTGAGCTTTTAGCAACCCTAAAATAGCGGCCTGCTTTTGTTTTACCAAGGTTATTTAGATATAAAAAATGGAAGCCAATAAGCTTCCATTTTTTGTTGAATATCAGATAAAGAGCAATCCGATAAACTTTTCCGGTTTACAGCGTAATTGCCGCAGAGATTAAGCCAATCACACCACCGAATACACCGCCCCAAACCACTAACCAACCAAGGTGCTTCTTGATCATGGTCTGAACCATCTCTTTCACGAGTTTTGGTGTTAGTTCATTCAAACGCTGATCGATGATCGCTTCAATGTTCTCTTTGATTTCATCCATCATTGCAGGTGATTCAAGTTCATCCTTGATGGCATTTTTTACCGAATCACTCTTGCTGATTTCAATCACAGACTCTTGCATCTTCTCTACAAATGGCGCTTTCATCGGCTGTAGGGCTTCTGTGCCACCAACCATCGCCAACATGCCGCCAAACTGTGAGTTTTCGATAACATGAACCAGTGAATCGAATGCCGGGTTAAAGTCGATCTTCTTAATCACGGGCTCTAGATTGAGCGATTTTCCAGTCATCTCACTGCTGAGGAAGCGGTCGATGTTACTTTCAGTAAAGAACTGTTCCATCATCAGTTGCTTAATAGCGGCCTTGAACTCTTCAAAACGAGCTGGAATAACACCAGAACCGTATAAGCCGGGTACTTTTTCGAACAACATGTGAATCGCAAGCCAGTTGGTGATGGCACCAGAAAAGGCGAATAGGCCTGCATAAAGCAAGTATTGGTTTGCTGTCGCATAGCCGCCAGCAAGCAGTGCTAACGCAATAACGTTAGTTAAGACACTTTTGTTCATGGTTGATCTCTAGAAAGAATACTGCGCGCATTTTAAGAAAAAAACGCCAAGAAAAAAACAAAAGGATCGATGAAGTTTATGGGACAGAGGAAAACAGATGAGAAAGGGGCGAAGATCAACAGGTATAAAAAAGGCTAGCCTCCCCCCGAAGTCTAGCCTTATTCCAGAACGCGCAAGCGAAGCGTCTTGATCTGTTATCGCTATTATATAATTACGACATAACATTCTGCCACGTGTAATTTACCAGTATTTAACATTTTGGTGTGAATTACGCCGCACTTTTAAAATAGCACATAAATTAAGCACTCGTTTTGTGTTCAAGGTCGTCAGCGATGAAACCGCCGGTTTGGTGATTCCACAGTTGAGCGTAGATACCGTATTGACTAATAAGCTCTTGGTGCGTGCCTTCTTCAACGATATTGCCTTGGTCGAGTACGATCAAACGGTCCATTGCGGCAATGGTCGATAGACGGTGTGCAATCGCAATCACTGTCTTGCCTTCCATCAACTCGATCAAACTCTCTTGAATCGCAGCTTCAACCTCTGAATCGAGCGCTGATGTGGCTTCGTCTAGCACCAACAGCGGCGCATTCTTCAGAAGTACGCGCGAGATAGCCACACGTTGACGTTGACCACCCGAAAGCTTAACGCCTCGCTCACCCACTTGAGCATCGTAACCAATGTTGCCAAACGGGTCGGTTAGCGTTTCGATAAACTCATGAGCATGTGCCTGTTTGGTTGCGGCATACACTTCTTCATCTGATGCGTCAGGACGACCGTAAAGAATGTTGTCTTTGATCGAACGGTGCAGCAGTGAGGTATCTTGAGTCACCATGCCGATATTGCTGCGCAGTGAGTCCTGTGTAACCGATGAGATTTCTTGGCCATCAATCAAAATTCGACCATTTTCTACATCGTGGAAGCGCAAGAGCAAGTTAACTAATGTCGATTTACCTGCCCCTGAACGGCCAACCAAGCCCACCTTTTCACCCGGTTTAATGTTGAGGTTAAGGTTGTTAATCACACCCTTATTCTCACCGTAGTTGAAACTCACGTTATCGAAGTTGATGCCGCCTTGTGGAACATCTAAAGGTTTCGCATCTTTTTTGTCTTCGATAGCGATGGGCTTAGACAGTGTTTTAATGCCATCAATTACAGTACCTAGGTTTTCAAACAAACCGCCGATTTCCCACATGATCCATTTCGACATGCCGTTAATACGCAGAGCCAAGCTGACTGCAATGGCAATCGCACCGACCGTGATTGCGTTATCTAACCATAGGTAGATAGAGATACCGGCAATGCTGAATACCAACAAGTAGTTCGCAAATTCAACGCAGATGTTGAAGCCAGTTACCAATCGCATTTGGCGGTGCACAGTATCAAGGAAGCCTTCCATGCCTTCTTCTGCGTATTCGGTTTCTCTTTTACTGTGTGAGAATAGTTTGACCGTCGCGATGTTGGTGTAGCTATCAACGATGCGTCCTGTCATCAGTGAGCGTGCATCTGCTTGTTCTGAAGACACGTCTTTCAGCTTTGGTACGAAGTGCAGTTGAATGCCGACGTAAATGAACAACCAAATCAACATTGGAGCCATTAAGCGCCAATCCGATTCAGCGAGCATGAACAGCATTGCTGTAAAGTAAACCGTCACATAAACAAATACATCGACCATTTTGGTCACGGTTTCACGTACCGCGAGCGATGTTTGCATGACTTTGGTGGCAACACGCCCGGCAAAGTCATCTTGATAAAACGATAAGCTTTGCTTCAAAAGGTAGCGGTGCGCTAACCAACGAATCGACATTGGATAGTTGCCCAGCAAAGTTTGGTGAAGCAATAGCGAATAAACGCTGATCAAGATTGGCATCACGACCAGTAACAGGATACCAAGCCCCATCAGGGTGGATTGGTTGTCTGCCAAAAAGGTGTCTGGGTTGCTTGTTGATAGCCAGTCAACCAGTTGTCCCATGTAACCGAATAGTGCGACTTCGATGATCGCGATGGTCATGCTCATCAAGCCGAGCAAGATCAACGGCTTTTCAAAACCTCGTGTGTAATGGCGGCAGAATGCCAGTATTCCAGTAGGAGGTTGTATCGGCTCTCCTTTTGGAAAGGCTTCAGTAAAGCCTTCAAATTTCTTGTACATAGTTTTCCCTTTATAAGCTACTGCATCTTTGAGCTAGAGCCTCTTGATGTGCAGCTTTGTTTTTATAGTCTTGATTTGAATTTTTCAGTCTTAATTTGAAATTATATAAGTGCCAATGCGTTCTTATAAGCATCAAGTCATTCGATGGATTTTTTCTAGCTCTTATCTAAGTACTTGATTTAAGCACTTAGCTTTAATCACTTGGTTCTAACGTTAAATGCTTTGTTTAAGCGACGAAGGAAAGGTCTAAAGAGTGTCTTTCATGACGCTTATTTTAGATTGAAGTAGACAGGAAAAGTTAAGCTTATTTCAAACGTAATTGATGGTTATGCAACGATGATAATCCTAACGTTAAATGGATTAAATTGTAACCTAAACTCGCGGCAAGCTAGAGAATGAGTTTCGGATATTTATTCAGCAAGTTCTTAAACTGATATGCAAACCGTTGGTTCTTTCTGATGTGCTGTTATCTTGCAGTAAAAATTACCGAATAAACTGAGTTTTGCAGTAATTGTTTGGGATAAATATTCAAATCATTATTATTTTCAGTGAATATTGTCGTAACAACTTGTTTACAATTCTGAGGTAAATAAAAGATAGGGACGGTTGAGATGTTAAACCTACACAAAAAATCACTTCACATTACTAATGTTCAAAACGCCAATTGCGTTGTTATGGTGCCGCCAAAAGAATTTAAATTTAACGAAGAAACTGCACGTGATAACGAGTTTCAAAACAGAGTCAATCTGACCGAAGCTGAGGTTAAGTTAGAAACGATGACTGAGTTTAAGACTATGGTCGCTTCGTTACGTAAAGAAGGTGTGCAAGTTGTAGAGTTTGATTATCCCGAATTAGGCGTAGAAACGCCCGATGCCGTATTCCCAAACAACTGGTTCAGTACTTGTGGTGATGGCAGTTTATTCACTTTCCCTATGGCCTGTGAAAACCGTCAGCATGAAGTTAAGCCACATGCCCTTATTGAAGCGCTAGAGGCGTCAGGTCGTATTGTTAACCATAGTGAGTCTATGGAGTCGTACGTTGCTCAAGGTTCTTATTTAGAGAGCACGGGCGTGATGGTTATCGATCATATTAATAAGACGATTTATGCGGCGCTTTCTCAGCGTTGTGATCGTGAAGTGTTAGAAGACTATGCGAAGCGTATTGGTTATTCACGCGTGGTTTCGTTCCAAACAGCATTACCGTCGGGTCAGCCGATTTACCACACCAATGTGATGATGGCGATTGGTGATAACTTCTGCGTGATCTGTGATGAAGTGATCCCAGAGTTTGAGCGCCGCTTTGTGGTGAAGTCGCTTGCTAAAGACAAGCAGGTTATCTCGATCTCAATCGATCAGATGAACCGATTCTGTGGCAATATTCTGCAACTGGAAACAGTGAATGGCGATAAGGTAATCGCGATGTCTCAATCGGCTTACGATGCTTTTTCTCCAGCGCAATTAGCTCAGCTTTCGACGCATGGAAAGCTACTACCGTTTAACGTGAAAACGATCGAAGACATCGGCGGTGGTTCGGTGCGATGCATGTTGGGTGAGGTGTTCTTGCCAACGCGAGTTAATCTCCTGTAGCAAGTATAGAAAGTATAACAAGCGACTGACTTCAGTCATGAATCTATGAATACCACTCTCATCGCAGAGTGGTATTTTTGTATTGGCCTGTCTTTGTATCGGTTTAGCAGAAGTAAGAAGACAGCAATAAGTGAGCCAGAGCTAGATAAAGGAGTTAACGTACAAAAGTTAACGAAAAACAGCTACTGAAAAAAGCTATGAAGCGCTCTTGAAAGCCCTGTGTTCGATGAACTGAGTTGAGAGTGCGACTACTTCCTTAGAGTATACAAGCGCGGTGTGATTGAGCTTGAGGGCGCAGGTATCTGTCGCGCCTCGCAGGTTGGCGTCTTCGAGTGTGACAGTACCATCCCCTGGGTTTCTTCCCAGAACAATACGCCCGACACCAGCGTCGTAGGTGCCCGTAATCACGCCAATTGGCACATCAATATCGTAGTCACCTAATCCATCACTTAAGATCATTTTGCTCGAACCAAATATAAAGCCAAGACCGTGATTCGACAGTGTTTTAGCGATAGTCGCGCCATTGTGCGGCGTGCCAGCGGTAATAATGCAGGTGTCTGCAAAGTCGGGTTGGTAAAACTTAAAGTAGTGACGAATGAGCAAACCACCCAGTGAGTGACCAAAGAAGTAGACTTCATCGTATTCATCAAAGCGTGCATTAATAAAGCGATTGAGGCGTTTAGCGGCCGAAGGGAAACGCAGCGAGTTGTAAGCAAACTTGTGCGTTGTAAAGCCGCGTTTTTTGAAATTTCTATCCAGATATTGCATGATCAACGAAGGCATATATAGACCATGAATTAAAACTATATGTTTGTTTTTATTGTTCATTTTTGTCCTCCGTCTGATGGTGTCCCCAGTATATTTAGTCATAAATCTAAACTCAATAAAACTTGCGGCTAATGGGACACAATAAACAGAGGCGTATGTTATAGACAGAGCGCTCGTTATAGAAAGAATGTGCTTGCTGGATAAATAGTGGGTTACTCCGATCTCACTCCTCCATACACATCAATGGTTAGCCCACCTTGTTTGGCATAGGTATTCGGTGTTAGCCCTATGGTTTTCTTAAGGTAGCGAATTAGGTGTGGCTGGTCGCTAAATCCAAACTGGTAGGCAACGTCTATCCAATCAATGTCATCAAAATTTCGTTTATAAAGGTATTCGAGCATCGCCTCGAGTTTGTTCATCGACTGGCACTGTTTCAACGTTAGTCCTGTCACCTTGTTGAAGCTTCTTTCTAATGTGCGTTGCGAGCAAAACAGTTTGTCGCCGAGCTCTGCAATTGGTGTTGTACCAAGCACTTCTAACACCTTGCGGGTGAGTTCGCTGTGTCTGTCTGTTTTACCTGTCGATAGCCAAGGCAGCAGCAAATTATCCAACCGCTGACAACAAGCTTCAAAGTCGGTTTGGGCAAGCTGGATCAACGACATTGCTTCGGCTTTTGGATTGCCTAACAAATTGGCGAGATCGATAGGGTTAACAGAGTCTAGGCTGGGGTGTGGGCAGTCTGGGATATTTAACGAGTACAAGGCACCAACATGGAACTTGATACCCAAATGAATAAACGGTTTCGAGTGATCCAGTTCAATCGCTTTATGGTGTGGTAGCAGCAGATGACAGCCAGCGCCTTGGTCGACTTGTTGCTCGATCGTGTAGTGATACGCTTGTTCATCTGGTGATAAAATCAAGTGTGCCGATGGATCGGGATTGAGTATCGGAAATTGATGAGTTTGAGCGTCGGGCGTTTTTTCAATCAGCCAGTAGCAGTCAATGAACTGAGCAACTTCAGGGGATTTTGGAGACTGTAACCAATTGATCATTCGGTATTCTATTTGGGGTTAACGTTACATATAACTATATGTGTCTATCGTTGGGGAAGATAGTTTTCTCTTTGCTGAGCGCGTAATGACTAACCACAAACAATAAAGCCCATAACCGTTGGATGTATAGAGTCACAGTTATAGGCTTTATTTATGCTGGCTTCACTCGGGCAGCGAGTAAGTCGTTAAAGTAGAATCCTAACTAAAATCGAACTGTAGGATTCGGTTCTTAGATGATAACCCAGCACGGATTATCGCTTTCTGCGCACCGATGTTGCTGCTTTCTGTAGAACACATCGCTTCCAAACCTTGGCTGGTGGCGTGTTGTGTTAGAAAGTTCAGCACGCGTGTTGCTAAGCCTTTTCCACGTTCTGCTTGAGCGACAATCATACCCAAGTCAGCAAACTGCGTTTGGTGTTCATCGAATTTACGACACTCTCCCGTAGCAAGAATACTGTTGCTTTTCCAGTAGCCCCATAGTTCTTGGCGGGCAATCAAATTACCGTAGTAACCTGTGAGCCACTCTTTAGGCGCGCCGATCGCTGATGAAGCAAATTCGACTAGCTGATCGAGTTGCTCTTCCGTCGCGAGAGTCATCTCGACATTTTCAATGTTCTTTGCGACGGCTGTTGGACGCTGGCGGAACATCAGAGCGTTGACCTTGAAGGACTCGGTATTGTCCAAGCATAGTGACAGATACTGCGGCTCTGCTGTGCTCACGAATGCGCCTTTCACCTCACCAATCACAGAGCTGTTGTTTTCGATGATCAAGGTGAACAAGTCGGCAATGTTCGCGTTGGCTGTTGCTGTTAGGAAAAACTGAAGCAAGTAGCCTTCACCATTCAACACGCAGTAACCGACAAGCTTGCTGTTTTCGTAAAAACCAAAATGGTCAGACATTGGTACAAAGCCGAAGTGCCACATGCCATCGAGTGGGGCGGTTGAATCAGAAAAATAAGCCGTTTTTAGTTCACTTAAGTCGCTAAGTGATGAGATTTTTTTGATGTCTAACATCGCGTTCATTCCTGTTGTTTCAATGACAGCAAGTGTAGGCGAGTAACTGAGATAGGTATTGAACAAAAACGACAGTTTTAGATTAGATAGAAAAGAGTCCTTTTTATACATTAATTTGCAACGAGTTTTTGAATCTGGGTGCGTGGAGCTAAAATACTTCTGTATTCTCTTCACTCTTTGTTGAGTAGAACTCGCTCAACTTCTGAATGACTTTATGCTGGCCTTTATTTTGCGCTAAACAAAAATTGCATAATAATCAGGGTAATCAAGAAAACTCAGCACGTTGACTCCGATTTATAATGGAAAAATATCCCCAAATTATTCAAAAGTTTTCATTACCGACTTAGGTTTGATTCTGTCTAACATGGTTTAAATACGCATTATTTATCAGTTATGAGAAGCAGGAGTTTTAAACTATGCTCACCAAGACAAGTCATCAATTAACGACACTAAAAGCTGATTTGGCAAAGACAATACAAGACCTAAACAGCGCAAAACAACCTCTTACTTCGCTCAATCAAAATATTCGATCAGTTGAGCAAGACTTAAAGAGTGCTATCCACCTAAAGAAAAATTATGTTTCAAGGCCTTATGCGGTAGCTTCCGACATAAAAAACTTCGAGGGGACTGTACGACTTAAAGAGGTTAAAAAAGGTCAGTGGGAGTTTAGGGGAGAAAGTCATAGTAAACTAAAGTGCTTTGGAAACCTTCACGTAGGGCGGCATAAGAAAGAAGTTGCGGCGGCAAGAGCTGTGATCAACCCCGTGTTTTCTGGCGCGAATCCAAAGGAACCTAAAGCGATAGACTCGTCTAAACTTAATGATTATATACAACTACGTGAGAATACTATTTCTGCACTTAATTCTAGTGTAAATGATTCTAGGGTGGAGCGTGAAAAAATAAAACGACTCATTAATGAAGTTGATAATCAAATATCCAAGTTAGAGAGAAAACAAAAAGCGACCCAGGATAAAATAAAGAGCACCCGCGATGGGCTAGTTGCTATTTACAGTACTAATCATGGTGCGAAAGGAATAAACAATAGAGTTAGGCATGACTACGGCTGTGTACTAAAGACAGAATCTTCAGCTTCAATTCGCCAAGGTGCGAGTATTGAATGGAACCGTGCACACAAAGACTCGCCGTTTATTATGTCTTCAAAAGAGGACCTGGATAACGCCGTTAAAGCTCTGCATCATGGCGCAAAAGAAGCTGTTGAGTTTATGTTTGATGGCCAGAAAAAAGACACTTTTGGGATACAGTATCGAGGCTCGATGTTTAAACCTCAAGAGGGAGTTGGAGCATTAAAACAAGGGGACCGTTTTCAAATTGGTTTCATCATGTCATGCGATACAAACGAAAAAATGGCTAATAAATACGCATCAAGAAAATACCATTCAGACTCCGACACTGCTAATAGAGGTCAACAACCGGCTGTATATATTATCGAGGGAACTCCATTTAACATTGGAGCCGGTGATACCGGAGAGAATGAGAGAAACTATAAACCTGGTAGCCAATTCGTAGTTCGAAGTGTGGTAAAGAGAGGTGAGACTACTTACTTTAAATTGAAGGAAGCTAGACCTATACCTGTAAAAGACGTGAATCACACGGTATACCGCTGATTAAACGACCACTCCAGAGCCTCAGTTTTTCGACTGGGGCTTCATGTTATTGATATTTCCTTTTTCTTGAACGCTTTCGTACAAAGTGATTCTATCTGAAGTTAAATTAAAAAAACTGAGACCAGAATATTTCAGGAAATACCTCATGATATTTTTAGTCTTAGGTTGAAAAATGGCAGCTCAATCCATTCTTTACTAATACATGAAATATGAAGAGTTTAATTTTAGGCCGACAGTTAGTGTCTATAGAATATAATAAAAAATTGTCTGAGAGGAAGGTAAAGGAGGAAAAGATAAGAGTTGCTAAAGTCTCGCAGCTATCAAGTTATGATAATCTAAAAACTCCGGTCTTGGTGCTTAATGAAAAAGTTGAACATGTTATTGATGGTACTGAATTAGGGTTTGATTCAACCGATGGAGCTGAACATAAAGATCTGCTCTTCGAACTGGCCATTCGAAATAAAGAAGTGACTAACGCACAGCTGACTAGTCATTCGAGCCAGGCGCTCGATCATATTAAACGATTGGTCGTGATTGGTGACAGCTTGTCGGATTCAGAGGGGCGAATGAAGTCTAAGACTCTCGGAGTTATGTTGTCATCTAGACAGTATTACAAAGGTCGATTTACCAACGGTTTTGTTTGGGCTGATTTTATTTCTTCAGGAGCCTATTTGAAGAAGTACATGAAAAGTGAGGAAGCACGTGACAACTTTAAATTGCTTAACTATGCGGAAGGTGGGGCTGTTACTGCTAAGTACTCAAAATTGAACCCAACGTTTTGGTTAATTTCCAACATGAAACGACAAATCCATAAACATGAAAAAAAAGAAGGTTTTCAGAAAGGAGATATGGTGGTACTAGCACTAAGTGCCAATGATTATATGACATTTGATAAAACGGATGTAGAGAAGGTTGTTAACTGCTATGAAAAAGAAATTATTAAAATGGTGGTATCCAAAGGAGTCAAATATATTCTAGTCACTGGCATTCCAGATTTATCAATAACAGCACATGCACATAAAGAGTGCGACAGGGATAGGGCTAAGATGTCAGGTCTTTCTAATCAACATAACCAGTTTTTAAAAAGTAAGTTGAAAGAGCTGCAAGAACGGTTTTCCGGTGATGGTGTTAAAATAGGCTTTTTTGATTTTAGTGGGCAGCTTTATGAATTAGTCGATATGGCTAATCAAGTTGGATACGATACAACTACTGAGGAGCAAGCTGGTTACATTGATTTACCTCGTGTGTTTGGTCTTAAAGGTAATAGTCAGCCATTTGACTCGGCACATCGTCATGTCTTTCATGATGAGGTGCATCCTAGTCAGGAAGTACATCAGATGTTGGCATCACGGATGTGTGACTTTATTGTTTCGCAGTTTGGCCGAACGAGCAAAATGAACCCTAGTGAATAGATAATTTTTTCAAGTCGAAGTATGAGATTTAGTGGATAATAATCATCGAAGCTCACCGGACAAGGTACGCCTAAACAAATTGCGACTGCTTTTAGGCATACCTTTATTAGAGTCTTTTATATTTGAATATGAATTAGAAAATAAAGCTTAACTGAACATCAAGTTATGTTGGAACGTTGCAGTTTATAGTGAATTGCGCTGGAAGGTCATCATAAAGAATATTAATAGCGTCTCTAGTGAAACCTTCCAGTTGTTCTTGGCTACTAAAGGTTACCTCTCCAATATTTGGGTCATAGAAGGCATACTGTTCCTTACCTAGTTCGACACTCGAATAGGTTGCTACCGCATGACCACTTCTTTGGCCACTTTCGGCTAAATTTTGTCTTAGAATATGTAACTGTAGATTTCCTTGACCAAAACCCAATCGTTGCTTTTCAATACCATCAGTTTCAATACCAACGAGGTTGAATCGCTCAATGATCTCCTTTTCACCGCCAAACTGGCCGTCAAACAAAGCTGATGCTTCTTCAAAGCCTTCTATCGATCTCATGCTTTCAAAGAAGTGCGTATTGTTTGCCGTATCCTTTCCCCATTTAGCGGCTAATCCATAGCAGAGCCCGTCTTTGTTGAGTGTCTTGTTCTTGAGAAGTCCATCTTGAGTCCATGCCGTTACACTTGTGGCACCATGACTTTTTTTCAACATTGATGCTCCTGAAGCAGAATGTACTCCGGTGATGAACAGTGCTTGCAGTTCTTCTAATTTGGCTGGTTGAGTTTCTCTTTTCTCTTGCTCAGCCAAACCTACTAGTTTGTTTAGAGCCTTAGTAAAGTTAGTTTTCTTAGGGGTTGCAGCATCATTACTGTGAACCTTTGGTGCATGTTTCTTAGTACTCTTCGACTGAGCGCTATTTGGGGGGTGTTTTTCCTTTCTTCTTTGTTTAGCTTCTTGTAATGACTTCAGTGTAGGTACTTGACTTGAGTCTGTGAGTCCAATTTTAGTGAAGAAGTTAACAAGAGCACTTTTTTGTCTCTCGTTTGCTTTGTTTAATGAAGAGTCACGAGCATAGGATAACCCCTTTAGCTCTGTCTTAAGCTGATTATTACGATCGCTATCAAGTTTTGACATGTTTACGAAACGGCTGATCGAATGCTCTATTCTGGTTTTGTCTTCTTTTGTCCATAGCTTCTTGTCGCCAATAGATTCACTAACCTGAACACTAAAGTTGGATTGTGTTAATGGATACTTAGCTAACATTAATGCCATGAAGCTCTTTTTTTCGAATTCACTTGTTACTAAATCAACAGTGCCCCAAGAGTTTAATTCGATTCGCTCGTTCTTCAGTTGGTTTTTCTGGCTTTCAAATAAGCCTGTCATACTTGATGTCTTAATATATTCGTCTAGATTGTTTATATCTTTTACCGTGATTGTATCTCGGCCAGCTAGAATAGTTTCTAGCAAGATTTTGGCACTTTCCTCTTTTATGTTATGACGTTGCTTTAGAGTGCATATCAGTAGTTTCTTACAATTCTTAGTGTGCCTTACGCGAGATATTGGAAATGAAAAGAAAGCTTTTTTTTCCTTAACATATGCGGTTCCGTTTTTAACTCTTACCTCTTTATTTTCATCTTTGACTTGACCTAGGGATCTTTTAATATGTTCGATTGAACTGTAATTTCTTTGCGGCCTCATTGTTACCTCGTTATAGAGTGAGTAAGTGATAGTCTTCGAATTCATTAATGCTTAGAGTCGAAAGGCTTTCGACTCTAGTAACAGGATGTCTCATTAAGTTCCTGCGTGAATCGCTATGTGGCTTAATATGCTTGAAATATAAATACCACTTATGTATGTGACTTTCTTTGATAAAATTTGAGTAATTGTTCTTTTGAGGAGTTAAATGATTATTTGATTTTTTGGGAGAATAAGCGTGGTCATTGGGAGGTATGGTTGAACAAGGTTGTGTCAAATTGTAGTAACGGGGAATGAACTTATATGGGAAGGTTTTCAAGTGTTTAATTACAGCTATGCTCTAATGTAGTTAGTAAGTTTGAAAACAATAACATGACCATGATTAAGACATGTTATTGTTATTGAGTGTTGTTCTATTTAGTGTAATAAATAGTATCGCTTAAGTCATTGATATCTAAAGATAGTGATTTATGTTCTTGCTTAAGTTGGTCGACGATGTCGTTATGAACGTTTTTGTAAGATGAGATCACGTTGAAGGTCATCGGCTTAAGGTGTTTCTTTGTATGGGCTTGGACGCGGTCGTATAAATCTGACTTTTGGAGAGCGCTTTTGTTCGAAGGTACAAAGGGTTTTCCGTGACTCATTGCCTCACCAATTGGTACTACTTCATTGAATGTATGGTATCCACCATAATTCATGAATGCCGCAGCTCCAAGAGTAAGTGGCATTACTTTGTCTGTTTTTCCGTACATGGATTCGCCGGACAATATGGTAGCTGCTAATAGTATGTCACAGGTCCCACCTGATTGTGCACCTGCATATGGTTTACCTTTATAAGAGCTTTCAAGTGCATGCATACCATATGGCTGCCAGCGGTTGATTCCCGTACCATGATGGAGTTTATGACGCGTCATACCATCACTAAGTCCCAGATTTTTATAGCTTTGTGGCATTGATGCCATCTCGCTTTCAGACATCATGTATGGTCTGGTTAAGTCTTGTATAGGAGCGTTCTCACGCGGGATACCATTTATATTCTTGTTGCCGTTGAGTGCGTCTAACAGCTTATGTTGCTCTAAAGAGTTTTCATCGTTTACTTTTTGAACGACTTGGCCGAACCCCAAGCCATACTTTGCGGCATCTTCGTACTTTCCATCCACAGCTTTTAATACGCCGTTTTCATCTCTTATCATTGGCATACGTTCCGATCTGGCTCGAGTTAACGAGTCATCAAATACTTTTGTTCTCGTTTTTTGAGAAAACTCTTTGAATAAAGGGAATACATCTTTACCTAGGATTGAACTGAGAGCGTCGGAATTTTTTCTCTGATTTTTGCTAAAGTCTTTATGATCATTGCCTTCCGGTGGATTTAGTAACTGCCAAACAGTGGTGCCAAATGTACTTATGGCTTTTATCTTGGTAAGCATGCTGGCGTGATTTTTTTCACCTGTAGGGATATTCAATTCGCGGATTAGCCAATTTTTCAGCGGCTCTTTAGACTCTTTTGGTTGGCGACCAATTTGGTCGGAGTTACTGCTCATAGGAGAAAATTGCTTTTCAAACAACTCGGTAAGGGGCATTTCTTTGTTGTTGAACACAACGGTATGGTTCGTTCCGTCGCTAGATATTTTTTTTAAAACATCGGACAAACTCTTCGCATGGTTATCAATTTGAGTTCCGGCAGAAGAAGGTTGATTCAGTATATTCATACTAACTCCCGCCTCAAACATTTTTGCACTTGTTAGAACTTGCTTCTTTGCATCTGAAAGGGAAATCCCTTTAGCAGAGCTTAGTACTCGATTGGTATCTGTATTTTTAAATTCAGATACGTTTGTATTGGTTCGTTGAACGTTTAGCATGGTTAGACCTTCAAGTAGAAATTTAAGTATAACTACGTTAAGGCAAGTATTCCCAGTTCTCCAGTGATAATAGGTTACTAATTACGTGAAAATTAATATTAAAGTATGAATTGAATTTTTTATGATGTTTTTTATATCGTTAATAAATCATGAGTTTTTTTGTTTTCATGTTTTTGCCAGTGCGTTCAGGGTTTTGGATGCTTAGCTGTAGAGAGGAGGGGGGGGAACAACAGAGAGGTTATCAGCGAAAAATTATGATATTTAAATGCAATTTTAGAGTGACCCCTTAGTGTCATCTTTTTCTGAATGAAATTGTTTAATTTTATTTGAATTAATCTACTTGTTTGTTGTAATTGTTTGTTTTTTGATTGGTAATGATAGAGCGAATATAAGAGGAGTAATTTATGTTTAAAAGAAATATTTCACTTTTAAGTTCTACATCAGTGATGAGTAATAAAAAAGATGAATCAGAGCCAAAAGTTAAAGTAAGACAAGTCAGTAATACGATGAAGGAAGACTTTCCATTAGCCAAATCTTTCTCTAATCCCATTAGCACAGAAAGAAAACTCAGTATATCGGAGTTCCAGTCCAATCCGGTTCTGAGAGAAGCTCAAGATTCGGACTTATCGTCTCTTAACTATCCAGATCTAAGCCTGCTAAATCAGAATAAAAAAATTGAGCAGAAGCTCGGTAAAATACTTATTGATAGTGACTTAGGTAAACAACTAACACAGAAAGCTATCGATATAGGAAAAGATGGTTTTGGTGTGAATTTCGAACATATTGTGCGAGAAAATAAAGAAAGCATAGTAAAAAAAGCTTATAAAATAGGTGGGGCTAACGAGCTTTTGAAAGGTATTCTGTCACTGGACTCAGTGTTTTTGGCTTTAGAGGATTACTATTTAGATAGTGGTGTTTACGATATTAAAACATTGGCTCAGCAAGCGGCAGATCACGGACTTTCAAAGCGTGAATATTTAAGTGAGGTGAGCTGCGAACTTCACAAAACTGTTGGTGCTGAGCCATTTGGTCCTTACGATTATCTTGGGCGAAAAACAGTAGCCCAAGAGGAATTTAGTGAAGCGATGAAACAGCGACGTTCAAACTATTTTAATACTGTAACTGCTGATAATCGTGCATTTGGTGGAACATCATATCATCAGTGGTATGACGTTAACCCCAACAGAATTGATAAATGGGAAAAGCTACCTAAGAAGTGGCAAGCTAGAGTGATTAAATTATCGGGTGAGTCTGAAGAGAAGGTGAAAGCAAAGTTTGAGACTTCTCCGGAACTGAAAAGTGACTTTCTTCAAGGGATAGGGTTTTATAAAAGCACAAGTGAGTTTACCCATGACCTTATGTTAGATGAAACTGTCGATGGGATTAGGCGTCATGATGCGGGGGAAAATTCAAATATTTTGAGACGTTCTCAGAAAGGAGTCCCTGAGGTAGAACATATGGTGACATTGGCAATAGATAATAACCGACCTTTGATATCAGGCATGAGTGGTCATACAGTTAAGTTCTTGAATGCCTTTGCTAATTTACGTCATTATTACATATCGATAAGAAACAACCAATCAGCGACTGAGAAGCAGCTGATAGCAGCAACTAGAAAACTAGAAAAACTACCTACACTTAATGAAGCAAGAATTATCTGTATGGCGAATCTATTACCTCCTAAAAGTCACCACTCATATTTCGAGATCATGGCTGCGTCAGAGGGGATCTCTGACGGTGAGACAAAGCTACAGTTTAACGATATAGGAGGTTACAGTGATTTGAAAGCAGACGAATTTGGTGACAAAGTTTACAAGCGATTATTTACGAACGAGTGATAGGGGGTGAAATTCCCTGGCAGAGTTGTGATTTTTTCATATTTATATCGCTTGTTATTAAAATGGCTGGAGTCGGCGCTATGATTATACCTGCCGTATTTTTCTTAAATAACCCCATGATTTATATTTAAATATATTAATAATTAATGATTCGTTATTTAATGGGTTTTTTTATGTATTCTACAAAAGTTTTAAAATCAACACCTTTTATCTGCCACCAATCAGATAATAAAGTGGATTCCGATTCTAATTTTAAAGTTAAAAGGGTTTATCAAAAAGTGATAGATACCGCTATAAAAAAAGGACTAGATAAATCAAAGGCTCCCCTTTCAATGAAAGGCACTACACATTATGAGACTCTTTATAATCATGTCTCTTTTTGCGGAGCTTCAGAGATTAATATTCATTTACAAAATAAAGCTATCGAAACTCAAGATGCTGACTTAATAAAAGCAAAAAAAGAGGAAATCACAGATATTTTTAAGAGGGCAACAAATATAACTTGTTTAATGAACTCCGGGGCGCTTCGTACTTATTTGGCTCGTATAATTGATAGAGATGAAAAGGTTAGAGTACTGAGTAAATCTGACCGAAATGAACTGATAGAGTCCGCCTATGAGCAGTTTGACAAGCAGATCGATCAAGTTATCTCAACTAACAACCTCAAAACACCGACTATTTCTTACATAAAAGAACTTGTAGGTATAATAGTAAAGGATGTATTTGAAAATCAAACAAAAGTGACTTTGGATGAGACGCCTAAGATAAAACTACGAGATAAGACATTAACTCAATTTATGGAACGAGAAATAGATAAGTTGTATGAACGCCACGGGTTTATCGGAAAGCGAAGTGGACTGAGGTTTTCGGCAGACTTAGAGATGACTAAGTAAAGTGCGTGTGTACTTATCTAATCAAATATGGCATTGAATACGTATAAAGCAGATTTTTCAAGCAATGGGAATGCTTGTAAATGAAGGGCATGTCGAGTTGATATCCTAAATATAAGTGTCCTTCAATCGATGGGCCAACTTCCTGTTTTTCTCATGGTAGTTGGCTCATTGCACTCAAATTACTCAATATGGATATTTCAATGCCTCTTTAAAAATAGCGCTGGTTCCGGTTCTCAAACTCTACTTAATATTCTCACTAAAAGCCTTTCCCAAGATTCATTTATCTTGGCTTAATCCTTTATTCCAAGATCGTAACCCCCAAATATAATAATGATACTAGAATCGTTTTCGAGGTTAACTGATAATGACAAACCTAATGGTGCCTTGTAGCTTGCGTCTACATATACGGATATTCAAATGATAAAAAATTAAGCGAATTAGATGTGCGGAATGGAGATGTCAATAAGTAGGGTACTTCGAGATGAGGTATAGCACTTTCATCTGAAACTCGCTATATCCCTAAGAAATAGGGGGCCTACTTTATTGTAAGGTTCTATTTTTAGAAAAACTGCTCACTTAAATAGGTTTCGAGTAAGCAGTTTTAGCACCGTTTAAGTCTAAATCGTGCTATTTACGGTGATTATAGATTCCCCTTTTTTAACAGTGCAAGCTCGGCTTTTAAACGCTGGTTCTCTTCGTTGATGGATTGATAGGTAAATTCTTTAAAGCCCGTAGGTAATCTTTGTTTAAGAAAGTCAGTAATGCTCTCTTCTAGCTTTTCTGGGTTTTGAATTGCTTGGCGAAACTCTGATTCGAGTTTATGGGCCGCTGATTTATCTAGATTAGCTAGAAATCCACTAAAAGTATCGATGTTCTTGAAAGAGCCAGTGACTTGGCTCTGATAATCTTTGCTCAATAAGTCGGTACGAGTTGAATCGTTGATCAGAGCTAAACTAGCTTGTTGAGCTTTAGCGAATACCTCACTTGTTTTTTCGGTCGTTGATGCAACAGATCCATTGTCATAACGCTTTCTTGATGTAATCGATAGCTGTTTCTGCATTTTACTTAGGCCCTCTCTTACCGTTAACCATTGCGAAGGGGATGAATTTGCGTTGCTCATCTCATCACCTTTCGTCATCTCTTCATCTATGTTTACTGGTTGGTAGTTTCCGGCGATGACATCCGATTTCTTAAACATCGAATGGCTGAATAGCGGGGCTGATTCGGTATCTTTGGTATAAGGTTTAATTACATTGAAAAATGACTGGCAGTAGTCTGGCATTTTATCGATGTGAGCCTGCGTCACTTGATCTGCTTGCAGATCACCAATGTTATTATTCAGCTGCCCTAGAACATCTAGATCTACTGAATGGATGATAGCCTGGCTAATGAATCTTGCTACTAGGTCTTTATCGTCATTGGTTAAGGTTTGATACTGGCTTAATACGTTCTCTGGCTCTTCGAAGATGAGTTTCTGGCCTTGAGATAATTCTGGGTTACTCTTTACTGGCTGGTTTGTATTGGCCCCCTGATTAAGTGCTTTTAAGCCTTTGGTTCCGCCAAACTGTCGAATCTGCTCGAACATTTTGCTTGAATCTGTGGGAGATGTAGAAGTGGGTATCGCTTTACCGGAAAACGAAGCTGGGGGGGGTGGGGGGGGGGGGGGGGGTGCAGCTTGGGTGGTTTGCTGTTTGTCTTGTAAGCTGTCAATACTAGGTAAACTCTTTCCCGTTTTTAGTGGAACTGTATTTGCTAAATGCTGTGATGTTGATGCTGTTTGAGCCGGTACCGCCATTTCCGTCTTACCGCTGCTTTGTTTTTTTTGTAATCCATTTCGACCACGAAAAGCCTGAATTTCTTTAAGTAGATTCGTTCTCGGCATCTCAATAGTCCCTTGAGCCTTGTGGCTGTCCATCTTTAATTGTGAAGTTGATTCTGGGCTTTTAGATGTGAGTTGTTGTGCTGATGAATTGGAATCAGTTGTTTGTCTTACGAAGGAAGCTTCTTGTTGATTTAGTAGCCTATCCAGTTGGAGCGTTAATCTTGATATGTCCTCCTTTTTGACCTGAGCTTGGCTGTACAGGCTCGTAATTGTATTGATGAGTTTCATTACGTCTCGCTCAGGCACGGAGCTTATTTGTTTAACGCTAAGAGAGTCATTGCTTTGTCTATTCGGTTGTTTAGAGCTTTCGAGGGTATTGGGTTGTGGTGTTAGATTCAGAACATTAGAACGCATGTTTTAGTACCATAGTTGATAGTCACATCGCTCAATATCTTCTCTACTAGCGGTCAAATCGAGAGATTATTTGTGAAATATTCATCACAAGAATCCATCCCATAAAGTACGAAATATAAGATGGATCTATTTTTAGTTTCCTGTCTGATTAATAGAGTTGAAGTGGTCATTTTTTTTCAAAAATAATCTAGTCTTATCTCTTTGAGAGTCTTGCACTTAGTGATAAAAGTGATGAACGCAGCGATGAAGATTAAGAGCGAGTAGAGCGTTTAAAAACGTAACGTTACTTCATGGTCCGAGTGGTTACATTCTGAAGACATAAAAACCTAATCATTAATAATTATAAGTTAATTTTTAACCATAATTGTAATAACACTAAATTGAGACTATATGACTTTACTTCTAGAGATGAGACAGTTCTTTGTATATGAAATTGTATTTGTTGGCTTAGTATATACGGTTGTTTTATTGGTGGTGATGTTGCCATATGTTCGATTTATATCGAAAATTAGTGATCGAAGAGAGAGTTTCGTTTTAGATATGAAAGAAGGGTTGAACAAGAAAGAATTTTTTATTGTCTATCAACCCATTGTCAATGGATATGGCCGAAATATTGAAAGCCTAGAAGCTTTGATTCGTTGGAAGCACCCAACACTAGGTATAATCTCACCAGATGAATTTATCCCTTTGGCTGAAGAAAGAGGAATCATTAATGACCTTACTGACTATGTTTTAGAATTAACCTTGGAAGAATTGCAGCGGTCTAATACACTGTCGATCTTATCTCTTGGTGTGAATATCCCGCCATCATATTTAGGTAGTGTTGAGAGAGTAAAAAAACTCAAGCATTACACAGAACAGTTTAGAAAGCTTGGTATTGGTCTTATTGCTGAAATTACAGAGCGTCAAGCTCTTGAGCCTGAAGGAGTAGCGTCTATCGATCTACTTAGAGATTATGGTCTTAAGTTTGCTGTTGACGATTTTGGTACTGGACATACATCTTTATCAATGATTCAGAATATAGAATTTGACTATTTAAAAATAGATAAATGCTTCATTGATAAAGTAGGTTTGAAAACTACCAATCCTGCCGTGTTAAATATGATCATTGAGTTAGGCGATCGTTTAGGTGTAATTACTGTAGCTGAAGGGGTCGAAACAAAAGAGCAAGCCGACTATTTAATCAGGAGTGGTGTAAATAAACTACAAGGTTATTACTTCTCTAAGCCTTTGCCTTTAAATGAAATTGAAATGATTTCGTCATCTAATTTTTATTCCCAGTCGCCTTCGAAAACAAGTAGACTCGGATTGAAACCACCAGCCCTTAACTCACTTCTAACCTCAGATCTTATCGATAGATAGAAAACTAACAAAGATCATAGGTTGCGATTGACCTTTGGTCCAAACGATAGCCTTAACCGTTTTAATTTGCTTACATGTGGAATTTCACCTTTTACCATCTAAATTCAGGCTTATTTTTCGAGTATATATTAAGCAATATAGGTTCAAATTCATCCCTAATACCTACATGTAAAGTATTTTTAGCCTAGGGGTAGAGAAGACGTCACTAGGTGAGCGCTATTGGCCTTTAGATAAATTCACAAATATTCAGCGGTGAGTGGTGTGATTTATCTAGTTAGTCTTAAATTTATGATTGTAAGTTTTAAATGAATTTGTTTTTCATAATGATTCAAAATAACCCATTAGCGTTTTTTTTAAAGAGTTATTAATATCGAAATTAAATTTATCTTATCTTTTAAACCTATTGCTCGTAGGAGTTGATATGCCCGGCTTAACGATCGAAAACATTCAGCCTTCCGTTATGGAAGATACTTTTAATAATATCGGAGAGGGTTTTCAGGAGATTCTTGACAATCTCGACCGTATTAATGCAGGAGGTCAAACTATCACTGTTCAAGATACGCTCGCTCTGCAACAGTCTGTATTTCACTACAGTATGTATCAAGAAACTGTAACAAAAATTGCTTCTAAGTCAGCAAATGCAATTAATGAAGTGATGAAGGCACAGTAATGAAAAAACTGTGGTGTTTGTTATTGATCATACTGACCGGGTGTAATGAACAGGGCTCAGCCCAAATTGCTAGTTTTGAATCCGCTGATATTGCCAATAAGGTTGTTGTCTTATTAGGCCAACAACAATTACCAGCAACATTAGAGAGAAACAAGGAAAGTTATCTAGTTTACGTGGACAAGCCTAACGAACCTAAGGCGCGAGAATTACTGAGTCAGTTTAATTTCTATTTTCAGCGTGAAGATCTCAACGATTTGCTCGAATCAAAGTTTGCTAGCTTGAGTAAATTAGAGGTAGTAAAAAGCAATTTACTTGAAAGCCGTGAAATCTATAACAAGCTGAGCGTGATTCCTAATGTTTTACGAGCGAGTGTAGTAGTGAGCGGAGAGAAAAACAAACGAGTATCGGTGCTAATCATGAGTTTACAAGAAATGGATTCTAATAAGAAAAGTAATATCGAACGATTTCTTAAAGGATTAGTGGCTGAGCAAGATACATTGACTATAAGTTACTTTGTACAAATGGCGGGTAATGAAAACGTATAAAAAGCGTCATCAGAAGCTGCTGCATTATTGCCTAACTCAACGTTTACTTTGTCCAGCCTCTTTTTCTGTTTTGACTAACTTAACGGACAAGGATAGTCAGCGATGTCTATCAAGTAATCTTGGCGAGGTTAGAAAAGTCGTGGCGACTCTTGGGTTACTAATTGAATACCAAAAGCATCGCCAGAATAGGGAAGGTTGGTCGTTGGTACAAGTTCGAAAATTACTAGGACAGAATTTGTACCTTTGGTCTGATGCCGTTGGCATTCAGCATATCCCACAAGAATTAAGCAACCAGCAACTCGGCTTAATGATGCTCGCCCAATACGATAACCGCCTGGCTGTGGTGTGGTCGATACGTTTAAGAGTCGATCTCCCATCACAACCCTTAACTATCACGAGCACCTATCGGCTATGTGATGTTGTTAATCAAGTCTTGGCCCCATTATTTGATAAACCGGAAGTAGATTGATGTATTCAAGCAGGATTGAAAAAAAGTGAAAAATAAAAAGATTGAATTTGGAAAAGCGGGAGATGAATTCTTTTCATTGCTCGACGGGAAAATGGTTGAGCATGAGTTGGCCAAATTGCGAAAATCAAAGAAAATCACAACAACTCAATTAAAGTCTGTCTTTGAATTGGGTGTTGAGTTTTATAATAAGTTCCAGTTTAAAGAAGCGGAAATAATATTTTCTGCCTACTGCGCATTAAATCCTTATGACCATCGTGGGCCCGGTTGTTTAGCTGCTATTTATTTGGAAAAGGGGCAGTTCAAAAAAGCTTTGGATGTATTAAGTGTCTTGAAGACATACCCGACTAATGATTTGGATGAAACTATCCTTAATATTTCTCTCTGTCATTACAAGTTGAAAGAATATATTCAGTCGGCTGCAACTCTGATTGTCGTTAAATCAGATCACCTTAACGAATTTTATTCACAGCGTTTCGAGTATTTACAGAAACAGTTAAAACCCTATTTGTCTTAATTGCTAATTATGCCGAGGAATGGACAGTGATTACAAGTACCACCAATAGTCTCTCTAATTTAGACCACATTGACGATGAACTCTCTCCAGAGACATTGGCACAATCCGTCGCTCAGATAGAATTAATCAATAAAGCGGAGGCTGAGCTTAATAAAGCCGATGTCAGTATCGCGACCTTGGTAAAACAGCCTGCCAGCGCTGAAACATTAGCCATGATCGCTGCTCAACAAAAGCAAGTGGTCATGGCTATGGTTGGTGGTAACCCTGAACAGGCAATTGCAATGGCATTGGCACAGAGTATTGAGAAATACGGCAAGCAATTGTCGGTTATACAAGGCTGGACCAATGGAGGACTGGCTATGTTTGAGAGTGCGATGGCAGTGATGTTTGACGGTATAAAAACAAGCGGTGAAACATCTGGTTATGCCTTAGAAGATTTATTCCAGCTCGCGATCATGGACTTCATGTCCCACGGTTATGGCCCAGCAATGGACGAGCAGATGAGGCATTTCTTAGAAAGTACTGGATCAGGTTCTCATGGCTATCATGAAAGCTGGGATGGCGCCGCGTTTGCCAATAATTGTCAGAATGTTTTTAACTATATGATGAACAACGCGCCACAAGACAGCCTCTGTCACGATATTTTGATTTACATGAATGACAACTGTGGTGGGGTCTCTGCTTTACAAAGCCAGTACAGAAACAACTTCAGCAATACTGGTGGGTTTGTCTGTGATTCTGGATATCCAAGCAGTGCAGGGCTCTCTCCGATGTTACGAATGGCTCTTATGGCTGGCTATCTCACGACCAATCCAAAGGTTGAACAATCGACGATTGAAATGTTTCTTACGGCTCCTATCGGTACATTGGATGTCTTTATTCAAACCAATACTAGTTATGCGTCGGCGATTGATTATATTTTCGAGAATGACGGTTACCAGAATGACCCTGCCCATGATGGCTGGAGAGAAGTGACACAAAATGGACACCAGGTTATCGACTGGGAAGGGCGAGGTCTAGGTTCAGAATATTTTGAGCATATGTACAACGACTTTCCTCCAAGAGAATTAACCGATGAAGACGTTGAAGAGATCAACAGAATCGGTGATCAGGTCAAAATGCTCCAGCAGACCCTCAAATACTGGCTTTCAATATGCCGTGATGAACAAATGGCGATTGCGCGCAATATATAGGTAATACGATGAATGTTAGTAACCTAAGTGGTATTTCGATACCAAATTCTTCTCCAGACAAGACGATAGTTACGCAAGATATTGAAGCTCGACTTGCGGCGATTGATAACGCGCAAGCGAAGTTGAACCAAACCGACACCGCTATCTTGGAGTCCGATATGCAGCCAGCCAGCGCTGAAACATTAGCGATGATCGCTGCTCAACAAAAGCAAGTGGTTGTTACCATGGTCAGTGGTAATCCCGAACAGGCGATTGCTATTGCGCTTGCACAGAGTATAGAGGCGTATGGTAAGCAACTGGAATTGATTCAAGGTTGGACTAATGGTGGCGTTGACATGTTTGAGTCGGCGCTTTGGTTGATGCTAGCAGACTTAGAAGAAGGTGGAATTCAACCTGAAGAGATGGAAGACCTTTTTCAGATTGCCCTTATGGATATCATGATTCACCCAGAACAGTATGGGTTAGAAAGTTGGTATGCCGCAAACAAGACTGATATTAGCCATATTTTGGAGAGCACTGGCAGTGGTAGCCATGGTCTGCATGAGTCCAATTACGATACTCCTGAGAAATTAGCAGCAGTGACCAAGAAACTTTATAAAGGGATCATGGATAACGCGACGATGCCCGAAGGCTCACTGCTGGACCAGGTAATGACTGATTTGGAGGGGGCTGGAGGTTCAGATGCCCTTTATAAACAAATCAATGATAACTACTACGATGATTATGGTTGGTGGGCTAATGGTACATCCGACGACCTGAGCCCGATGTTACGTTTATTTGTTCTCAGTGAAGTGCTGCAAAATAATCCGCAAATGACGCAAGAAGAAGTGGAACTCATTTTAACAGGCTCTCTCGATGATATTGATGCTTATATCGCAAGGACGTTTGGTCTTGATCAACTTGGGCAGCCTTATACAGCGCTCACATATTTATGTGCTAATTCGACCTGGCAGGTCCAGGATGGGTACACCTATGGCGACCAAATTGATTGGATGGGAAATGGCATTGATAACAGCGACTTAGTTGCGCTTTATACTCAGTTTCCACCTCGAGAATTAACCGACGAAGAAATCGAGGAAATCAATCGTATCGGCGACCAGGTCAAAATGCTTCAGCAAACTCTCAAATACTGGCTTTCAATATGCCGTGATGAACAAATGGCGATTGCACGCAATATTTGATTGTCTTACAACGCCAGCTAAAGAACAGCATAAAAGGACATGATATTGCTGGGGACATGTCGCTCGTCCATCGAGAGTAGAGCAAGCCTGAGGGATGCTTATTCCCGGCCTAATACATGAAGGGAAAATACATGAGTACATTCATGAATACCATCTCAGCTCCGGCCTATGTCAGTGCTGTAGAGGATCAAAGCAAGAGTGAGCAGAGCACGTCTGCTCAAAGCTCTGCTGTGGAGTCGGCCTCGCCGAACCAGCCACTTCCTGGTAGTTCTGTTTCACTTAGCGCTTTGTGGCGTTTGGTTGAAGCACAGATGAAAGAAGTCGCGAATGCCGTTTCAGGTACGGGCAAAGAAAACTCAGAAGCAAAGAAATCACTGATTGAAGTGCAGAAAGAGTCTCAGATTAGCCAACTGAAAGATCGTGAAAGCCAAATCGAAGAACAGAAAAAAGCAGACAAGAAACAAAGCTTTTGGGGCAAGTTGGGTATGGCGCTTGGTTTTATCGCTGCGATTGTGATTGCACCGTTTAACCCAGTGATGTCGGCAATTATGATTGGAACCATGGTTGCGGCGATTGTTATTCCTAAGATCGCAGATGAAATAATGAAAGCGGCAGGTGTTCCTGAGGAAACTCGGGAAAAAGTTAAAATGGGGTTGGAGATCGGCATTGGTCTTGTCGGTATGCTGCTTAGCTTTAACCCTGCTCAGTTGGTGAAAAACATAGCCAAAACAGCGGCAACTGCGGCAGCAAAAGCTGCCAGTGTGGTTGACCGTGCTGTTGATGCAATGATGAGCTTACGTAGTATTTTAGCCAATATGAACCCAGCTAAATTGGCTGCTCTACTGGGGAAATCTGCCGCAAACGGTGCGACTAAAGCGACTAAGTTATTAGATACCGCAGTTGATGCACTCAAAGCATTTAAAACGACATTGGTTAATACGACCAAACAAGCTCTGCAAAAAGCGGCTGATACGGTGACAAAAGTCATGAATCAAGCACTTGAAGCTCTTAACCAATTGAAAGCGAGTTTTATTAAAGCACTAGACACGGCATCTGATGCTGTTAAATCGGTGGGTACGGCGCTGAAAGAGCAGTTAGCTAGTCTAACCAAAGCGGTCGATAAAGTTTCGTCTGTAATGGACGACTTTGCTGCTAGTGTGAAAAACCTTAACCCAGCCAATATGTTAAATAAGTTGTCCGAAATTACTGACAAAATGTCTGACATGCTCAACACCATAAAGGCCATGCGACCAAGTCAACTTCTCAATAAAGCCAAACAGATGTTGGATGATGTGGTCGAATCACTTAAAGACTTGATGACCAATAGTGAGAAAGCTTCACTTCGAGCTACGCGGGTCAACCAAGTGGTGGAAGTAAGTTCGAATGCGACTTCTGTCGTTAGTACCGGTTATGGTGTGAAATCTGCTGATATCTCGAAAGATTTAGAGGTTGCTCAAGCTAAACAAGAAGAGCTAGAAACTCGCATTCAGCAAATATTAACCATGCTTTCTCAGGCGATGCGCACCGTGACTCATGCGTTTGAGTCTCTTTACAAAACCAACAGTGATCATCGTGAATTTAATGACAAGATGATTTCGATCACTATGTAATCCGGAGAAATAATATGACAACTGTAATGATGAATACAATGCCTTCGGATTTCACATTGAAGGAAGGTAAGAACACAACAAACAGCCCAGAGATCAATGAGAAAGAGTGGAATAGCTTCTCTAGTTCATTAGATAAAGCCAATTCAGGCACTGTTTCGATGAGCGACCTTTTGGCTTTGTTAGCCGAGATTATTGAATCGTCTCAGCGCTTACGTGCTCAGGTGATGCAAAACCGTATTACTGAAGCTGTCGCGACTAGTGATCTAGCTGTGAAAATTGCCGGAGATAAGTGTGGTGATGCACAGCGTAAGTTTGGTATTACACTGGTTGCCTCAGTTGCAACGATGGCACTATCCACGGCAGCAACTGTGCGAATGGGGCAAACTAAAACCCTTCAAGATAAACATGTTGTTGATATGACCAATGGCAAGTCGACTTCAGTGAAATCATTAGATTCGAATACCGTTAATGATTTTAGTGCTCGTTTACAAGAGGGGCGTACTGGTAAGTATCGTGCGGTATCTCAAATGAGTGAGATGGGCGGTAGCATGGTAGGCAATGTCAATGAGATGCAGAATGCTGCACAAGTGAGAACTCAAGAAGAGAGCCAAGCCACTAAAGATCTGAAAGAGAAGTTCGATGGTCAACTGGATCAATACATTCAAGACTTAACTCAAGAGGCGGTCAAATTGAATGAAATACTTGATTCCGTGGCCAGAGCGAGTCTGGTAACAAACCGATAAGGAGCAAGAGCGGGCTCGCCCGCTCTTTTTAGCCTATGCGAAGTGTCTCGTTTTCGATGCCACAAAAAGCTGAGCGTGTTTCTGACATCACTCCGACAAAACAAACTCGGGAAGAGAGTCAGACAAAGCGTGTCCGAGATGTTAAGCAAGCTGATAAACGGGCAAAAAAACAGCATCGCCTTTTCCGTATTAGACGTAAGCCGATGACACCTCAGCAGCAGCGGCAATTTTCAAAAATGCTGAACAGCTATCAACTTAAAGCCTTAAGAGATTGGCATGGGTTCACGCAAGGCTTACCCGAAAAAAAATCGCTTAACGAGGCGCAGCTATTTATTTTACAGGCTGCCAATCAATGTCAGCATCTTTATCCTTCCTCTATTCGCAAAAAAATGACTCAGTATCTGGAGTCATTAGGTGCGTTGGCCGAGGGAATGGACGCAGACAGTGAAGTACTGCAACAGTTGGTAGCTTATGAGCATTATCTGGAAGGGTTACTTTCAATGTTAGTACTCTGTCGAAAGTATGACGATCGTGAGCGTCGGTACCAACAAAAGCCACAAAATTTGAATGATTCTAACGGAGATCTTAACGATGACCAGTCCTTCTAGAATTGCCCATTGCGACATCCAAAATAGCGGACTGGATCCTTATGAAATGATCAAAAACAAGTCACAACGACTGAGTTGGAATCGGCTGTCTGATACCGATATCTATCTTGATAAAAAGGCGGTGATTGAGTGGTTTGAACGTTTACGTCACTACTCAGAGCCGACGGTCAAAGCCATTGTTGTTGACGGAGTACTGGAAAATGAATTCCACAATATCACTTTTATTTTACGACTAGTACAGGAGCACGACTTTAGCACTATGACATCTAAAGATACTTATCAATTATTGTATGATTTTGTGTGCCAAACACCTCAAGGAATTAGAGATTGGGTGGATGAAAAGGATTATTTGATGAGCCGCGATGTATTAGCCCTACTTTCTCGAAATCGGTAAAACCTATGAATCATGACATCATATCTTTAAAGCCTTACCGCCAACTTAGCAGTACTGTGGCGGCGCAGATTAATGCGGTCGCAGGGCATTGTTTTGACAACCAAGCCATTCATCTTGATTTTGGTCAACTGGTATTAACCCCGAAATTTGTTGATGAGTTAGTCGAAATAACCCTAACTCATTTAGGTATCGAAGGCACAGGGTATGTGAGAGTCAAAGACATTGAGCGTTTGCTTGGGCTAGAAGTAAAACACCTTGAAAAAGAATATCTTGAATATCTTATATCAATGAATCTTGCCAAAGAGGGAGTGCAATATGTACGCTTCATTGATAAAGAAAATCAGGTTGCTCTCCCCTCTCTTATGACCTGTATCTTTAAGTGTAGTCGTATCAGAACAACCATGTATTTGGTTGCCGAATTGCTCGATCTTGACACTGAATATTTACAGCCTAAGCCACAACGTTTACCCGCAGATCTTAAGTTATCGGTTAGCTGGGCTCCATTTGAAACATACTTAAGCTGTGATGAATTAACCACGTTGTCTTCTGAAGATGTGGTTCTGGTGTACCCCAAATAAATGCAATTCACGTTAAATCCAATCGAGCAATTTTTGCTCAATCTCGAGCAAAGTGAACGGACGGTATTTAGTGAGTATCCCGACTATCTTATTTATCCCATTCTGCCGTTTTTTCAGCTCGTTCATGTTTGCAATACGGAACAGGTGATGGAACTGCTGAACCAGTTTGAATCGGTACTAGGTGGTTACTTGATACGGGTTGACGGTTACTTAGCGTTTACTTGTCCTGAGTTTAGTGTCCGCGAAGATGATCTTCGTCGTTTGACTCTTCAATTGTTAGAAATAATGAGGTTCTAATATGTTATCCCCCACTTCCTCTGTTGGCCGTCTTGTTGTCGAGCCCTCCTCCAATACCGATGAAAGTCGGCCTGATAGTTTAAGAGGAGATAGGTCTCTGATAGCGTCAGTTAGCCCTCGACAGACGACTGTGCCTAGTGATGAAAGTCCAGACCGACTAATGGTCGCAACGTCAGCGTTTGCTTCTGATAGTTCAGCAGCTGAGGAAAGCGAAGCTGAGAAAAAAATATCCTGTAAAAAAAGTAGCAACAATAAAAAAAAGGTCGAGAGGAAATCCAATCGATATCATGACAAGACGAAAGCGAAAGCTCACCTTGGTGCCTGTGTGACAGGAGGCATTGCAATGGGGGTGTTAGCTGGGCCTATTGGTTTGGTGTTTGCTGCGGTTTACATTAATGCTATGTGTGTGACCATGTATGGTGGCAGCCAATTTGTCACTGGAGATAAAAAGGAGAATAAAAAGCCTGAAGAAGAGTTGCCGCAGGAGAGCACATCGCCTCATCCGACAGCTAACAGCGATCCTTTAAGGCCAGAACCCGCATCACAACCAGAGCAAGATGATGGTAAAGGTGAGGGAGAGGCCGACCGTAGCTACTATAATAAAGTTAATAGTGATAATTTCACCTTTGCTCCAGTGATCTCCTCCGGAGATAACATCACCATCAATGGTAACATCTATCTCTACCCTGGTGCGGATTATCAACCCACGCCCAACGCAGATCACACGTCGAAAAATGCAGCGACGCAAACCTCGGAACAAGCTTCAGAAACTTTAGTTCAAGAGCAAGACCGGTCTGTTTTCGTTACTAACATAACCCAAGTACCATCACCGAGCATTGAACAGACCGGGCCCCTAGATGAAACCGTGAAACAAATTTTGGTTGACCCTTCCGCTAACAGTCAACTGTTTCATTGTACATTCAGTGATGGGATGAACGCTTATTTACGTGCAGACCCGCACCTTATTACTCCTACTAAGGTAGCGACTCATCAACAGCATATTCACCAACAGCAGGTTGGGACACCTTCTTCACCTCCGACCGGTTTTCTAGGTTGGGTTAAAAACGGAAAAAATGATAGTTGGATACAGACGAATCAGTTTACCCCTGTACAAACCACTGAAGGCCCGATTAGAGGCAAGAATTACGAAGCCGATGCAGGCCTGAACCTCAGCAGTGGTGAGCGCTCGCATAATGCTCCTCCTGTGTCACTTTCGTCAAATCAAGGTAATCAGGATCCTTTGGATGATGACGACTCTACAGCATTAAAGTTTACAACTGAAAAGGTTAGGACGGCTGAGCTGAAATATCGTAACGACGCTCAGCTTTCTACAATTTCATCTCGACCGGTGGAAGAGACACATTCGGTAGGTTCTGGAAATTCAGGTTTGAGTGAGCAACATAGTTCAGAAAAACCTGAAAATGAACCAGAGCTTGGCAAGCTGCCAGAAACAGAAAAGCATCATTTATATAAAGAAGAAAATCTTGTTACATCGGATAGGATCTTAACTGGCTTAGATAGTTCTGCGACAACCGGTTCTTTAGGCTGGGTTAAAGGTGAAGATAATAGCGGTTGGAAACAAACGAATCAGTTTACTCCTGTGCAAACCACTGAAGGCCCCATTAGAGGTAAGAACTACGAAGCCGATGCGGGTTCGAGTATCAACAGTGGTGAGCGATTACATAACGCTCCTTCTGTGTCACTTTCGTCAAATCAAGGCTCTGCGGAGCCTTTGAGCGATGACGATTCTATTGAATTACAGTCGACTACTAATGAAGTCAAGGTGGCTGAGTTGATATCTCGCAACGATACCTCGGAGCCTTTGAGTGATGACGACTTTATCGAATTGCAGTCGACTACTAATGAAGTCAAGATGGCTGAGTTGATATCTCGCAACGATACCTCGGAGCCTTTGAGTGATGACGACTTTATCGAATTGCAGTCGACTACTAATGAAGTCAAGATGGCTGAGTTGATATCTCGCAACGATACCTCGGAGCCTTTGAGTGATGACGACTTTATCGAATTGCAGTCGACTACTAATGAAGTCAAGATGGCTGAGTTGATATCTCGCAACGATACCTCGGAGCCTTTGAGTGATGACGACTTTATCGAATTACAGTCGACCACTAATGAAGTCAAGGTGGCTGAGTTGATATCTCGAAACGATACCTCGGAGCCTTTGAGCGATGATGATTCTATCGAATTACAGCCGACCACTAATGAATTCAAGGTAGCTGAGTTGATATCTCGAAACGATACCTCGGAGCCTTTGAGCGACGACGGTTTTATCGAATTACAGCAGACCACTAATGAGGTCAAGGTGGCTGAGTTGATATCTCGTAGCGATTCTAAAGGTTCTTTGATTTCATCTAAAGTGAGCTCGAAAGAAGATATCCCTGAAAAGAAAGAGACAGCTTTTCTATCAGAACATATTTTATCGGGTGGTTGGAAGTTTGAGGTTCAAGGTGGTAAAGCTCGTTGGGTTAATGTTCAAGCGAGCAATTCAAATACTCAACAAAGACCAGTGATCCTTAGTGCTGGGTCAGCCATTAGTGGTGTTGCGCAAAACTATACGCAAGGTATTTTTGCTAATGTGAAGGACCTTGATGAAAGTCGACGAGAGTCTTTTCATAAGCTTCAAGAGGGGGTATCAGTAAAGCAGCTCTCAGAGTTTAATATTATAAACGGGAAAGCTGAACGGCCTTTGGATAAACAGAATATCGCTTATGTCGCGTAGTGAATAAATCTGTCAAAAGCAGAGGTTTGTATTAAAAGACTAAGTTCAGGTTTAGTCTTTTTTTTTCTTTTGAGCTCAGTGAGCTTGATTGGTTAAGGTACGCCGAAGTATTGAACAGAGGTGTTCCCTTGTACATTGAAATTGAACCAGAACAGCGAGTGATTCCACAAATCACACTTAAGCGCAGGCGTAGCTCTAATGTAATTAAAAAGTCTGAGGTACGCCTTTTTCACGAAGCTCAGGCGTTGTTGATGGCGATAGAAGAGCAAACGCAAGAGCATCAAAAGATTCTTGAGAAACAAGTATTGCGGATGATTGAAGACAAAGAGCAGGCACTCAATGAATACGTGGAGAAAGCTTACGATAAGGTCATAGAAAGTTGGCTGCGTCAGCAGAGTGAGTGGTTTGAACATGCCCAACATCAACTGGCGGAATTGCTCAATGATCAACAAAACAACTTCAATCAAGTCAAGCAAGAACTCAAAAGATCGATTGCTACCTCGGTCAATTCACGTCTAACCAAATTGAATCAAAGTGACCATCTGATTGGTCACCTGGTTGAGTTGCTGCACGCTGAAATTGATGATGAAGCGAGAAACTTGTCGGTAAAAAAAATCACCCAAGAAGATGGCGTGGTTTTAACTATCGAGAATGAAGACAGTATTATCAGTATTAACACTGTTAGCCTCATTAATGAGTTGAGAGCGGGTTTGGACCAATTATGATAACTCGGTTCAAAGGTCGGTCGTTACTGTTCAACCCGAGCAGTGTCATTATTGCTTTGCTATTGCCTACCATTATTTTGGTGACTTTACCTGGCGGTATTATCGATGCATTTATTCTAGTCAGCTTTATCAGTTCCGCTTTGCTATTGGTGATCATGTTAGAAAATGATGACCCTCTGAACGTCACTTTTTTGCCTACAGTGGTGCTACTACTGACTACCTTTCGCTTATTGCTTTCTATTGCAACTACCCGAAATATTATTGCAAACGAGGATGTTGGCGATGTAATTGAAACTGTCGGCGAGTTTGTAATGGGCGGTAATTTGATTTCTGGCCTACTTATTTTTGTCATTATCACCATTGTTCAGTTTTTAGTGGTTACTAAAGGCGGAGAGCGGGTTGCCGAAGTCGGTGCCCGATTTTCTCTTGACGCACTACCCGGTAGACAGATGACGATTGATGGTGACTTGAAAAGTGGCCTCATTACTGGTGAGCAGGCGCAAAAATTACGTTCAGATCTTAGTACTGAAAATAAACTATTTGGTTCGCTTGATGGGGCTATGAAGTTTGTTAAAGGGGACTCTATCGCTGGGATTCTAATCAGTCTAGTTAACCTGTTTGGCGGTATTTATGTCGGCATCAATCAATTTGACTTATCGCTTTCAGAGAGTGTGAGTCGGTTTTCGGTTCTAACAATTGGTGATGGCCTTGTCTCTCAGATCCCGAGTTTGTTGCTCTCGATGGCATGTGGGGTTTACTTAACCCGAATTAAAGGTGCTGGAGAAGAATCAAGTCCTTTTATTGAACAGTTAATGACGCAAATTGGTGTGTTCTGGAAAAGCCTATTGGTCATCGGATTCGTCATCTTTGCGCTTGGCCTATCTAATAGCAACTTGTTGTACGTTTGTGCACCTCTCGCGCTGATGTGCGCGTTATTGGCTTTTTTATTATGGCGTAAGCAAGCCCAGCCAACAGCCATAGCGGTATTTGAGCCGTTAGGTTCTGGTGTATTTCAGTCGCTTAAATTTGTTATTCGCGAAGGTAACCATCAGCTTGTTATTCAGCGTAGAGTCGAAGATATTGAGCAAGTTTTGTGGGGGCAGTCTTTGGGGGTGCCTGCAGTAACTGTTAATGCCCAGCTCGATAATGATATTGAAGTCTATGTCTCCGGTATATGTATTTTCCGTTTTAGTCATGACGCTTCGCAGTCTGTAATTGAAGTGATGGAGGATGATGTTTTTATCCGCCATCAAGATGTTGTATCAAATGTTTCGACAATCGTTGATTACTTTCTACGAAAACGCTTAGTGGAAAAATATAACCTCCAATATACCAGCAATATTGTAGATGGGTTGGCGACGCAGAGTGAAGTGATGAAAAACGAAATCGACTCAGCGATTGGTTTGAATCGTGTTCATGATGTTTTGAAAGAGATGATCCGTTCATCTGAATTCTATTTGGATAGGATTAGCTTTTTTGAGGCGCTGATCTACTGGTCTCGTATTGAAAGCGAGCCTAAAAACTGGTTGATCCGCATTCGTAGCCAAGCGCGTTATGAGATTACATCACGCTTACTTCATAACCAAGATAAGCTGCATGTTGCTCTACTTGATCCCCCATTAACGGAATTGATTGAATCATTTGTTATGGGTGAGACGGAAGATGTAGATCGATTGATTGATATTCAACAAAGCTTGCGTAAAGAAGTGGTGCGTTTAACGACACAGTACGGATGTAAGCCTGTTTTAGTGGTTAATGATAGCGAGGTCAATCCGGTGAAATCCTTTTTCCAGCAGGTAATGTCAACAGTTGTGGTGTGTAGCCATGGCGATATTGCCGACTCTTCTTATGTTGCGACATCTGAGCCACTTCAGATTGCAAGTTAAGGGGACTTAAATGGAATCCACTGAACCTAAAAAATATCCGCCTACGGAAAAGAAATTACGCGATCTGAAAAAGAAAGGGCAGTTTCCCAAAACTGAACTGGCGGAGCCGACTTTAGAGTTGATTGTGTTTGCTGTGGTGCTAATTGGTGTCATTTTTCTACTCTTCGAAAACGCAGACCGTTGGATGGAAGAAATGCTTTACTCCGACGTTCAAGTTGGTTTTAAGTTGATGCTTTCATTGATTAGTGCAGTGATTGGGGGGTTGGTACTGGTCAAAATGATTATGGCGGTTATTGATTGGGTTGTTATTAATAAAAATGTTATCAACACCGAATCCTTGGGGTTAAAAATTGAAAAGCTTCACCCTGTTACTGGGTTCAAGAATATTTTTGGTATTGAGGCAATGTCACGCTCATTGCGTAAGGTCTTAGAGCTGCTTTTTCTTCTGTTTTTGCTCAAGTATGTTTTTGATATTGCAGGTGACGAACTTAATACACTCAAAGAGATCAACAATCGCAGCTTCTTTCTCTACAACTTGGTGTTCTGTCTATTGATGGTGTCACTGTTATTTTTTGTTTATGGGGTGAGTGTTGGTTGTGTCGATTTCTTAGTCGAGCGTTACCACTTTGAACGAAAAAACCGTATGACGTTCACTGAGATGAAGAATGAAATGAAAGAAACGGAAGGATCACCCGAAATAAAATCAGAACGCAAAAGAAAGATGCGCGAGGTTATGGAGGCTCCTATTACCAAAGGTAGAACACCGACATTTGCCTTGGCAAACCCAACTCATATTTTGGTTCCTGTCTGTTTTGAACCACATATTGATAAAGCTCCGGTTGTCTTAAAAATCAGTACGGACTTATTCGCTCAGGAAGAAAAAAAGCGTTTAAAGATGATGAACGTGCCGATTATTGAACACAAACCTTTGGCACGAGCCTTCTATCGCAAGATGAAGCACGGTGAAGATTTTATTCCTAAAGAATTCTATCGTGACGTGGCCATGATCCTATCTGCCCTTAAAAAGCATCAAAAGAATGAACAATCTAAATAAAATCAGCCTCCCGTTGGTCGGGGTGATCATGCTAAGCGCGTGCAGTAACCAGGTTCGAGACGACAATTTAATACTCGATTATGATTGGAAACCCGATGTGTACAATTTGGTGATCGCTAATGTTGCCGATGCCGATAATTTGCGATTTTGGGTTCGGCGGGCCCCGGAATACGCAGAAGGATCGCCGCACCAAAGAGCCTGTGTTGAGGTTGCGCAACCGACAGAGGCAAATCGATTCTATATTGCTAACCTAAATACTTATGGTCTGACGGAAGTGAAAAGCTGTAGTGAAAATTATCTGGCGGTCAATAACCTAGTTGAACCAGAAAGAAGCCAGGCCTTTGATGGTGAGCAATGGCGAACAGTCTATGGTATTTCCAAAAGTGAACTCAATCATTCAAGTTTGTTACTTAAGTTTGAAAACTTGTTTCCCGTCAATGAGTTTAGTCTGACCAGAAAAGCGCGTAATTCTTTGATTGCTGTGTTAACGGAATTACAAAAGTGGCCAGTACAAAGCGTGACTATTTATGGAGTGGCTGATTCATCTGGCACTTATTCTACTAATCGAACGCTGGCGGACCAACGAGCGAAAGTGACTCGTGAATTTTTAATAGAAGAAGGATTGAGGTATGTCCCTGTGCATATCAGAGGTAGTGTTGAAAATGGTCTAGATACGGCGCAGCAGCGAGTCGGTCAAAGACGTTTCATGATAGAGGTAAAGTTAAAAAAACATGAAAAATAGAAAGTTTTTTTTATTGATCAATGAATTTGTTCACTTGAATCACGGAGGCAGCCTTCACCTTGAAGGAGGCGATGCTTTAATTTGTCAATATAAAGAGCGGCAGATAAGAGTTGAGAATGGCGCTAGGCTTGGTTTACATGGGCAAATTGTGCTGGTGACAAAAATCAATCAGCAGTCATTGTCCGCTAACCTGTCGCTCAAGCTCAATGCCGATTTTCGCCTTACGGCGGACGGCTACATCGCCTGTATCACAGAGCAAGACTTTGATTTTATGCGCCATATTACGTTGCCGGAACATCCTCAGGAACTACTCCGTCTGTTAAATGAGTTTGTTGTTCAAACCACTATATTGGATGAAGAGATAAAACTACATGTGGTTGATTGAATTTGTAGACGGCCACCTCCACGGTGTATCGCTGCCATTGCAAACAACATTCTCTCTCATGGGCAACAAAGAGGTCAGGCGAGATAATCAACTTTCTGTGCCGGAATATCTTCCTAGTGATACGGAATTAGTTTTTAAAATAGAAGATCAAGCATGGTTCGTGAAAGGTTTTCGTCGCGGCGATAAGCTTAAAAAACTGGTGGCTAATAGAGTCTACAGCTTTAAAGGGTTGAGTTTTTTCTTATATCAAGAAGGAGAGAGGAGCCCGAAGTTACGTCGTTTTGGTTTTAGGCAGTATCAGCCCGTGGTGGCTTTTACTTTGCTCCTTAATGTTGCACTGGCGGCTACAGCATTGGCTTTTTTTTATAATCAGCAGCAGACGTTGATTGCAGGATATTTAAATATGTTGGGTTCTGGTTTTATTAAAGACGGCAAGTTAAACGTTTTTGATGAAGCAGCGCTGCAGGCTCTTCCTGATTACTGGCAGGACAACCTTAGATTAGTAGAATCAAACCAATACCTTCGATTAACGCAACTCGATATTGAGCTAGTTTCTTCTCTGACAGGAAAATCGCTTGAGAGTCAGTTGGTATCTAAAGCTAGCAGAGATGAAGTTCAGGTTAATACCTATGAAGAAGAGAATCAGATAATGCTTCTGTTTGGGGAGTATGGATTAACGTTTTCTAAGGTGGGGGATAATTGGTTTGTGTCAGATCGGGTTAAAGCGGAGCAGTTATTGAAGAGTGCAGGGCTCGGCTCATTGACGGCGAACCTAAAAACGAAACTTGACCAAACCGAGGTCATTTCTAGTAGAGAATTCCCGTACTCAATTTTTTATTCAACCACTTCTGGTGGCTATATTTACGACCAACAAGGGCGCTATTGGGAAGGTAGCACTGTCCCAAGCCTCGGGGTCATTCAATCGATAACTCGAGACAAAGTCGTATTCAAAAATACTCATAAAACTCGTGTGTACCTAATTCAACCATAGTAGGAAAATAGTATGTCAGAAATTCATATTGGAATGACGCGAGTTCCGAGCGTGCAAGACCAGGGCTCGGAACAAGCAAAAGCCATCGTTGAAAACAGCCCACTGGTTCAGCGAGTAGTCAACGCAAGCCGGGATACAAGTTCGTCACAATATCTCTTTACTCCTGGGTTTTCCGATCCACTAGACCTTATTGATCAACTGTTATCCAAGTACATTGAGGATCAAACCGCTAAAGCGGATGAGACAGCTCAAACAATAGAGACACAATCGAGTGCTATTGCTGAAATTAACCGGTTATGGGGATTAATCATGGCAGAAACACTCCCTAATACCGATCCTTCAAATAATGATGAGACGGGTCTGAAAAATGTAAAAATATCATCAAATCCAGATGTTTATGCTCTGGATGAAATTGATAGGATTATCAAGAAGGATTTAAATGACGGGCAAGGAATCGCAGCAATTACAGGTAAGGAGCTCAGTGCGACAAAAGATATGAAGGTCTCTTATGGAACCTTACAAGAATACAATGCTACGATGACAGCGTACTGTGACACGATTCAGGTTGACCTAGATACACAGCAGCAGGAGTTTAAAAATATTATGACGGAAATATCATCGGCTCAAGAAGAGATACGTGATGTGCGCCGTGCCATTGTGGCGATTACACAGGGGTAAATAATGAAAGTTGCAATTGATGTTGTGGTTGGACACACCACGATGACTCTGGATGAACTTAATCAGTTACATAAAGGTCAGATTAAACCCGTAGCGGACTTTATCCAGTCTGAAGTCATGCTTAAAAGTGGCAATGAGCTGATTGCAACAGGAACACTCGTCAAAGTTGACGAGCAGTTTTGTGTAGCAATTGACGAAATTAACGTAACAGCATAACTAAGCTAAATCATTAATAACCAAAGATAAAAATTTGAACCGTCCTTTTTATGAGTTTTTGAGGTTTTTTGATATTTTTATTTTTACTGGTTTTTGTGTTTTATAAATTCATGGGTTTTTCACGGCATTTTTATCATTTTTTTTCCAAATTAATACATTATCTCTATCGTTAATTTACTCATAAAATAGTACGCGGTTCTAACATTAGACACTGAATCAGCATATTAGGGTGGAGTGACGTCAGCGATCCAGATGAGTTGGTGTTTTATCGCCTTGTTTGGGTTAATAAAATAGAGCAAGAATAATCAGTGTATATAGGGGTGAATGATGGAAAGAAATTACGTATTGGGAAATCAGGTGATTTTTGACATTTTAAAACGTGAGGTTGTTGCCTGTGATCACGTTGTGAATTTGGGGGGGCGGGAAGCTGCAATTCTCAAATTACTGTGTGAACGAAGTAATCAAGTATTAAGCAAAGATGAGATTCATGAGCAGGTTTGGGGAAGGGTTTTGGTGAGTGAAACGTCTCTGACCAAAGCAATTTCCAATTTACGTAAATCGCTAGCCTTATTTAGTGATCTGGCTTGCGAGATAAAAACCGTACCGAAAGAGGGTTATATGTTGATTCTTGATGATGAGGCCGTAGCCCAATTATCGTCCGAAGATATACCGACCTTGGCGATTAAAAGTATCGTTAGTAGCACTAAACCGGTTATCAATTCTTCTTATCTTAACTCTGTTTCTGAACCTATCAGTTCCCCTGTTAAGGGGACATTTTGGTTTACAATGGTTTTTTCTGCTTCTTTATTGGCCTCGGTTCTGACGACTGGAATTCTGCTTTTTATGAGATGAACTCTCTGCATCTTGGGATAGCAATGGCGTTTGTCGTTGCTGTTCTCCTACCTACACGCTAGATAGTTCAGTGTTTTTACGAATTAAGGTGATTTGAATAAAAACAGTTCATGTAATATCCAATGGACGTATTTATTCCGATATTATCATTTTTATTAATTACAATAATGTCCTGTTTCGTGCATAGATAAACTTGTTCGGTTAAAACTAACAGGTAAGTTTATGTACTCTACATCATTAATGTCTGTTTATTCTCGATCCAGTGGAACGGAAGTAGATTCAGTCCAGCAAGGTCTCTTGTTTACTCCCGTAAAGCGTCGAGAGATTGAAGCAAAACATTTTATTGATTTGACGAGTGTCGATGACCACCATGGTTTAAAAATGATGCTGTCGCTCAGAAAAGGTAAACTCGTCTTAATTACGGGTAAGAACAAAGGCTTATTACGTGAGTTCTTGCATCAACGAAGCTTTTCTAAGCCTAACTACTACCAAGCAGAGGTCAGGACGCCCGATGCTCACTTTAGTCGTTTGTGGGTTGGCCACGATAATAAGCTTCATGCTTGTTACAGAGACACAAAAACAGGTAATGAACGTCACTGCATTTTAAAGCTCATCGGTGAATTTACCGAGAACCTGCGGGCAGAGGGAGCTGGCTTCAATGTACGAGTCGATAAAACACCTGCTCAGGCTGACGTCAAAGACACGCCTACTGAATCTTGCTCGGTAATAATGTTAAAGGGTGAAACACCTACGAAAGTAATCCTAGCTAGCCCAAGAGAACTTGTGATAGGTGAAGAGGAAAGCGTGAAGCTTGATTTACGCCTGTCTTCCAATGAATATATTACCAGCATAAAGCCTTGCGGTTCAACGCTTCAAGTGGTGATCGAAAGTGCTACTAAAGTGTCCAAGGTAAGATATGTTGATGCGCAGCATCTGACTTTACAAAAAGGGGACAATAGTTTATCTCCCATAGTGTCCGACAGCCCTCCTATCGCTTTTGCGCATTTTAACGTCAATAACAGTAACCATTTTGCAAATGCCAACCCTTTTATAGATCACAAAATTAAGCATATTGGAAATCAATATGTGCCTTTATCGGGTTGGATTGACAGTATAAAGCATCGGTTGTCTCGTGGTCATGAAAAGTGGAATCGCGGAAGAAAAATTGATGCGGTAAAGTCGTTCGCTAAAGTCGTTGATCCTGGCCTACAAACTTCAGTTCATTGGGTAAAGGATAAGATAGAACGCCAGAAAGTTTCTCCTGTAATCATGTCCGTTGAGAAACGAATTTCCCATGAACTAAGTCAGCAAGAGTACCTGCAGTCAAAATGGGAGCAAGGGATATCACTCAACCAGATTATCAGTAGTTCAGCTAGGGTGTATAAGAAAACGGATCAGGAAATGCGGATTGCCATGGCGGTACAAGCTGGTTCTGATAGGTCATCGACAGTAGGTGTTGAACCGGCTAAGCAGGGGGTAGCTAAGCAATTATCCAACAGTACCACCATCTTAGATCAGTTAGTGTTAGGTTTTAAACGCGAGCATGGCTCTTATGATAAACACCTAAAACAACGAATCATTTCATTGCAGCAACGAATGGATGATTTACTCGGCCACCCTTCATCTGATGTGTTGTTTGACTTCACTCAGTTTGCATCAATACAAATGTCATTGACTGCTTTATCTGAAGCTAAATCAACGCCTTTTACCCTGCAAGATCTTGACCTGTATCTACCTTATATTGAGCGCACATTGACCAATGCACGCCTTTATTTAGCGACTCAGGTGAGCGAACAGTTTAAACAGGGTAAAGCACAATCAAATCAAACATTGGCTAATAAGTTATTCACTGAAAATCATGGTGAATGTAATCAGGCTGTTTTACGAGGTCTTGCATCGATGAAGGCACTGCGGAGTGCCCATAAATCGGGTGTTAGATTAGCTGAGTCTATGGGCAATACCCATAGTGGTTTGGGAAAAATTTGGAATGATTGGATGGGGCGGCAAACTCCAGCACATCAGATCACTGAGCAGATCAGCGATCGAGTGAGTACTTTACCTCAAGGCGATGCTTTGACTCTAAGTGCCCATTATGGGGTGAGTGGTTTTGCGGGGGTAGCTCATTTCGGGTTACCGTTTTCTGGGGGATATTTCGCCGGGGTGGTCGCCAACTATGAGAAGCATTACGACTGTAAGCTGCTCTCTTTGGAGGGGAATACAACTCAAATTCAATTCGTGCGCAAGGGTGAAAAAGGCGCAAGTGCTATCGTTGGGACTGGTGGAGGCTTAGAAGATCTAACTAAATTAGTCAGATATCGTAATGGCTCTTTAGTCACCCTTATGCCATTTGAAGCGACTTTAGCGTTAACGGCAATGAAAGACAGTCAGCAGAGCTTTGCTTTTGATGTGAGTAATGATGATTTGCAGAAAACTCTTGGGTATCTATTTAGAACAGAGGATTGGCAGCAGGGCCTTGAAACTGAGTTTAATAAGGCTCAGTTTTCCAGTAGTGATTCATCAATAGCAAAGGTGAGTGGTTCCGCAAATAGCCAATTCAGATTTCAACTGGGCATTGATGCCTCTCCTAGTCTTTCAATGGTGATGCCTCGAACGTATGTTAAAGCCGGTATTGACATCGAATTGAGTAGACAACAAGCCAGGGAGTTTAAGCTAGGGGAACAAACTAGTGCCACACAAAGCGTGGATTATTTTGTCAGTGTGGATGCAGAAGCTAACAGTGGTGCGAGCGTGATGCTATTTCCGCTATCGTCTACCCATGCATTTCCAATAGCCATTGATGAAAAGACGTTTGTGTCAGTTAAGCCATTTGGTGATGGATTAACTGCGCATTACCCCACAAAACATCAAACAACGGAAACGATTAGTAAGCTCAGCCAACAGTCAAAGCCAGCCAGTTCAGATATCACTTCTCAACAGCTTGAGCTGCTATGTACTGTGCTAGAAAATTTCAAACGATGTATTGAAAAGCATCCTGAATGGGATATCGCAACGCAAAACCTCGCTAAATCACAACTTATGACTTTGTTTAATGCAAGGCAAAGTGGTTCTCATCAAGTTATCAAAACTATTGCTGCAGAGAATATACAACATTTAAAAGTATCGTATGAGCAAAAGATCAGCTGGAGTTCTCGTTGGGCGGATAACATGCGCCGAGCTTTTCATATCACGCCCAAACATTCTGCGTCTCTTGGTCAGTTAATGGAGGCTTATCCATCCGGGGGGAAGATGCTGAGAGCTTTACGTGCATCAAGCCAAAGTCAGAGCCAAATGCTAAATGTGGACAAAGCATCTTCGGTAACAGCTGTAGCAAAATATCAGATGCCCATAAGTGTGTTAATTGATCAGTTTAAACAAACCCTTGAGCAGCTTGACGATGTGCAAGACAGTAAAAGCGTCAGGGCGATTTTTAAATCCTTGAATCAACAGTTGAATAGAAAAGGTGAGACTGGGCGGAGTCTTTATAAGTTGAGTAAAATTGAGTGTATGCGAGCGTCTTCGTTGAGTCGTCATCCCGCTGGAGTTTTACCCATGGTTAAAGTTAAAAAACTCAGCCAGGTAATGCTTAATGAGTCTTTAGGTGACATTAACTTCTTGTATTCAGAGGAGGGTGAACCTGAAGTCATCAATCGTCTTGATGGCTCTTTATATAGTGTACCAAGTTAATATCCAGAAGAGTCTTGGGTGGTAAAAGCTGACCTTTTTTGAGTGTGCATGATAAGGGTAATTATCAGGAATTTTCACTGTGTGGTGACAGGTTGTTTAGTGATAATGCGCTCAACACATCACATAATGGAAACAAGCAATGTCCAATTTAAGCACAGGTTATATTTCAGGCGTTTTCGGTGGCCTTATCGATAATGCAGACGACAAAGTGTCGACTTTTATTACAGACCATACAGGTACTACAGCTAGCGACGGTACTTTTACGAAAGATCCTACTGGAACACTAGTCTTAAGTGCGTCCGAGTCACTTGAGCTTCAGCAGTTGATGGCCGATCAGAGCATCGCCGCTCAAACATCGACGTCAACACTAAAATCCGTCAAAGATTCAATTTCAGCTTCTGCACGAAATATTTAATACGTCGGGGTCATTTGACCCTGCTACTTTTAGCTGTAAGTGAGCCCAGTTTATGATTCAGTTGCTTAGTCCAGATAATGCATTTTCTGGTGCAAACCTGATCGTTTTGTTGACGCTGGCGTTGTTGTCAACGGTATTTTTTATCTGCTTTTCTGGTTTTGTTAAATACAACATTGTGCTCAACATTATTAAAAATGCGGTTGGGACTCAGCAGATACCACCTACGATCGTTGTCAACTTGCTTGCAGCGCTAATGGCGCTGAATAGTTTATGGCCAGTTATTAAGCCCGGTATTGAGCGCGTAAAGCCCTATTTCTCTGAACAGAAGAAAGAGACTCTTGGTTTGCCATTGGATCTGACATTGGAAGAAGAGCAGCCCAAAGATATTACGATGTATTATTTAGCCAGTAACATCTTTGATTTTTTCCCCGAATTGTTGGATCGAGCTGAGACTAAGACTAATCAATTGACAAGTATGATCGATATTCCACTTCATTTTGATGAGGATAACGATACGTTTAAGTTTTTTCTAGGCAATCTGATTCTTGACCTATATCAGGGTTTTGAACTGGGACTTAAATTGTACATGGTGTTTGTCAGCATCGACTTTTTGATTGCGGTGATTTTGAGTGGTGTTGGTATGACGATGTTGTCACCTACCGTAATTTCAACACCCGTGAAACTGGCGGTTTTCTACTTCTCGGATAGCTGGACTTTATTGTTCAGAGCTCTTGGCTAATATGGGGGAATTATTATTTCCCAATTGGATGCTGTTTGCTGGTTTTTTCCTTTTTTTAAAAATTTATAACCCGACCAGGCTTTATTTAGACAACATTACCTGTCTTGCGATCGCCGCAGCAATAGCGATTTTTGTTGATTCTAGTCAACTCGACCAGATCCCAACATTTGGTTGGGTGATAACGGCGGTGATTTTTGCGATGTTCTCCTCTGTTCCTTACTGGCTTAGTGGAACCGTAGGCAGCGTTATTCAACAGTTATTACTACTTAACGAGCAGTCGGTTCAGGACAAACGCTTTACGGATGAATCGGAGGCGTTGGCAAAAATAAGTAGCTTAACTTTCTTAGTTTATGCATTGCAAAGCGGTACTTTGTTTCGCCCGATCATTGACGTGATAGCGCACAGTAATGAGACAAATCTCAATCTAGATTTTGAGTCCTTGTTCTTCCTCATCACGGATAGTTTGAAGATGATGGTAATTGTAGCAGGCAAGTACATCATTATTATGCTCGCGATTACAGTCTGTTGCGGTTACGTCGATCTGTTTTTCAAAAAAGCATCCTTATCACTTTTTGTTACACCAAACATTAAAGCGATCGTGGTGATTATTTTACTTAACCTCTGGTTGCTGAACGACCAGTTTTATGTTTTCAAGCAAATGATGCAAAAGGTAGGCTATGGCTAGAGTTGAAATGATAAATACCACTTATAATACTGGGCTATCAGAAACTCAATCTGATTTCGAATTAGTGGCTCAGCAGGTAGATAAAAATAAGCAAGCTCTAGGTGAAGCTTCTTCTGGTGAGGATAATGTTGTTACTGAGCAGGATGTTGTCGATATGGTGATTGAACAAACTGTGATTAACGAAACTATTCGCCGTATGAAAGCAGATCAACAACGTCTAGAAGAGATTATTGATGAAGTATAAACGACTACTGTGCCTAATCTTTTTGTCGACACTGGTTCGAGCTGAAGTGTTGATTAAACAGCAGGATATTAATTTGCAAGGTGCGCTCAAAGCAATAGCTAAAGAGATGCAAGTTAAGCTGGTTGAAGATGTAGACAACAAAACTGAACGTCAGTTGATTACTCAGACATTATCAGGGAATGGAGCGGATCTGTTAAGCCAGTTATCAGAAGTATATGACTTTGACTGGTATGTTTACGGCGGTACTCTCACGGTTCAGTCGGGTCAAGCTTATATCAATTATGCTTATAAACCGCGTAACATCGCACCGAAAACCTTGTTAAAAGAGCTCCAACAAACCTTCAAAATAAGCACGACAACTAAGGTGAAGTTAGTTGAACGCGGTAATTCTATCTTGTTCTCTGGTACTCGAAAGTTTGTCAATGATGCGGTCGGTTACGCGACTATGGTGGATAAGAACCAGTTTCTTGAGAATGGTAATGACCTTGAACTGGCAAGAATCAATTTCCATTACCTCTCTGTGGTTGACCGACAAATTGATACTTTTGACGGCAACATTGTCTTCCCCGGTGCTACTTCTTTGATTTCAGCCGCGATCATAAACATTGGGCAATTCCAAAATGTTAACGACGATGAAATTATTCAAAGAGCCTACAAAGTAAAGCTGAGTGATGGGGATAAACAACAGCTAGATGAAGAAGAGAAAACTTCCAAAGTACAGCCTTTACCAGGCTCTAATGCACTACTTATCCGTGGGACACCTGCTGAAGTTAAGCTAGCGAAACGAATTGCAGCTCTGATCGATATTAAGCGTCAGCAATTATTATTTTCACTCAAAGTGTACGACATCGCAGTATCTAGAAGTGAAAACCTAGGAATAGACAGCTCTTGGTTAAATGGCAGTCGTGGTATATACGACATAGTGGTGCCCCCGTTTACGCAAACTAAGGATTTTCTACAAAATTTTCAGGCTTTGTCGTCGAATGGGGTTGCGCGCGGTATTTATGAGACCAATTTATTGATTCTGGAAAATCAGCAGGGTCATTTTGGTAAAAAAGATACGGCAACGATTACTTTGATATCAGAGAAACAAGTCCAGACTCAAGAGATTGAGGCTGACAATAGCCTCTATGTCACTGGTCGTTTGCTTCCCTCTGGCGATGTCCAAGCTAAAGTCGAATATATTGAAGAATCTTTGGATGATGACGAGGATGAGGGAGGCGGGACGTCAAAACCGCCGAGAGTTAGCTCTCAGTCATTGCAGTCAGAAGTGTATATCCAACCTCAGCAAACCGTTATTTTGGGAGGCTTTGACAATACAGTAACCCAACAAACTGTCACCGGAGTCCCCGTTCTTTCTAGTATTCCGCTTTTAGGTGAGTTGTTTAAAAATACTAACGAAACTAAGAGAAAATATAAACGCTACGTATCGATCTCTTTTAAGGTGATTAACTAATGTTGACGCACTGTTTTAAGGTCAAGGAGTCCTATCAAGATACGGTTATTTGTCATGTTTCTGTCGATACCTTTGTTGGTCAGGAGTGTTTTATCGATACGGTTACGATGGAGCGTATTCGGGGGGAAGTGATGAAAGTTGCCGGATCGCGAGTTGAGATAAAGCTTCTTCAGCCCGGAGCTGTCCAGCGTGGCGGTCGAGTTGAAATTACGCCGCGTCGTTTCTGCTTCCCATTAAATGAAAATGCCTTGGTTGGGAAAGTGATCAACTGCTATGGCGAATCGATTTATGGCGATAACTATCTCAATCAAGAAGGTCAGTTTCATGATCTACCAATTGCTGTAGAGCCGATACCTCTAAATGTTCGCGCACCGATTGAAACCGTTTTTCCAACCAAACTCAAAATTATTGATGGACTTTTTACCATTGGAGAGGGGCAACGTGTTGGTTTGTTTGCACCAGCAGGAGCCGGAAAGACGACTACGGTATCTATTATGGCGAACAATATGGATGCTGATGTCGTGATCTTCGCCATGATTGGCGAACGAGCTCGTGAAGTCGTTGAGTTCCTTGAAGGTGAAATTGGCCCTGAAGTCATTCAGAAATCGATCACTATAGTATCGACCTCGGAAGCTAATCCTTTGGAGAAGGTACGTTCAGGGTTAGTCGCCGTCTCTATTGCTCGTCATTATATGGAGCAGGGCAAGAAGGTAGTGTTGTATTTTGACTCACTGACTCGTTTTGCTCGCGCTCAAGCGATGCTGGATAACACGCCGATCAAAGGGGGAATCCCGATAGGCGTTTCCCTCGCTTTGTCTCGCTTGGTGGAAAGCTGTGGCAACTCTAAGTTTGGCTCTGTAACCGGAATCTTCACGGTATTGATTGAAAAGGAAATTGATGATGACCCAATCGCGCATGAAGTGAAGTCTCTGATTGATGGTCATTTGGTTTATTCGACGACAATAGCATCAACTGGCCGTTACCCTGCTATCGATGTTTTAAAAAGTAAAAGTCGTTTGCAGAATAAAGTTCAGAGCCATGAGTTCGTAAGGTTATCGGAACGGGTAAAAGACATGGTTTATCGCTACTTCAATGTTGAGTTGTTGATTCGAGTTGGAGAGTACGAAAAAGGAAATGACTTAGAAACCGATGAGGCGATAGATCGTTATCCGCACATTATGTCTTTCTTAAAGCAAGGGTTCGATGGAGTGGAATATGAGCAAACCCTCGAAGCGATGGAAGGAATTTGGACAGCTTATTGATATTGTTGATATTCGTATTGGTAAACAGCAAAGAAAGCTCGTTAACCTGAGGAAGCAGTATCAGGAATTGGTCAATTTCATTGAAGAGAAGTGGCAAGAAATTGAGGAGCAACAGCGTTATTTGAAGTGTCTTAATGTCGTTGGTGAATCTAACGCCCTTAGTCGGTTGTTTATGCGCCGAGAAAGTACCAAATCAGCGATAGAGTCTTTGTTCTTTGATGCCTCGATAAAGCGTCAGAATGCACAAGAACTGGCGCATCAAATAACAGATGTTGAAGCGGAAAAGCGAAGATTAGAAAAGCGAAAGGACGCGCTCGCCGAACTTCGCGAGAAGATGAGGTATGAAAAGCATGATTAACTTATTTATCAGTGAGGTGACTCGTACGACACTCAATACTGGTGAAGGATTCGAGTTGGATCAACACCTCACTGATTTACGCGAACCTGATTTAGATACACTTCTGCTTTTCGACGATAAAGAGTTAGAAACTGAGATTAAAGTTGAGCTTCTGATAGCAAAAGGAATCCCCCAAACGAATGTTTTTGGTGACCTTTGTATTAAGGAACCCAAGCAGAGCTGTGAGAATAAGAGGGATCAACCTGTCGTTGAAAGCAAAGCCGCAATTGATCCTTTGGTTATCGTCAAGCGAGATTCTGATGGTCAATCTGGATTAGGTCTAGCAGGAACGCTGCGATATGGTCAGCCAATGTTGAACAGGGTAACGTTACAAAAAGTGAGTTTATCGCTGGATGCCAAGGTCGTGCATGCATTGTTAAATACAATGCCAATGGTTGCTGATTTAGATAAAGCCTTCATGGGACAACTATCAAATTTAAGAGGGCGAGAACATCATCCTGTTACTCAGGTTTCAGCAGAGGTGACCCTAGCTCCTCCTCTTCATCAACGAGAACGGAGTCATGGTGTTGTTGCTACGGCTGGTAATGCCGAGCCTAATGTGACTAGTCGATTCGGAATGCCCCAAGTAACTAGATCTATCGACCAGCGTGAAATGAGTAATAGCTCTGTCGCTAAGATTGGTATTACCGAGCCAGGCGTGACCAGTCATTCAAAGGAAAGAACTACTCTGCCCGAGTTTAGGTCTCTCGATGACCGAGACCGAAGTAGCATTGCGAAGACAGGTCCTATTGTTCTAGATGAGATCTGGCGAACTAGAGCGGTCATGGCTCCCCCCGAGCCTAGGTATTCCAAGGAGCAAGGTCTGAATAATAGTTTTTCGGGTAAAGCAGTGCCTACAATGTCTGATGTGCCAAATCGAACAGGGACGCTATCGCTTCCCTTTACTCCGTCAGGGCGACATACATTGAGTGGTCGAGTCACTTCGCAGAGATCAACTCTGGTTCAACGGGGTGCTGTCTCGTCTGAATTGGTCAATCAAGTCGCACTCACTACCGTGATCTCTGAGGAAGGGAAAGCAAGCCACGATATTTTCCATAGGGAGGTGGTAAAAACCAATACAGACCGAGGAGGATTGACTGTCCCGTCATCGCTTGCATTACAAACACTAGTACCAGTAGAGAGAACAACGAGAACGCACTTCGAGCTCGCACCAGAAATGTTCTGGCAATACCCTCTGGTCAATAGTTATCGAGTTCTGTTTCGTAATAAATATTATCTATTTGAATTTGAGGAGCACCAAGTGACTAGTTTTCTAGAGGATGTTTATGACCGTACTTGATGTGACCGCAGCCTGTTTGGACATAGTGAAAGATGCGATCATTATATTTTCGTTGAGTTTTGTGATAACTGGTGTGGTTGTTGGTCTGCTTCAAACGGTGTTTAGCGTCCAGGACCCTGGTTTACCTATGGCGGCAAAGTTGGTTGTTTTCATCATCTTGCTCACTCAGGTTGGAGGCAACATTTATGACCAGTTTCATTTGTTGTTCCGGCAGCTATAACCATTATTTACATCAAGTTTAAATATTGTAAGTTCACAGGAGTTAATGTTGAAAAAGTTGCGAGAAATAGTATTCAAAACCTTGGTCGAAAACCTAGGAGTACCCGCGAACATGTTGTCAAGAATCGAGGGTAATCAACCTATTGCTATTGAGTTGGTCGATGGAGAGGAGATTTTTATTTCACTGAATGAAAAGAGTATTCAAGCGTTCGTAGAAATACCTTTACGTGATCGACGTGTCTTGGCTCTCAAAGCATCAAAACTGGTTGAATTATTGATGTCTGATGAGCAGGTATTTATGAACACCACTAAAGATAAACTTATTATGGTATCAGAGTGGGAGGTCAATGCCGCGAGTGTAGAAAGGCAGTTGGCCGACAAACTGACGCTATTTAACAAAGCGGTGCATTGCATAAAGATATAAACGTTCATTAAACGTTATTGTGGGGAAATTGTTTAGCCTGTACATGGATGTCATTATTGTGAAGTATCTTAGTGTCGCTCCAGAGCAAGAATCTGGCCACCATTAATAAAACTTATTAAAATAAGGTAGTTTTCACTTCGGTGTTTTATTTCAATCAAGTTTCGGTTGGGTAGATACCGTTCTGCGCTATAAAAACTGTTTATGATAGGAGTCTCAGGTAGGCGTTTGTTTCCAATAAAATTAGAGGTATGTTCAGTGAAACTCATACTATAAACGTTTTCACTGAGCGATAAATACGTTCCTTTTTTTTGTGTTTCGAAATACAACTTTTCGTTATTTGGAGTAATTTCTTCAACGACTGACTTCATTTCGAATTTGTTATCATCGAAGTATATTTGTGACTTACTACGGCCGCAGTAGTCGCTTGCAACATCTTCGACTCGGTAATCTATATCATAAGCAACGCCAGGAGTGTCACTGAAACCGTAGATAATAAAGAGTAAAATATTGAGGAAAGCGACAAGGAATAAACTAATTGAAAGCATGACTTACCTCATCGACTAATAGTTTTACGACTTGCTTATTTTCAAATCCTTTTTCTAATAAAATTAATTTATTGGTGATTTTACCCTGCTGATCTACGATAGCAAAAGAGAGGTTCTCTTTTAATAGTAAGACATCAATTCTTTGTGGCTTAATTTTATTTTTATCTAGCCAACAATCAATTTCTTTACCTGCTTCTAAAGCAAACTTTGTATTGTCCGAATAGATTGTTGTTGTCCCTTGTGCAAAGCTTATTTTTGGATATTTAGTTGTTTTTTGTTTGATTAATATCAGCTTGTAAACCTTATATGACAAATTAGCAGTCGATACTAAAAGTAAGCTCAGTATTGTTAGTTTAAACCCACAACTGAGGTTATTTGTACAGTTTAGCCACCGCTTAAGTCGAGGTATGTTGTTTTTTTGTATTTCTTTTATTAATTTAGCCTCTTTTTGAAATGGTTCTATGTAGCTATCAACAGAAAGGCTTTCATTACTGATCTTGTGAACGATAGATTCGTCTAGTACGTAGCCGATTTTTGGGACGGTTTTTAACCATTTTTGTTCTTTGCCGTTGTCGCCTAACAACGTTCGTATGTTACGAATCGATTGGGTTAGTGAACTATCAGAAACGATTTTTCCAGGCCATCCTTTTTCCAATAGCGATTCTTTAGAAACGATCTTTCCTGCATGAAAGCACAACTCTTTGAGAGTTAATAAATCATGTGTACCTATTCGCAACTGTTGATTGGTTTTTGAGTCGAGAATAAACAGAGAGTCCTCGATTAAAACGAATTGCTTGACTTTAAAGGCTCTCGTCATTTTGTGTTTCCTTCAGTGATATAGTGAAAGAAACTTGCTTCTTGGTGATATTCTGTAAGGAGGTCAAGTGACGAATACGGAGCGTTTTTAGCTGATTCGTTAAACATGCAAGTATTAATAAACATTAAACTAGATATCAAATGTTCTTCAATCGGCAACTATACCTCAAATTGAGCTGTTGTTAACCTAATAAGTATAATTGATCACCTTGCCCTTTATAAATTGAGTCAAAGGTTTTGAGTCGCTTTCTATGTCATTTCAATCGTGACTTTACTGCATACTATTTAAATTTCCCCACCGCTCCCTGCAAGACTGGTGTGAGTAAAACGACAGTTTTAGATTAGATAGAAAGCAAAAAGGGGCCCATACAATGAGCCCCTTTAAAATCAGTATTTGAAAAGAACTACCGACACGGTGCGAAGATGTCTTGGTTCTCTCGGTATTCTTTGGTTTGAACGTCCATCAGGCCAAGCAAGGAGTCGAACAGGTTATCGTGAGAAAAGCTCTGCTCTTTTCCCGCCTTTCTTAAGCAGGTCTCGCTTATCCCTTTCTGCGCAGCAAAACCATCAGACATCCATAGGATCATAGGTACGTGAGTCTGCTCTTTTGGTGCCAGAGAGTAGGGCATGCCATGAAGATACACACCATTCTCCCCTAAAGACTCTCCGTGATCCGAGATATACATCAGCGCGACATTGTATTTGTCGGTCAGTTTCTCCAGTTTCTGAATCGCCTGTGAGAGAAAGAAATCCGTGTACAAGATGGTGTTGTCGTAGGTGTTAACTACTTCCTCTTTGGTGCAGTTTTCAATGTCGGCGCGAGCGCAGTCTGGCGCAAATTTCTTATGTTCGTCAGGGTAACGCTCAAAATACGTTGGGCCATGAGACCCCGAAATGTGGTAGAAAATGATGCTATCTTGCTCAAGATCTTGAGTATCTTGCTCAAAGTTCTCTAACATTGCCGTGTCGTAGCATACATCGTTATTACACAGAGGGTCACTGTCTTTGGCGACGAGAGTCATTTCTTTGATTCGATGTGCGACGGCTTTGTCTCCCCCATCATGTTCTCGCCAGATGGAGTGGATCCCCGCACGGTTCATAATGTCGACCACGTTATCTTGGTTGTAAGCTTTGTCGCGATCGTAGTTACTGCGATTCATGTTTGAGAACATGCACGGTACTGAAACGGCGGTGGCGGTTCCGCATGATTGAACATCAGAGAAAAATATCGGGTTGTAAGGCTTGGTATGAGCATTGGTTTCTTTCTCATAGCCATAATATTGGTAGTTGTATACACGTGCGGTTTCACCAAGAACAAACACTAACAATGTTGGTTTTTCTGCTTGTTTCGCTTCTGGTTTTAGCTGCGCATCTAACCCTAACTCTTGATAAGGGATAGGCTCTTTTATGTAGGTGTTATTGATGTATTTGACCGTTGATGCCACGTATTCGGTTGGGATGATCATCTTTTTGATGTGCGAGTTATTGCGGCCAATCGAAACGTAATCTTTGTAAAACAGCCCTGCAATAATGGCGATGACGATCAAAGAAGAGAGCAGCCCAATCGACTTCCAGACAAAGAAATCTTTCCAAGGCTCTCTCTTAAGTTTGGTTAACAAGAGGATGAGTGACGGAATACCGCCCATCACGAGTAACCATAAGATGGAGTGGGTACTTACATAGCTTGCTGCTTCACCACTATTGGTCTCGAATACGTTTTCTATCATCCCGTAGTCTACATAGATGCCGTAATTGAACATGCTGTAGCTGACGAGTGTCGAGGTGATCAGCAATAAAATAAAAAACGGCTTGGAGAATATCGGCCAATTAAAGACTTGGAAGATAAAATTGAAGGCAGCAAGGAAGAAAATCGGGATGGATATAAGAAACGCTACACTTTCAGACTTTGATGCCTGAACAATACTAAACAGTTCTAGGGAGAGAGGGATGTTGATGACAAGCAGATAATACACAGCCAACACAAAGGGCAGCTTGTTTATCGACATGTTTAAGCTTGGAAGGTTCATAGGTTTTGTTTTCCTGCGTCTCTTATTCCTTTATTTTAGTCTCGCTACCAAGAAAGCTCTAATATCAACGCATAAAGCCCAAATAAGTAATGGTGAGCGATAAACCGGCTAAAGTGACATAACGCGATGGGTTGTGTAGATACAAAAAATTCACTTTACTGAGTGACCTTCATGACAAGGTGGAACAGCAAAGTGAATTAGTATGTTCAGCTTATTCTATGTGGTTCAATCACATTAGAAGTTGTATGAACCACCGAAGCTAATGCTGCTGAATGCTAGTGTTTTGTCTTCTTTCTTAAAGCCGTAGTCGTTTTCAACACTCACTGCGTCTGCTTGTGAAATTAGACGTAGTGTTAGATGTTCGATTGGCGTGTATTCAACACCAACACCAAAGTGGAAACCAGTACCGCTATCATCATCGTAACCAGCGCTCTTGTTTGCGTTCAGGTCAACAGAGCTTAAACCAGCCAATACGAATGGGCGGATTGTGTTGTCGAATGTGTAACCAAGATTTGCTGACAAAGAAACAGACGTCGGAGACAGCTTTGCAGTGCCTTTTTTGTAGTCCGCGTAATCGTTGTAGCCAAGTTCAACACCTACGATACGGTTGAATTGGTAGCCACCGTATAGGTTGTAGCCCATGCCATCTGAATCTAAATTACCTTGACCATCGGTATCAGAATCTTGGTATACGCCAAGGCCGCCACCAATGTACGCACCGCCGTCAGTACCTGCTGCTAAAGCAGGAAGAGAAACTGCGCTGATTAAACCTAGTGCTAATGCTGATTTTGTTAACTTGTTCATCTTCGTTACTCACTCTTTAATGTCATGCCAGTATCAATAATTTTTGTTTTGCGACCTTTCGACCGTTGGTGAGCATTATTCCGTAGTCTTGTACCTATTACTGTATGGCTTTGTAAGTTGAATCGTTACATAGATACAAAAACTCACTTTACTGTGCTGCCTTATCACAGGGCAGAGTAGCAAAGTGAATTTGAGTTATTTACTTACTATGTCGTCACTGGAAAAACATTAGAAGTCGTATGAACCACCGAAGCTAACACTGTTAAACGCTAATGTGTGGTCGTCGGTTGAGAACGTCGATCCATTAAATTTATAAGAGTCTTCTACGCTTACAGCATCTGCTTGAGAAATCAGGCGAAGTGTTAGGTGTTCAACCGGCGTGTATTCAACACCAACACCAAAGTGGAAGCCTGTGCCGCTATCATCATCGTAGCCTGCAGCGCTATTCGCATTGAGGTCAACAGAGCTTAAGCCTGCTAGTACAAATGGGCGAATGGTGTTGTCGAACGTATAACCTAGGTTTGCAGATACAGAAATAGACGTAGGTGAAAGCTTGTCTGTGCTGTTCTTGTAGTCTGCATAATCGTTGTAGCCAAGTTCCACACCAACGATACGGTTGAATTGATAACCGCCGTATAGGTTGTAGCCCATGCCGCTAGAATCTAGACTTGGAGCTCCGTCAGTATCTGAATCTTGATAGACACTAAGCCCGCCACCCACGTATGCGCCGCCGTCGGTGCCTGCTGCTAAAGTTGGTAGTGAAACTAAGCCGATTAAGCCAAGTGCTAATGCTGATTTTTTCATGATAATACCTTGTTTACTCATCCTGTGATGTAAATTACGGTATCGCTGATTAATGATTTATAAAACCTTCACAAATGAAACCTATCTTTTCATTCATTGTGCGATTGTCTGTATACCTAGAGTTTTCAAGTGTTAACGGAATTTTTGTTGATTATATTGCTTATAAATAAAATCCATATATTGACAAACGGTTAAATTTGATAAATAAAACGATGTTTTTTAAGGTGTCGATAGGGGTTCTGGTTTTTAACTTGTTGAAAAATATAGACTAGTTAATTTGTTTTATGTCGTATTATAGTATTTATTGGTTTGCGGCGGAGTGTTGATTGCAGTGATAACAAGGAGAGTTAGATGTTAAACAGATCAAACACAGGGTTGGTGGTTGTGGACGTACAAGGCAAGCTCGCACGCCTTGTTGATGACAGCGATACACTGATTTCTAACTGTGGAAAGCTGATTAAGGGCGCGCAGATTTTGGGGCTGCCAATTGTTAGCCTGGAGCAGAACCCAGAGAAGTTAGGTGCTACGGTCGACGAACTGAATGACCTATTGAGTGATGCTAAGCCGATACCGAAATTTACGTTTAACGCGTGTGGCGAACCTAAATTTTTTGAAGCAGTGCAAGCCAAGGATGTCGATACGTGGTTGGTGTGTGGCATTGAGGCTCATATTTGTGTCTATCAAACCACAATGGGATTGTTAGATCTTGGGTACAAGGTTCAGGTAGTTGGCGACTGCATTAGTTCACGAACAGCATTGAATAAGAAACTGGCCATCAGCCGATTGCGGGACGCTGGTGTCCAGATAACGGGATTAGAAATGAGCTTATACGAGCTAGTGAAAGATTGCCGCGCACCAGAATTAAAGTCCATTCTGTCCTTGATTCGTTAACTTGGGTTTCGTTAAGGTCCGATTCGTTATTTTCCCCCTTTGAAGAGGTCTATTTGAACAATCTAATCGTATTTACCGGTGGGCCGGGATCTGGCAAAACCTCGGTCATCGATGCTTTGAAAAGTCAGGGCTATCGCTGCGCACCAGAAGTAGGACGTAAAGTGATTCAACACCAAGTTGAGCAACAAGGTAGCGCTTTGCCGTGGTTAGATAAAGTGGCTTTTCGTGATGAGATGGTGCGAGAAGAGTTAGCCAATTATCAAGCGTTCGAATCGAGTGAACAGCCTGTTTTCTTTGATAGAAGCATCGTAGATTCATACGGTTACAGCTTGTTAGAAACGCTGCCTATTCCAGAGTCCTTGCTGAATAACTGTAATGAGCTCGCATACAACAGCATGGTATTTATCTTCCCGCCATGGGACTCTATTTTCATCAATGACCAAGAGCGCAAACAAGATTTCGATGAAGCGATCGCCACTTACCATAAGATGGTGGCCGCCTATACTCAGTTTGGTTATCAGCTGGTGGAAGTACCCAAATTATCTGTTGAGGAACGAGTTGAGTTTATCTTAGCTTCAATTGACTCAGGAGAGTAACTCCCAGAAAAACCACAACTAAGAAAGCCCCGCAGTATCGACTCGATGGAGTGGATACTGCGGGGCTTTTTATTCAGACTTAGTTTGTGGTGTACTAGCGGCGAGAAGCTTGGTTTCGGTAACGTTTAATCGCCGAGAGGTTGTCGGTCGCCACCGCCTCGGTAGGAATCAAGCGCAACCTTCAAGCGACGTAGCTTGTCGCGCGAGCGGTTCTTGTGATTGACCGCCATGCCCATCGAAAGCACATCTACTAGTGCCAACATTGCGTAACGAGAAGCCGATGGTTTGTAGATGAAGTCGGTTTCCATGTGTTTGATTGGCAACAAGATATCCGCAATTTTTGCTAGCGGTGTGTCTTGTGGGGTAATAGCGATAATCTTAAGTCCGTACTGCTTGGCTAGCTCGGCAGTTTCAGTGATCACGGGCGTAAAGCCTGTCGCTGAAATCATCACCATCACGTCATTGGCATCTGCCGTGGCAGCAACCATACGTGACATTAGGCCATCGTTGTACGACACCACTGGGTAGCCCAATCGGAACAGTCGGTGTTGCAGTTCTTGTGAGGCGATAGTCGAGCCGCCACCCATGCCGATAGCAATGATCTGTCTGGCGTTATGCAGCCAGCTCACTGCAGTTTCAACGTCTTGCTCTTTGAACAGAGTTCGGTTGATATCTAGGCTCTGCTTGATCGATTCGTAGATACCTTGATAGCCCGTTTGGTCAACAGGTTCGAGGATAAAGCGCTGGCCAACGGTTAGTGTTTGAGCCAACTTAATCTTCATATCACGCACGTTGCTGCAGCCGATCGCTTTAGCAAAACGTGTGATGGTGGCTTCACTCACTTGCGCACCTTCGGCTAGCTCTGTGATGCTGGCATTGGCAGCAAAATCAATGTCATCCATGATCAGCTTGGCGACTTTCTTTTCTGCATCACGAAGAGCAGGAAAACGCTCTGTTATCTGTGAAATGATATCTACTTCTAAACTCAAGAATCCTGATCCTTTGTTGATGGGGCTATTTGCTAATACCTAGTCATTGGTCGCTAAAGCTTAGCCCCGTTAGTATATCTTATTGTTTCGTTGATTCTAGCTTATTGAAAAATCGACCTAGAAACAGGTTTCCACCCAATTAGTCACCTGATGTTCGTCATCGCGGATGGCAATGTAGCGCCATTTGTCGAAGGTTAAACATGGGTGTGAGGTAGAGAACGCAATCATGTCGCCCACTTCAATCTCAGAAGAGCCATCGGTTTCAACAAAGGTATGTTGATCCATCACCGCAGTAGAGGTTAAGCCTTTCACTGAGATTGCTTCGCCGTTGCGATAGCCGCGCTCGGCAATCGGTAAACCTGCATCAAAGGCCACATCACGCTTGCCTAGTCCAACCACTAACTTTGTTGGTTCCGGACGAGAGATTACATACGCCCATACCTCAAGTGCCGATTCCAGATCTCCACCCAATTCGCACGCGTAACCTTGGTTTGCTTGGGCACGTTGTAGCACTTTGCTTTGAGCGTCTAGGTAGATACCTGTGTCGTGAATCGCATAACAGCCCGGGCGGATGATCGCCAAGTAATCGGTTAGGTTCGCTAAACATTCTGCAACCACGTCATACCAAGCAGAGCCGGCACCCGTGATGATAGGTTGCCCTGCAATTAGGCCATCTGATGCGAGGCTTTCGACCGAAGTCAGTGCCTGTTTCAAGAAGGTGCGAATGTCTTGTTCTGCGTTGTCACCGTGAATAACACCCTCATATACCTCAATACCCGCTAGCGAAAGCGCAGGCGTATCTTGGATGGTTTGAGCCAGTTCTAGAACTTCTTGTGGTGAACGACATCCACAACGACCGCCCGGTACACCAAATTCGATCAGTACCTTTAGCGTCTGCTTTGTATTGGCGAAATATTGGTTAAGTTGCTGTACGTTGACTGAAGAATCCACACAACAGTAAAAGTCGACATCAAACTCACTGATCAGCTGTTCAACGATCGCCATGTTGGTTTTGCCCACCAATTGGTTAGCCATGATGATGCGTTTTGCACCTGCCATAGCTGCAATTTCGGCCTGTGCAGGCGTCGCGACGGTAATACCCCAAGCGCCATTTTCTAGCTGTTGGCGGAAAAAATCAGGTGTCATGGAGGTTTTGCCGTGTGGCGATAATTTAACCTGATGATGATCGGCGAATGATTGCATCCAATTTAGGTTATTGGTTAAGGCTGATTGCTTGATAACCGCAACCGGAAGCGAAACATCTTCATCAATCAGTCGATAAACACCGTTCTCAGATTGTGATACCGCTCTCCCTTTTTGGCCTTTTTCAGTCAAGATAAAACCTTCTTTTTGATACTTTCTAACATTTTCGAGTGCAGGGTTATTTTTCATTGCTGATTCCTAACATGATGTAAGTCGTTGTTTTGTTATGTGTAAATCTATCATTCTTGTTGTTTGTGATAGAAACTATCACACAATTTAAAATATAATGTGTGTTTTGTCACTGAAAACAATCGGCCAAATTTTTAAGATAGCTTCATCAACACAGTGGATTGAGAGAGTGAAAAATGTTGTTCGATACGATAATTAAAAATGTAGAGGTGTTTGATGGCACCGGCGAACAATCGTTTTGTGCCGATGTAGCAATCCGAGATGGAAAAATCGCCGAAATTGGTCAAATCGATCATGAAGATTGTGGCCAATTGGTTGAAGGAGCAGGCTTAGCATTGGCTCCTGGTTTTATCGATGTACATACACATGACGATACCAATGTAATTCGTTACCCAGACTGCCTGCCTAAGATCAGCCAAGGTGTCACAACCGTGATTGTTGGTAACTGTGGTATCAGCGCATCACCAACCGTTTTGGCTGGTGATCCACCTGACCCAATGAATCTTTTAGGCGCACAAGCTGACTTTAAATACCCAACTTTCACCGCGTATGCACAAGCAGTAGAGCAAGCTCAACCGGCAGTAAATGTCGCAGCGTTAGTTGGCCATACCACATTGCGTAACCAAGTGATGGATGACCTGCAACGAACTGCAAGCGAAGATGAAATCGCAGCGATGCAAACCAACCTTGATTTGGCGATGGAACAAGGCGCATTAGGTTTGAGCTCGGGTTTGGCTTACGCGAGCGCTAAACAAGCGAATGCCAACGAAGTGATGCAGTTAGCGAAAGTGCTTTCTGGTCACGGCGGCATCTATACCACGCATATGCGTACCGAATTTGAAGAGATCTTAAGCGCGATGGAAGAGGCGTTTGAGACAGGACAATACGCGAAAGTGCCTGTTGTTATCTCCCACCTTAAATGTGCAGGTGCGGGGAACTGGGGTAGAACCGTTGAAGTACTCGACTTAATGGACAAGGTTTCTGAGCACCAAGATGTGTCTTGCGACTGCTACCCATACTCAGCGAGCTCTTCAACATTAGATTTGAAACAAGTGACTGACGATTTCGACATATTCATCACTTGGTCTGAAGCAAAACCAGAACATGCAGGCAAAACGCTTAAGCAGATTGCTGATGAAATGAATCTCCCCCTGATGGACGCAGCAAAAGCGCTTCAACCAGCGGGCGCGGTTTATCATTGCATGGATGAGAACGACGTAAAGCGTGTTTTGAAATACAAACTGACCATGGTCGGTTCCGACGGTTTACCTAATGACCCGCATCCACACCCAAGATTGTGGGGCACCTTCCCGAAAGTGCTAGGTCACTATTGCCGAGACGAAAACCTATTCTCGTTGCCAGAAGCGATTCACAAGATGACCGGAATGTCGGCTCAGCGTTACAACTTAGCGGGCCGAGGCGAAGTTCGCTGTGGTGCCTTTGCCGATTTAGTTTTATTTGATCCAAAGAATATTAAAGACACAGCAACATTTGAAAATCCTATTTCAGTTGCTGAAGGAATAGAAAGTGTATTTGTAAATGGTGAGTTAACTTACCAGCAAGGAAAAGTAAGAAATAATCGTTCAGGCGTTTTTATTTACCGAAACTAGAATTTAAATTATTTATTAAATTCAGATAATTATAAAAAACGGCGAATTAATTTAAATATATTGGAATAGAAACTGTTTTATCTATAAAGCCAATGTTATCTATAAACCCAATATTATCTATAAATAAGTGGAGTTAAAAAATGACTATTAAACGTTACGGTGTTGAAGGCGGTACAGGTACAGGCGGACAACATTTACCATTTGCACGTGCAACTGAAGCAGGTGGTTTCCTATACGTTTCTGGCCAGACACCGATGACAGATGGTGAAGTGGTTGAGGGTGGCATTGTTGACCAGTCTCGCCTAGCGATCCAAAACTGTGTCGATATCATGACTGAAGCGGGCTACGGCCTAGAAGACGTAATGCACGTAAAGGTTGTGCTAACGGATTCTCGTTACTTCCAATCTTTTAATAAGGTATTCAAAGAGTTCTTCGGTGCTAACCCACCGGCACGTATCTGCATGGTCTGTGACCTAGTAGTAGACGTGAAAGTTGAAGTAGATGTGACTTGCTACCGCGCTGATCGCGGATAGTAATAACCTAATCACAATTACCTACTTAGAGAGTATTAGGGGTTAGTCATCCCTGTTATTATCCTTTAATACTCTCATCCTACATTTATAAAAATTACTTTAATTAAAAAAGATAAAATCAATAAAGTAATTATATGAAATATAAAATGAATGAATCATAAATAAAGTTCAAGAATGAACTCAATATTTCACTGAGAGGTGTCAAATGAACAGCACACTTTTTCTTACAGGCTTCGGCGTGTACGTATGTTTTTTAATTTGGTTAGGCTGGTTTGTCTCGCGTAATCAAAAATCTGGCGAAGATTTCTTATTAGGTGGCCGTGGCCTACCTATGTTCTTAGTACTTGGTACAACAGTAGCGACGATGGTCGGTACGGGTTCAAGTATGGGTGCGGTTGGCTTCGGCTACGCAAATGGCTGGGCAGGTGCTCTGTACGGCATTGGTGGTGCGATAGGCATCCTATTACTTGCACTTTGGTTTGCTCCGGTTCGTAAACTGAACTTCATGACCATGAGTGAAGAACTGGCTTACTATGTTGGCGCTAACCGCATCGTGAAAAACGTTGTAGGTGTACTGATCTTTGTCGCTTCAATTGGTTGGTTGGGCGCACACATTCTAGGTGGCGGCATGTACCTAGCGTGGATTGCAGACATCGATCTCAACCTAGCGAAAATCATTATTGCTGCAGCATTCACTATTTACGTGGTGATCGGTGGTTACACAGCGGTTGTGTGGACCGATACCATTCAAGCGATCATTCTTTTTGCTGGTTTCATCTTGATGGCAGTAATGTCAGTTGATTACATCGGTGGCATGGATAACCTTTACGCAGCGATGGACCCTGCTGCTACAAGCTTTTTAGCAATCGATAAACTGGGCCTTCTGCCTGCTGTGTCTCTGGCTGTGGTTATTGGTGTGGGTGTTCTTGCGACGCCTTCATTCCGCCAACGTATCTACTCAGGTAAAGACGTATCAACGGTTCGTCGCTCATTTGTTGCATCGGGTGTGTTGTACCTTTTCTTCTCAATCATCCCTGCAATCATTGGTATGGCAGCACATGCGATTGACCCATCATTGGATAACGCGAACTACTCGTTCCCTTATGTTGCTGCAACGGTTCTTCCGGTTGGCGTTGGCATGATTGTTCTTATCGCGGGTCTTTCTGCAACCATGTCGAGCGCAAGTTCAGATGCGATAGCAGGTGTTTCTATCCTACTTCGTGATGTTTACGTGATGTTCACTGGCCGCGTACCAAACAAAGAGTCAATGGTGAACTACTCTCGCTTGGCACTGATTGTGGTGATTGGTTTTGCACTGTTGTTCGCACTAACGTCAAACGACATCATTGGCTACATCACGAAAATGATTTCAACCGTAATGTCGGGCATGTTTGTGTGCGGTATGTTGGGTCGATTCTGGAAACGTTACAACTGGCAGGGTGCTCTTGCTACGCTAGCGGGTGCATCTGTGGCTTCATTTGTCGTCATGCTAAACGCAGACTACACGGCTTTCTGGGGCAACCCTGTGATTCCTTCTTGTCTAGTGGCTCTAACGGCTGGTGTGCTGGTAAGCCTATGTACTCCGGCTAATCAAGTAACACCAGAAATGGCGAAAGCAATTCTTGATGACGAGCGCGCTCTGATGGAAATGGAATTGTCAGACTCAGGTGTACTTGAAGAAGACGCGTCTTCTCAACGTCCTGCAAATCAAACAAGCTAATCTAAAACGCTCCACAGCGAGTTAGTACCACAAATTCAGTACAACAAGTTGTGGAGTGGTTTAGCTAGCTCAGGCTCTGCTTCTCGGTAGGGCCTTCTTCCCCATTTATCTCTCTATTTTAGGATCTGCTATGCCTGCATCTTCTAACTTCAATATTGCGTTCTTTGGCGAGTGCATGGTCGAAATCAGCGGCTCTCCATTAACCAAAAAATTCGGCGGTGACACACTCAATACCGCACTTTACCTTTCTCGCTTAACCCAACATCAAAACCTCTCTGTTCATTACGCGACAGGCCTTGGCAGTGATGAACTGTCTCAAAATATGATTGATAGTTGGCAGCTCGAAGGTATTCAAACCAATTTCGTTGAACGCATTGCGAACAAGCTGCCTGGACTCTACATGGTCGAAACCGATGAAGCGGGTGAGCGACACTTTCATTACTGGCGCAACGATGCGGCAGTAAAATCTTACTTCCATGCTAATGACTTGAATAAGCTTGAAATCGCTCTGACAGAGAAGCAAGTCGACGCGGTTTACATCAGCGGTATCAGTATCGCGATATTGGATGACGCCTCTCGTGAGCGCCTATTCAAAGTCATTAGTGTGTTCTCAAACCAAGGCGGCAAGGTGATTTTTGATAACAACTATCGCCCGCAACTTTGGAGCACCGAGCAAGCTCGACATTGGTACGCCAAGTTACTGCCGCTGGTGGACATCGCCTTGATTACCGAAGATGACGATCTACTTGTCTGGGGGAACTCAGAGAGCGTTCAACAACGCTGCCTCCGTTTGGGGTGCCAAGAGATCGTCATCAAACGTGGCTGCGAGCCATGCAAGATTGTTCAAATTGAACAGGACGATATTGTTGAGAATTATGTTTCAGCGACTCGTGTTTCTAACGTGGTCGACACCTGCGCGGCGGGCGATTCATTCGCCGCGGGTTATTTAGCTGCGCGTCTTACTGGCGAGAGCGCCACCGACGCAGCTGAACTTGGCCACCAACTGGCTTCAATCGTTATTCAATACTCTGGCGCAATCATCCCCGTGAGCGCTATGAGCCAACTGATTAAAAAATAAAAAGCGGAATTATTATGTCTCAAGAAATGATCAACAAACTTAAGCAATTCAAAGTTATCCCTGTTATCCAAATCAACAAGGTTGAACACGCGATTCCACTGGCAAAAGTGCTGGTAGAAAACGGCCTACCAGTTGCTGAAGTCACATTCCGTACTGAAGCGGCAGCAGACGCGATTCGTGCGATGCGCGATGCGTATCCAGAAATGTGTATCGGTGCCGGCACAGTATTAACGCCAGCGCAGATCGACCTTGCGAAAGAGTCGGGCAGCGAATTCATTGTGGCTCCGGGCCTGAATCCAAACACCGTAAAACGTTGCCAAGAAATCGGCATGCCAATCGTTCCTGGCGTAAACAACCCAAGCCAAGTAGAGCAAGCGCTAGAGCTTGGTCTTAACTTCTTGAAGTTCTTCCCTGCAGAAGCGTCTGGTGGCATCAACATGGTGAAGTCTCTGCTAGCGCCATACGTTGATGTGTCTTTAATGCCAACAGGCGGTATCGGTAAACACAACGTCAATGACTACCTAGCAGTGGATCGTGTGGTGTGCTGTGGTGGTACTTGGATGGTGTCGCCAAAAATGATCGAGAACGAGCAATGGGATGAGATTGCAGTATTGGTTCGTGAAGCGGTCGCTCTTGTTAACGAGCAATAAGCTTTTGAACTAGCGATAAGCTTGAAGCTCGCAACAATTTTTTTTTAACTAGTGAGAACAAGCTTTCGAATCAGAGATAACGAGCAACAGCAGTGGCTGATGGTTCTGTTTTGTGAATCGCCTCCGATAAACAAAACAGAACCATATTTATATAGGAAAACTAATAATGAAAAAAACTATATTATCCCTATTGATTTCAGGTTCAGTAGTGTCCCCAATGGCGTTAGCAATGGCTCCAAATACCGATCTAAATTTAATGCCGTACCCACAAACGGTCGAGCTGCAAGCTGGGCAAGTTAAGGTCGACGGTAACTTCAAGGTTTACATCAAAGGCTTTAATTCTGATCGCGTTGAGTACACGGCGAAACGCTTTATTGATCGCCTTGAGCGTCAGACGGGTGTGCCGATTCTAAATTGGCAGGTTGATAATGAAGACGAAGCGAACCTGATCATTGATATCGACGCGGCACCAAAGTCTGAAGTACAGAACATCGACTCTGTAGAGTCCTACAAAATTACCACTCAGGGTGAACAAATCACGCTGAGCTCTCCAAGCCCATACGGCACTATTCACGGCATCGAAACCCTTTTACAGCTCGTTGAAACCACAGCGACTGGCTACCATATTCCTGCCGTCACGATTGTCGATGAGCCTCGTTTCCGCTGGCGTGGTGTTTCTTACGATACTTCACGTCACTTCATTGAATTCGATGTGCTGATTCGTCAGTTAGATGCGATGGCGTCGGCGAAGATGAACGTATTCCATTGGCACTTCTGGGACGACCAAGGCATCCGCATTCAAACGGAATCTTGGCCGCGTCTGTGGTCAGAAACCGCTGATGGTAATTACTACACCAAAGACCAAGTTCGCTACTTAGTTGAATACGCGCGTAATCTTGGTATTCGTGTTATCCCTGAGGTCTCTCTTCCGGGTCACTCTTCTGCCGTGGCTCACGCTTACCCGCGTTTGATGTCGGGCGGTGAAGGGCAAAACTACGAGCAAGAAAGAGGGTGGGGCGTGTTTGAACCGCTCATGGATCCACTTAACCCTGAAGTCTATGAGATGCTTGGTGATGTGTTTGATGAAGTGACCGAGCTGTTCCCTGATGAGTACTTCCACATTGGTGGCGATGAGCCGAATTATGCACAGTGGAAAAACAGTGAAAAGCACCAACAGTTCATTGAAGAGAACAATATCGATGGCGAGCGTGGTCTGCAGTCTTACCTCAATGTAAAAGTTGAGAAGATGCTCGAAGAGCGCGGTAAGAAGATGACCGGTTGGGATGAGATTTGGCATAAAGACCTGCCGACTTCCATCGTGATTCAAAGCTGGCAAGGGCACGATAGCATTGGTCGTGCGGCGAAAGAGGGTTACCCAGGTATCCTTTCTACGGGTTATTACCTAGATCAACCTCAGCCGACGAGCTACCACTATCGCAATGACCCAATGCCAACTGGCATCACAGTTGACGATAAGCTGCACAGCGGCGAAAAGTTCGTGACGTATCAATGGGAGAAGCCACGTTCAAAAGGCGGCCCACGTAAGGGAACACTGACCATCATTGAAGCGAAAGACGGCACTTTCCGCGCATTCAGTGATTACAACGGCAAGTCTCGTGAAGAGATTTACATCCTTAATTATGTGCCGGGTAAAACCTTCGTTGGCCACTTCGATAACTTCATGTCGTACACCGAATTCAACCTAAACTTGAATCAAAAGGGTTTTGCCGAAGGCAGTTACCAATTGGTCGGTAACGTGCGTTGGCCAACCACAGGTGAAGTGATTGCGAGCAGTGATGTTGAAGGCAGCGTGATTCCTGAACCAAATGGTGGTTACCCAGCAGAATTAACGGATAAAGAAAAAGAGCTTATCTTGGGCGGCGAGATCACCATGTGGCTAGAGAACAAAGACAGCCTCACGGTCGAAAACTACCTATGGCCACGCAGCTATGCGATTGCAGAGCGCTTCTGGTCTGATGCAGAATTGACGGACGAACGCAGCATGTACAAGCGCATGAAAGCGATGGATACATGGTCTGAAGTGTCGGTTGGACTTCGTCATCATGCGGATGCTGACATGTTGTTAAAACGCATTGCCAGAGGCCAAGATATTCACGACTTGCGCGTGCTTGCCAAGTACACCGAGCCAGCACAGTACTATGCACGTAACTGGGAAAAGTGGAATTCTACTGAACCTAAGGGCACTTTATACAGCCAATACGAGCGCCTAAATCGCTTTGTTGATGCGCTGCCAGTAGAAAGCTACGCTGTGTATGAGATGCAAGATTTGGTCAACGAAGTCGCGACGGGCAATCAACAAGCGCTTGAGCAACTTGCAGAGCATTATCAACAAGCCAAAGCGGCTGCACTCGCTGCTAAAACTGTCTTCGCAGGTAATGTGTCTTCGGTAGATACTGTGGTTGTCGCAGAGAAAACCGCGGAAGTCGCAGACTTGGCGTTAACCTTGATTGCTAAAGCACAAGCGGGTGAGAAAATTCGAGCATCAGATGCGAACGCCTATCAAGCGATACTGTCTGAGTCAGCGAAGATCTACGACGAATCTATCATCGCGATTGTTCGCCCGACAGAGCTCTTGTTGAAGCAGTTAGCTGAGTAAGCCGTTAACGGATTAGCGAACAAGTCACACGCCAATAAGTGAATCAAAACCGCCCTCTGTGGGCGGTTTTTTAGTTTTAGCTTCTCAATAGAGTGTGAATTCTAAGCTTTACGTAAGCGATTACTTACTATCACTATTCTGTAGGGTTAACGTGAATGTCATGCCTTGATCTGGGTTGTTCTTGGCTATCAAGGTACCTTGCATATCCCGTACATTGTTTGCTGTGATAGCCAGCCCGAGTCCTAAGCCTTCGCCCATCTTTTTGTTGGTATGGAAGGGTTCGAAAATCGTTTCGAGTTGGTCTTCTGACACGCCACAGCCATTATCTTGCACCTTGATGATCACACGTTGTTGATCGGTATGTGCGCTGATAACAATGGTTGCGGGTGTTTGATTCTGCGTAGCGTCCACAGCGTTTCTAAGTAAGTTGCCAAGCACTTGGCGAAGTCGTGCTTCTTCTCCCATCACCATCGAAATATTGGAAGCGACACGCACGCGAATATCGACGTTGTCTAATTCGGCTTGGTGAATTCGTAGGGTTTCTTGCAGTGCGTCGGTGAGTGAAACTGGATAGGGCTTCTCAAGCCTTTTAAAGGCGAACGACTTTAATTGACTGGTCATATTAGCCATTCTGTCGATGAGGCTCATGACTAAGTCCATGTTCGCTTTTAACATCTTGGTCTCGCCTCTTTCCATCAGCAATTGATTACTTGAAAGCAGGGTTTTTAGACCAGTAAGCGGTTGATTCAGCTCATGAGTGATCGCACTCGACATCCGCCCTAATGCGGCAAGTTTGCTTGATTCCACCAATTCTTGCTGCGCATCTTTGAGGTCTTGGGTTCGCTCTTCTACCCGAAGTTGCAGCGTCTTATTGGCGTTTTGAACCGCAATTTCTGCTTTCTTACGCTTGCTGATGTCGATTACGGTACACAGGTAATAAGGCGTTGAATACCAAGGGAATGAGCTAATAGAGAACAGCACAGGGAAGTAGCTGCCATCACTGCGTCTTGCCATGGTTTCGACGCTGGTGATCTCGGCCAGTTCTTGGTGTTGTTCCAAGTTCTTGAGTAGCTGTAACGTGGTTGAATTTGGGTTGCCTGCTTCAAATAACTGCCACGCCTTGATGTTGCTGATCATCGAATCAGAAAGGCAAAAGTAGTTCTTGGCCATCAGGTTAATATCGTGGATATGGCCATGCTTATCGATCAGAACCAGCCCTACGTGGGTTTTATTGATCATTCCAGACAGTCGTTTTTCTGACTCTTCGATGAGCTTTTGGATTCGCAGATTACTGAGTTTTTTCTGACGTCTTTGATAAAGAATAACCAGCAACAGCAGAATGAAAAGACAGCCAACCGCCACACTCCAGCTGATCCAGTTAGTGGTCTGGTTGAGGCTGGTTAATGGCGTGAGGTAGGTTAAACGCCAATTAAGGTCATCTAACTTGATTGACTGAATCAAGTAATCTTTATCTTGCAGTCGCCACACGCGAATATGGGTTTGGTCGTACAGCTCGCGTTTTGTCGTGCTTGGTTGTGAGTTGAACGTGTCGTTGAACCAGTCAGCGCTCAGTCGTTTATCACTCGAGAGAAAGAACTGATCGCGAGGGTTCTGGAACAGGATCGCTTCACCATCAGCAAACCATTGATCGGTTAATAATGACAAATCGATTTGCACCGCGACAATACCGACCACATCGGAGGCTCGATAAACGGGCGCGGCAATAAAGTAATCGGGTGTCACGCCTTTATTTTTAGTCACCACCGAAATCGCACCACCTTGCTGGTGGATCTTAGAGACAATCGTGCTGGCGTTCTTTTTACTCAGTTTGCTTCTTTCGACACTCGATACCAATAAATCACCTTTGCCAGAAAGCAGATACCAGCCCTTGGTGTTGGCCGCTTTATCCAGTTGAATCAGCTGCTTCTTAATGCGCTTTTCGAGGCGGGCTTCACCCTCAATGAAACGCACACTGGTTTCATCGTTCGTCACTAGGTAGGGCAGATAATAGAAGCGTTTCAGGGTGCGTCTGGCTTCGGCAATGTATCCGAGGAAGCGCTGTTCTGCATAGCGTTGGGCTTGTTCGAGCTTCCATTGGCTTATACCACTTTTGGTGGTTACCTGAACCAAACCAATTAATAAACAGGCACATAGGAATAACCAATATCGATTGTTATTCATCATTGCTGATCAAATCCTTTTAAAACTAGTGACTTGAGAAGGTTTTCTGTTTGCTTTTTAAGCGAATGGAGAGTGAGACAAGTTGAAGCTAACAAACATTATAAAACTGTTAAAGGAGTGTTATTCAAAGTGGGAGCTAGCTCCTTTTCGTCTGCGGATTTTTTACATACCGTGGGCGACATTATTCAGAGGTAAGTGGCGGAACCAAACCATGCAGCGTATAGCTTTGATTGAAGATGATGCAATTGTGCGTCAAGCAACCAGCCAATGGTTACAATTAGCGGGCTTCGATGTCACCGCATTTGAGGTTGGGCAAGATGCGTTAAACGCGGTAGAGCAGGGTGATTTCCAAACCATCATCACCGACGTTCGTTTACCTGATATAGACGGCGTTGAGTTGCTTGCGCGATTTAAGCAGTTAGTACCTGAGGTGCCTGTCATCTTGATCACTGGTCACGGTGATGTCGATATGGCCGTGAAAGCGTTACAGCAAGGCGCGTATGATTTCATTGAAAAGCCATTCGACCCTGAGCGTCTGTCTCAAACGGTTTCGGAAGCGGTCGACAAACATCAAAGTGGCCAAGACAGAAACAGTCGTCAGAACTATCTGGATAACCTGAAGGGCATTGAAGAGGTGCTGATTGGTCGCAGTAAAGTGATGTGTGAATTGCGAGAGCAAATACAAAAAATCGCCTCGATTGATACCAATGTGATCATTTATGGCGAAACCGGCTGCGGTAAAGAGCTAGTCGCTTCTTGTTTGCATGAGTTTAGCCTGCGTAAAACCCATCCGTTTGTACCGCTTAACTGTGGCGCAATCCCAGAAAATCTCTTTGAAAGCGAGCTGTTTGGACACGAAGCTGGAGCATTTACTGGTGCGGCCAAACGACGCATTGGTAAGCTTGAATTTGCCGACAAAGGCACGGTGTTCCTCGATGAAATAGAGAGTATGCCGCTGTCGATGCAGGTAAAAGTGCTGCGCACCTTGCAAGATAATGTCGTCGAACGCGTGGGGGGGAATCAGCAACAACATGTTGATCTACGAGTGGTCTCTGCTTCGAAAAGCGATCTACTGAATCATCCCGATTTTCGCCAAGACCTTTTCTATCGTTTGAACGTTGCCCAACTGCATTTACCTCCCCTTAGTGAACGAGAAGACGATGCTTTGATCCTTTTCGAACACTTCACTCAAGAAGCGAACAGTGAAACCCGAGTTGCCAGTGAGGCCGATCGCTATGCCTTGTTGTCGTATGCGTGGCCGGGCAATGTGCGTGAACTGCGTAATGTCGCGATTCGTTTCGCACTGGATGAAAGCTTAACGGTAGGAGACATCTTGGCGTGCCGTCCCAATTCTGTCACAGAGTCCACAACGGCAGGGATTCCGTTGGCGGTTCAAGTGCAGAGTTTCGAACGTAAGGTGATTCACGATGCGTTAGTGCGTTATCAAGGGCGCATTAATGATGTGATGCAAGATTTGGATTTACCCCGTCGAACATTGAACCAAAAGATGGTGCGTTATGCGTTGAACCGAAGCGATTATGTCGATTCGTAAGTGATGATGAGATTAGAGAGGCTGTCTGAATCAATGAGCAAAAAATGGCTCATCATATATTTATCATTTTATAAACATTGATCACGCAAATGTAACACAGTGTGACTTGGCCACCTTTAAACCGATGTTATTCGTGGTTTGGGATAAGCAAAAAATAGCTCATTGATTCGTAGTCAAATAAGCAAGAAATGGCTTATTTTAGGTGCCCTTTGAAATAAATATCAATTAAAACAGTAACTTGAAAATTGGCATTGTGCTTGCTATCTAGCAATTGTTGTTAACAAAACTATAACGTGAATAACTCTACATGGAGAGTAACAATGAAATACAACAAGCTAGTTAAAACTTTAGCAATCGCAATGGCCTCTATCGGCCTTATCAGTAACGCCTCAGCTCAAGAAGATCGCAGCTACATTTTAGCGACGGCCTCAACGGGTGGTACTTACTATCCAGTGGGTGTGGCTTTAGCGACATTGAGTAAAGTTAAGCTTGCGCCAAAGCAGCACTTTTCTTTGGCGGCTATCAGCTCTGCGGGATCGGGCGAGAATGTGAAACTTCTCAATGAGAACGAAGCACAGTTTGCCATTCTGCAAGGTTTGTATGGCGCGTGGGCGTGGCAAGGGCTTGGTCCATATGAGAAGTCAGGCAGTCAAAAACAACTGCGTTCAGTCTCTATGCTATGGCAAAACGTTGAACACTTTATTGTGCGTTCTGATCTGACAGAAACGGGCACCATGAGTGATTTAGAAAATCTAAATGGCAAGAAATTCTCTATCGGTAAGAAGAACTCAGGTACAGAGAATTCAGGACGCCAGATCATGCAAGGCCTGTCGGTTAACCCAGAACAATTTAAACTTGCCTTTATGGGTTACGGCGGCAGTGCCAGCGCACTACAAAATGGCACCATCGATGGTATGAATACGCCCGCTGGCGTGCCTGTTGGCGCGGTAACTCAAGCGTTTGCAGCCTTGGGTGAAGACATTCAAATCCTGTCGTTTACTGATGCGCAAATCAAACAAGCGAACGGCGATTACAATATCTGGACTAAATATGAGATCCCTGCAAATACTTATCCAGGTGTTGATAAGCCGATCACCACTATCGCTCAACCCAACTTCCTAGCGGTTCGTGAAGACATTTCTGAAGAAGATGTTTATCAGCTGACTAAAGCTATCTATGAAAACCTACCTTTCCTACAAGGTATCCACAAAGCAACCAAAGCAATGGCTCTCGAGAAAGGGATCGCAGGTCTGCCTGTTCCACTTCACCCGGGCGCTGCACGTTACTACCAAGAAGTGGGCATCGATGTCCCTTCTGAGTTGATCGTTAACTAACGGCTTTCGCCGAATGACGGTTTACGTTAGTTAAACAAAGACACCCTTCGTGACTTAATTGCTTGGTGCACGTTCGCTCAAGAATGTGTTCGTGCACCTCCTCACTTTATGGATTGTCTCTTCGTGTTTGCTGCGGAGAGCAGGAGTTTTCTATGAGCGATTCGCTGCAGCAGGAACTGAAAAAATTTGAACTGCCGACCCGAACGGATTTTCCGTGGGTGGGCAAAGCGATAACGACAATGGGAGTAATCCTCTCCCTATTACACATTTGGTTTAACACCTTATCTACTTTGCCTGAGCTTTGGATCTCGGCGACCCACTTCGCCGGTTTTGCGATCATTTGTGCGCTTTGGTATCCCGCCCATATCTCACTGAAAAAAAGCAAAATTGCTCTGGCGGTAGACATCGGAATTGCCTTGGCGGCTCTAGCTTGTCTTATCTACATTCCCTTTGCAGAAGATGCCCTTTATGAGCGAGGCGTGAAGTTTATCGCCAGTGATTGGTTCTTCTCTATCTTGGCGATTGCCATCGTTATTGAGCTGATTCGTCGAACCATGGGCTGGTTTATTCCGGTGCTTATCTTAGTGTGTTTGAGCTATGTGGTACTGTGGGGACAATGGACCAGCGGCATCTTCCACTTCCCGGGTCTAAGCCTTGAAACACTGCTTTATCGAAGCTTTTACTCATCAGAAGGGATGTTCGGTTCTATCTCAAGAATCAGCTGGACCTTCGTGTTTATGTTCATCCTATTTGGCGCATTCTTAGTGCGTTCGGGTGTCGGTGATTACATCATTGATGTGTCTCGCGCAGCAGCTGGCAAAGTGATTGGTGGCCCGGGCTTTATCGCGGTGATTGGTTCTGGCTTGATGGGATCGGTGTCTGGTTCGAGCGTAGCAAACACCGTATCGACGGGTGTGATCAGTATTCCTTTGATGCAAAAGGCCGGCTTCCCTTCGCGTTTCGCGGCCGGTGTTGAAGCGGCCGCATCGACGGGCGGGCAGTTGATGCCACCAGTGATGGGTGCGGGGGCGTTTATCATGGCCTCTTACACGCAGATCCCTTATGTCGACATCATTGCGGTTTCCTTCTTACCTGCGCTTATCTACTTTTTGTCTGTGGCATTTTTCGTACGTATTGAAGCAAAACGCAGTGGCGTGCAAAAAGTCACTTCTGGCTGTGAACCTCTATTGAAGGTATTACTGTCGGGCTGGCACAACCTGATCCCATTAGCGGTGTTGGTGACTCTGTTGGTGAAGGGCTTCACCCCGACTTACGCAGCGGGTATCTCGATTCTGTCTGTCGTGGTGGCTTCATGGTTCTCTAAAAATCACAAAATGGGTCCAAAGGCGATCATCGAAGCGCTTTCTCAAGGCGCAAAAAACATGGCGACAACGGCGGTGTTGTTGGTGGGCATTGGCCTCGTTATCAACGTGATCAGCACGACGGGTATTGGTAACACCTTCTCGTTGATGATCAACAGCTGGGCGAACGGCGACTTGTTGGTGATGATTGCCTTGATCGCATTGGCATCTTTGATTCTGGGTATGGGCTTACCAGTGACGGCGGCTTATATCGTGTTGGGCACTCTGTCGGCTCCAGCTTTGTACAAACTGATTGCTGAAAGCCAGTTGCTCGACTTGCTGGTTTCGGGTCAGTTACCTGAACAGGCGAAAGCTATCTTCATGTTAGCGGCACCAGACAAGTTAGATTTACTGAATGCGCCAATGGCTCTCGAAACAGCCAAAGAGATGATTGCGTTAGTCCCTGCTGACTTTGTCGAAACCCTACTTGAGCAAAGCTTGGGCTTAGAAGCGATCAGCCTTGCACTGCTTTCTGCACACTTGATCATTTTCTGGTTGTCGCAAGACAGTAACGTAACCCCGCCAGTTTGCTTAACTGCGTTTGCCGCCGCGACCATTGCTAAAACACCACCAATGAGAACCGGTTTAATGGCATGGAAGATCGCCAAAGGCCTGTACTTAGTGCCATTGTTGATTGCTTACACCAACTTAGTAAGTTGGGATGTGACCTCGGTTTTGGTCACAGGAGGCTTTGCTATTATTGGTACTTACGCGTTTGTTGCTGCGATTGAAGGTTATCTAGAAAGTAAAATTAATCTGCTGACTCGTGTTGTATTAATCGCGCTGGGTGTGGCATTGGTTTGGCCTGATATTTCCGTCGTGATTCGTCTAGTGTGCGTAGCACTTTTCATTGGTCTCTTTATTCACACGGCTCGTCAATACGATGCTAATCAAGTGAAAAAGGAATCGGAAGATGAGCAAGAATCTTTACCTCAAACCGAACCTGACACTGTCGCGTCTTCCCTATAATTAAAAGGATTGAATGTAGGAATATTATGAACTCAACATACGACTATATTATCGTTGGTGGTGGCATTGTTGGCGTGTCGACGGCATGGCAATTACAGCAAGCTCACCCTGATAAAAGCATCCTTTTAGTCGAAAAGGAGCGTGGCTTTGCGCAGCACCAAACAGGTCATAACAGTGGTGTGATTCACGCTGGCGTTTACTACGCCCCGGGCAGTTTAAAGGCGGATTTTTGTAAGCGTGGCGTAGAGCGCACCATCGCCTTTTGCAGTCAACACGATATCCCTGTCGAAAACTGTGGCAAGCTGTTGGTCGCGACCAATGAGCAGGAAGTAAAGCGCATGAACGCGCTCTATCAACGTTGTCATGATAACGACATTGATGTCGACCTCTTAGATCAAGCGCAGCTGAAACTAGCCGAGCCAAACATCACGGGCTTGGGCGCGATTTATGTCAAAACCACCAGTATCGTGGACTACAAAAAAGTCACCGAAGTGATGGCTCAAGAGTTTGTTGAAGCGGGTGGAAAACTTAGCCTTGGTACTGAAGTGATTATGGCGGATGAGCAAGAAGATGAGGTGCAGTTAACGTGCAAAGTCGATGGTCAGACTCTTCAACTGAACAGCCGATTCTTGATCACTTGTTCTGGTTTGATGGCCGATAGAATGACCAGCATGCTTGGCATTGAAACCGACTTCCAAATCGTCCCTTATCGCGGTGAATATTATCAGTTGGACGCCAAACACAACCAAGTGGTGAATCATCTTATTTATCCGATCCCTGACCCAGAACTGCCTTTCTTGGGCGTGCATTTAACACGCATGATTGATGGCTCCGTAACAGTAGGGCCAAATGCAGTTCAAGGTTGGAAGCGAGAAGGCTATGGCAAGCTTAATTTTAGTTTCAAAGACACTTGGCAGATGCTGAGCTTTGCGGGCTTTTGGAAGGTGACTGCGAATAATCTAAAAACCGGTTTGGTAGAGTTTAAAAACTCGTGGTGGAAGCCGGGATATCTAAAGCTAGTGAATAAATATTGCCCGAGTATTACGGTGTCAGATTTCAAACCTTACCCAGCAGGCATTCGTGCCCAAGCGGTACTCAAAGATGGCACCTTGGTTCATGATTTTCTGTTTGCCGAAAGCCCAAGAAGCTTGCATGTATGTAACGCGCCATCGCCGGCAGCGACTTCGGCAATGCCGATTGGGGAGTATATTTGTGGCAAGGTGATGCGTAAAACCGCAAGCTAATAGCGCTAGATTAGCGAATGTCAGTAATAAAAAAGACCATCATTATGATGGTCTTTTTGTGTTCAATCGTTCATTAAGAACATAATCTAAGAAAACGGTGCATTACGCCATCGACAGGTGCATCATGCTACAGGCAGTAGAGGGAACTGCGATTTCGAAGGGAGACTTCTTCACCATTAAAGCTGTCGTATATATGGATATCGGGTTCAGCCTTAAGATAACGACTAGGATTCTTTACCTCTCTCATCTTGATGTAGTTTCTGTGTGGCGATATCTTTTCAATCGCTTCTACTCGATAGTAAGTGTTGGGTTTAGCGAGTATTTCAGCTTCATCCGGTTTGAACGTGTAAGCATTGATCGCTCGACCTGCTGACTTTAACTCAATTTTGAATTGAGCGGCAGAGGCGCCTTCGTAAACGCCAGCAGACGAAAAATTCTTGGCAACACTCGGTAATGTCGAAGTCGATAAAAAGGCTTTCTCGTGCAGAATATCACCAACATTTAGCTTATCCAGTAGCGTATTTTTTATCGATGAGCCACGGTAGACTGTGCCCTTGTAGTTAGGGAGTTTATTCATGACATTTCGCATATGAAAGACTCGTGACTTCAATGTACGACCAAACATTTCCGACAGATACCCTTCAGGTTCTCCCGCCCGCATGTATTCATTGACCACGTCGTGATCCACTCGGCCATAGTTTTTGATTGCGGAATACTCTTCTGGCACCATCTTTTTTTCTGCGTTGACATGATGAGTGGTAGCCCAGTCCATCAAGTTGTCAGCGATTTGTTGCTGAGCTTCATGGGAGAGTGAACGTCCTTTAAATTCGGCAAACTCTTCTCCGTACGTGGAGTAGCTTGCCAGTAAAGAGAGACAAAACATCCAAAGTATTTTTTTCATTGTTAGCTCCTTAGCTTATGTACAAACGAGAGAGTGCCAAAATGACGCTTCTACTTCTTTGCCTGAATAGAGATTATATTTCTGAGTATTTTTGACGGCAGACGCCTTCACCGTCTCAACGCCGATGTAGGTATGGTTAGAAGTTCGCTCTATCTGGGTGATTCGAAAGTGTGCATTTGGCGCAAATAGAACCTCTGCTTCTTTGCTGTATTCCGAAAGCCCTGCAATGGTGTGACCCCCTTGATTGATCTTTACTTCAAACAGCACTCGCTTGAGCCTTTGTGGGGAGTTGGGATGCACTACCGAAAAGCGCTTAGCGACTTCTGGGAGAGTAGAGGTTGAAGTAAATGCTGGCTCGACCAACACGTCTCCCTCTTCGAGCTTGTTAAGCAGAGATAGTTTTACCCAAGTCCCTCGATAGGCGGTCCCTTTGTATTTTGGCAGCTTGTTGAGAGCCGATTTAACCGTGCGAATGTATTGCCTCGCATCCGCCCCCGCGACACCCCATGTTGAGGTGTCAGTTGCTCTTAGGTAGTCATTAGCGGTCTGATAGCCGGAAATTGAAAAATCTTCCACAGCTTCCTTTTCATTGGCAGTTATGAAGGAGTAGCGCCAACCATTGGAAGCCTTTGACCAGTCTTTGAAGTCTTCTGCTAGTTGGATGATTTCTTCCTCAGAACGGTTTGGCTGTTTGAGCGTATCAAATGGCTGAGAGAAGCTAGCAAAACTCAAACAACAGAGAAGTAATAAAAAACGAATATTCATAGTGGTCGTCCTTTATTGGTATTGGTAGCTGTTTGGGCTTAGGTCGCAAGGAACGCCAAAAGTATTCTGGTTGATTACGGCAGACTGAAGTGCGCGAAACGTATTAAGTTGTTGTCGAGTGACTGCGTCGTACCATTCTGAGATAGGTGAAAGCCAGTACAGATCTTCTTCTTCAGCCACACTGAGAAGAGCGCTCTTAAGGTGCGGATAGTAGATCAAGCAGCTGCGACCCGGTTTGTTGGTAAAGCTTTCATTGGTGCGGCTTAAGCTGTCTAGTTTTTGGTTGAGTTCTGAGGCTGGATTAAACAGTGCCTCAATTGAGCGCTCCAAACGGGCATCATAGCTATCAGGGATAATGTCTGAAATTAGGTATCGCATTAGGTGCGCGGGTAGCATTTCAGAGAATAGAGCGGGAACATCCTCTGATCCAGAAGCGTAATGCCCTGTAGAAATGTGCTGTGAGTGGATGATTGACGTGTAACGTTGGAATTGGCCCACTTGTGAATGTAGCCATTCAATACCGTTGCTGTCTGAGACGCTTATCGCCTCCGCAAGTCGAGTTTTCACTATTCCTTTAGCCAGTTGTAGCGTATTACCTTGCAGGTCCGTAATGTCTAGTGATGAAGACTTGAGTGCTGAGTAAATTAATGGCGCGTTAGTTTCGAGATCGGCACTACCTGGATAAGTAAAACTAAAAAATTCTACTGCTTGCTTGGCCTGCCATTCACTTGCCAGCGCCACAGCGATGAGGCTTTCGAGCTTTTGATAACGCTTTGAGTGTACATTTGCGTATTTGCCCGAATAGTTAGTATGCCAATTGTTGATGTAATGCAGCGACGATTGACGTGATAGGTTCACTGTTTGTAGGTAAGAAGGGCTCCAGCCTGCGCATGAACTGCCACCTGTACATTTACCTCCTAGTTGCGCGGTTGAATCTAACAGCCAATGATAGACCTGCTGTTTATCGAATTCGGCTTGTTGTTTTAGGCGCTGCTGCGCAGAAAAATTCAAGATCTGTTGCTCTAACCAATGCTCCTCGTCTTCTGAGTTCCAGCCATTGGCAATCAAGGTGCTTAGCGTATCGAAAAGAACTCGCTTCACCGCTTCTTTATTCGGCGGATAGATTTGCGCAATAACCGTATCTTCAGATGGATTAAACGGGCGAGTTTCCGCTGGTATCCAAGCATATTCGACACAGCCGCGAAAATTCGGGTCTCCTCCGAGAATACCAATACGGACGCACTTTCTGTAACCGCTTTGGAGAACAATCTCTTTGTTGCGTATTTCTTGTGTGGTCGCAGGGCGGCCAAGAATGCTGCGTGTCATTTCGTCGATAGCGTTTCGTTCCGCTTGCGCCTTGAAGAAGTTATGCATGGTGTCTACAGAGCCTGAACTGAATAGTTGTTCAACGGCGATTTCACCTTGTGTAAACATCTCTTTTTGCAGCTTACTCTTGAGCAAATTGACATGGTTGTCCGCGGTTTCAATGATCTGCGTCTTTGCTGCTAGCGTTCGGGTATAAAGTTGTTCCACAGCGGCTTGGTCAAGGCCAGGAATTTGTCCCGCTCGTAAGGCATCAAGTTTGGCAATAGCTTCATCCAATAGCTGCTGCTGGCAGTGTTGGAGTTTGGCAAGAGCTCGATTGGCTTGGCGCTTTGACGGCACCGCTGGTGGACGGTTATTGTTTTCTTCAACATCTTGTTGAGGGTACAGCTCTGCCAATGCTTGGGCTTCTTCGTTACAGCTTAAGGCAATGTCTGATGCGAAAAGGCGAGAACCTTGATGATCGACTGCAAGCTCGCTAAAGAGGGTTTTGCGCAGTTCATGCTCGACACCTGTAATCAACTCTTCTGCCATGATGGTTTGAGCTTGAACGACTTCTTGATAATGCTGTTGGTATTTGAGTGCAAGATCGGTCGCGAAGCCTTGTGCTACTGCGTTTAACATAGCCTGCTGTTTGGATGCGAGTTCAGCCCAATGGTTTTTGTCTCTCAGATCTTGCTGAGTAATCAGGTCATCATGAACGCGATAACTATAATGGTCACCCGCCGCAATCCTATCCCAACGGCTACTCAATATTTGACGATCGATCTCTCTGGCTGGAAGCTTTAAGACGCCAAACCAATCGACCAACTCCATAACGGTGGCGAACCTATCATAAGAGGTGCGCGATTCGTCCTGAAAGCTATTGGCCACGTCATTTGCCCAAAGGCCGACCGCAACCGCATCACCAATTGGGCCCAAAGCTTCTAACGCGCCTTTTGCCAGGCTACTGGTTGAACGCCCCAAGGTTTCCATTAATCGTGTCGCTTCTACCGGTTCAATTGCAATCGCCGAGGCTGGTCCTGTATCCAGTAATGTGGCGGTTTCTGGGAAAACATCACTGGCTTCAGAGAGAGAGGGTTTTAAGTCGACAATGTGCTCTGGCGATGATGGAAACAGGTTTTCAGGAGTAATGCCTTCACCGAAGGCATCATAGTTTTTCTGTCGGATCTGATGAAAGCTTTCGCTGTCCAAGACGTTATATTCGTCTCCGATGTTACAGACCTGAAAGGCATTGACGTTTGATGAAATCATAGCAGTAATGAGTGCTAATCTTTTTAACTTCATAGGTTTATCCTTATTGTTAGCGAAGTTATATGCTTAATTTAGAAAGCAAAAAGCCTCTCCTTGCCGAGATGGCAAAGAGAACGCTAGGGATTTAGTGTGTTGGTTGATGCGATAAATCGTTGAATCAAGCCTCCTTAGAGGTGGCTTGATTGTTTAACTTCGATGTTGTCAGTAGGGGGAACTGCTTCTCCTACTTAGCGTTAAATGAACACAGGTTTTAACCGTTTATCTTGAACGTGCTTACCGCTTACGGGAGCCTTGTGATGGATGTCCGCAACACTCTGATTAATTTCTCCCGCGACAAGCGTTTGCTCTACCGTCGCGGTGGTTATTTGAGCCTTCGTATCTTCAATAGTGGTGATTGAGTTGCTGGCCTCGTGTTGAAGTGAGGTGATAACGTCTTTAACTTTGGTGGTAATTTGTTGAGTACGGTTAGCGAGGTGGCGAACCTCATCGGCTAAGATGGCAAAGCCAAGTCCTTGAACACCAGCGAGTGCAGCTTCGATGGGGGCATTAAATTTGTACCCCAATGGTTTTCTGTTACTTACGGTTGACGATTTTTTGAAATCCTTCCAATTTAATAAGCTCGTCGTCATGATTAAAATGACAGTTAATCCCGTAAAAGAAATAATGTTTTTTAGTTTATTACTCATAACTAATCCCAATATAAGTAGTGTTTGATTTGTATAATTCAGGATTGTCCCTGTTGAACTGAAAACAAAACTTATAAAATGCACGTATAAACTCGAATAATTTATAGATAATATACATCCGTTTGATATATGCAATATTTATTATATGTATTGGTTGTCTGTTTTTATGATTGTGTGGAGTGCTGGATTTAATTGAACCAGTTCTTCTTTATGTTGTTGATCTGGTCTTACTTGTTGTTTTTGTTGGCTATGTTTTTGCTATCGCTTACTCCTTTTCTAGTATTTACCCTCTTTTATTATATGGGTATGATGTTGAGCTTCGTTAAATAAGTAATTAAATGAGTGTTTGTGAAATTATATTTAAATAGACGTTTGGATTTGTGCGATAGGTATTTGTTTAACGGGTTAGAGAGCAATAGAATAAGCATTAACTAATTAAGTGATCGCTTTATTATTCGTGTTGGTTATTTATAGAATTGAATATAAGGTAGGCGTTTTGGGATTAAGGGATTAAAATTCCTTAATTAAAATATAACTTTTTATTTATATTTAGAGATGCTTAATTAGATTTTGGTGAAGTAACTATTTTCATCTACATCTACACTTACGTTACCACTGAAAAAAACGCAGCCAGTTCAGCTGCGTTATGTTTTTTTCCTAAGTGGTTTGCCAATTGGTTGGCCGAGTAAATCTAGTGGATGCTCAATTGAAACCTACCACCAAGGCTCGTTGGGCTGCCAGTTGCTAATGATTAGTTACTGCAAACCCGGCACGAAGTTAGCGACAATGGTGACATCGTTAAAGTTACGGTAGCCGCGCACCATGATGTTGAATTCACCCGCTGGTTTGTTCAGTACACACTGTTCGTTGCTGCTGTTCTGGTATGGACGACAATCGTAGCTTGCTTTCGATACGGTACCATTATGTTTCACGTAAAGGTCGGCATCGCCACTACGAGGGCCTGCTAATGTCACCGTTAACTGACCTGCACTTTCAGTTGTAAATGTGAAGAACTGCTCTTCACCATACCCTGCAGTAAGTCCTTCAACAGGCACGTTATTTTGCAGCTCTTTAGGGCCTGAAACTGGCGAATCAAGGCTGGTTTCGACAAGGTAAGCAATGGCCAGTTTGGCGAACTTGGTCGCGTGTGTCGCTGTTGGATCGGAGTTCTCAAGCGTGTCGTGCTGAGTATGAATATTTGGGTTGTAATCATTGAACATGCTCTCGAATGGCATGGCGGCTGGGTAGCCAACATTGTGCCAAGAGGCGTGGTCAGAACAGGCATAGCCACAATCATCGAAACCGTAACTGATGTCACTAGCATAAGTGTCGATCAGCTCGCTCAGGTAGGCGGTGAGGTTACTGTCGGTATAGTCTGTGATGAAGGTGATATCGTGCGCCGAACCGTTGTAGTTGGTCATGTCTAATTGCAATACTGATACAACGTTTGCTTGCTCGTCTCTTAAAGCGTTAGCGACATCTTGTGAACCGCGCAGCCCTACTTCTTCTGCTGCATAGCCATAGAACTTAATGGTTTTGTCTGGTTGAATGCCACTGGCGATCATCAGGCGAAGCGACTCTGTTACCGTTGCAATGCCAGACGCATCATCATCGGCTCCCGGTGAGATGGTGCCTTCGCTTGTCCAAGATCCAACGGTCGAATCAAGGTGTCCACCAACAACGACGATCTCTTCAGGATATTTAGCGCCAAGCAGTGTCACTTCAACGGATTTTTGTGGATATTCGGCATGCGTGATCTGGCGTGCAGACGCATACGGCACATCCTTAATTTCTGTTTCCCAACGCTCTAAAAGCCAATCTGAAGCAGCGACACCAGTAGAAGTAGTATAAAAACGGTTGGTGAAGTTGGTTAGATTTTCAATGGTCGTGACCATGTTGTTCGGCTCGACCTGAGCGAGTAGGTCGTTCACTGTGTCTTGATGGCTGATCACCGGTTTTTCGAAGGTGCTCATTGTCAGTGGCATCGCTGCGGCTTTGAGTGCGCTTGCTTTGTCTTCGTGCACCATGTAGCCACCACAACGGTGGGTTTCTTCGTGCATGTGGCTGGATAGTTTCGCCAGCTCTTTCTGGTTGATTTTCGCGACGATGGAATGCTTGTTTCCAGTCACGCTTGGGTAAACTGTTGCGCCATGTTGAGTCATTATATGCTGTGCGTCAGCATCGGTGGTGATCCAAACTTCTTCGTTCGCTGGTGGTGTAATACCTAGGGATGCGTAAGCCGAAGTACTGGTGGTTAAGGCTAAAGAACCTCCGAGTACAGCCAAAGCTAGCATGCTTTTTTGAATAGCCATTTGTCGTCCTTTTTATGGTGAGTATTGTTGTGGTGATTGGTGTGAATTTTGTTTAGTGCGTGGATGTTTTTGTGTAGATGTTTCATTTTCTAAACAGATAACCGCGAAAAGGGCCCCTTTCGGAGCCCTGAATTTACTATCGATTATTGTGTTTTAATGAAACGGTAGTGCTTGGTTTCTGAACAGATATCGCTTGAGGTACACACTTGGTACTCAACATCTACTGTGCCGTTATGACGGAACTTGTCGACGTATGAGTTGAAGTCTGTAGCACCAACATTCTTGCCATTACGCTTAATCACGAAGTAGTCGTTGGTGTCGTAATCCCATGCCAGCTTAACGCGAGCTTTGCCATTCGGATTTTTGTTACCAAACTTCAGTTTTAATGGGAAGCCTTCCGCTGAGTCACCTTCAATCGTAATCGACTTGCTTGTTGATGTTGCAACGCCTGCATCGTCAGTCACGGTTAGAGTCACCACGTAGTCGCCAGCTTCAGCGTAGGTATAACGAGTCACTTCACCGGCTTGTGTGTTGCCATCGCCAAGGTTCCATTGGTAAGAGACGATCTGACCATCGCTGTCCGAACTTGTGCTGCGCAGTTCTACTTCTTTGCCGACAATGGTGTGTTCGAAAGAAGAGACTGGCGGTACGTTAGCGTTGCCTGATTCGTATGATGCTTTTAGGTTTGCACCTGCGTAATCTGAGTAACCCAGAATGTTCACCGTGTAGCGACCAGCTGTTGGGTTTTCAATTACACATACTTCATCGGTTACGCTTTCACTCTTACAGATATTCTCTTGAGAGCTTGGCGCATAATCTAGACCGACATACATATCCGGATCACCAGTAGACACAGCAAGATCAATCGTTAGCTTGTCTTGGCCTTCTGGTACTTCGATATCGAAGTAAGTTTTTGAGCCGGTTTCACCAGCAACCGCAGCTTCAACACCGTTTTCAAGGCGTTGATATTCCGGTTCTGGCGGCAGTGGTGGCTCTGCACAGGGGGCAACACCCACCAGACCGAACGCAGAAACAACATCATCGGCATTGTAGCCAAGGTCGGTTGCTGAGTTTTTCACGCCACAAGCACCTTGCCAGAAGTCACTGTTTTCCGACCAGTAGATTTGGTTGGATAACACGAAAAGCTCGAACGCTTTTTTGGTATCCCAACCTTGCGTGGTTGCAAGATGGTAGAAGGCCTTGTTAAACACACCAGAGCTGTAGTGCACATTCAAGCCATCGTAGTATTCAGATGCGTTGTTGATTGAAGAACCATCTCGTGATGGATCGTCCATGTAACGCAGAGCCCCGTCGCCTTTAAAGATATTACGGCCGACCATCCAGTCGTTGGTGCCTTTCATGTAATATTCTGCCGCTTCACCTGCCATATCAGAGAAAGCTTCGTTCATACCACCGGATTGGTTTGCGTAAACCAAACCTGAGTTTTGCTCAGTGAAACCGTGGCTCACTTCGTGCGCTGACACATCTAGACTTACAAGTGGGTAGAAGAAGCTTTCACCATCGCCGAATGTCATTGCTTTGCCGTCCCAGAATGCGTTCTCGTAGTTGTTACCGTAGTGAACACGCATCATGAGTTTGAAAGAGAGCGGCGCTGTGTCGAACCAGTTCTTATACATGTCGAACACGATGTTACCGAAGTAGTGCGCATCGTTGAGTGGAGAGAAGGCTCCATTCACTTCTTTATGCTCGTTACGAGGACATTCATAACTGTAAGTGGTGTCGCCGTCTGTCGCACCATTTAGGTCAACGGTGACAACATTTTCCGATTCCATCACACATTCTGTGCCATTTTCTACCACATCAAGGTAGTGGTAGTCGGTACCGTACTCGTACATGCCCGTTTTTTCGTTACCACCAGGGCCTGTACCTATCTGTGCGTGAGCAATACCTTCCCAACGGTCGATAACTTCGCCGGTGTGTGCGTCTAGCATGGTGAATGGTCGAGTCGGCTGTTCGCTACCTTCGACAAGATAAGAGACAACGTAGACAAGGCGTGTTTTGTCATGTCCTTGTTTTCCTGAACCTTGATAAATAAACAGTTCATGCTGGACGTTGTCTAAAGATTTGCTGGTTAAGCCCTGAACCTTGAGATCTTTACTCGCAAGCTCAACCGCTTGAGAGCTGTTGATCGATGGCTTAACAAAAGATCGCTCTAGGGTCGTCGTTTTAAGGTAGTTGCCTTGAACAGACTTAAGTGCGCCACCTTGTACACTTTGGGTGGCATTTAGGTAATGTCCCCATACTGGCGTTCCCCAGATGTTTTGTTGGATCTTAACTTTGTAGATGCCACGCTTTTTGAGGTTAACTTCCTTTACCATCTTAAAGCTAGAGGCGTTACTGACACCTAACTGAGTGTTCAACCCAGAAAAGCTAGTAAAGTTGATCGGTTGATCGATGCTAACTGATTCACTTGCATGTACTGATAAAGACATAGCACTGGCTATAGCAACGGCAACTAAACGCTTTTTCATTTTCATTGTTATTTTCTCTTTCCATGTAAAATCCATGAAAACGTAACAAAATTTTCACAACGAATTTACATCATTCGATCTGATTAATTAGTAGCATGGCAATGATCTCTTTTATTCATGAAACTTATATCTTGCACATTTACAGCTAGTAATCATTTCTGTTTATTTTTGAACCAATTTACCTTTTTCATTTATAAAATGGTGACACTTTTATTAAGTATTAATTTTTCAAGAGAATTAAGTTTTTTGCGTAAATTGAACTGTGCCGCAATTTACGTGCGATGGGTTGATAGAAGGATCAACGATTTGGGGAGTTCAGTTTAAGCGGAAGGTAATTAAGCGAATTTAAGGGCCATTTTGATAAGAAATTGAAGGTTTTTGAGCTTATTTTCTGAATTGTTAGTTACAAGATAGTTAGCTAAATGGGGCTTTATTTGGCACAGAGCACAAAAACGGCTGGATGAAAAAAGCCAGTGACGAGGTCACTGGCTTAGATGAACTTCGTTTGTACTAGCTAGCGTGTAAAGGCATACAAGCTTTAGCAAATTACTGCTTTTTAACGAGCTATTGTTTTTTACGAATTATTGCTTCTTACCGCCAACTTGAACGTAGTCGATACCGATAATACGGTTGATGATACCTAGCACAGAGCTTGTATCAGAGTTTGTTGAACGAATAGTATCAACCGTTGCACCTTCAGGTACTAATTCCATTGCACGATCTTGTGTGTTACCAGGAACTTGGAAACCAACAATGTTGAAGCTCTCAGCGTGCGCTGTGTAAACTTCTTCGTTGTGGCTGATACCTGAACAACCTGCTAGAGAAACAATGCCTAAAACAACTAATAACTTTTTCATAAAAATACCCTAAGAATGATTGGAATCGAGATGGCAAGCCACAAAGGCAGTGTCGTGATTATCTAGATTCAATAAGTTCATGGGAGACAGCATCTCCCGACCGATGTTGAACATTATTCCAGAGGTGTTTTGTAGTTACTGTAAGGGTTTGTCAGCTGAACCATTACATAGCTGAATGGTTATGGTGAATACCGCACCCTTTAAGGCTTGGCTCTGACCAATTTCCACGGTTGCGTTGTGTTGAGCGCAGATCTTCTCGACGATAGACAGCCCTAAACCATGGCCGCTCTTGGCTTTGTTACGCGCTTTGTCGCCAACGTAAAACGGTTCAAACAGGCGAGCCTGATGTTCTTGAGCCACACCATCACCGTCATCATGTACCGCAATCTGCAGTTGTTCTTGATGCACGCTGGCTTCAATCAACACTTGAGAGCGTGCGAATTTCATGGCGTTACGTACAAGGTTATCTAGGGCGCGGTTCAGCAGTATTTCATCCGCCAGTATTGAGCTAGGCTGCTCTGGCAGTGATAGGCCGATGTTAAGTTGCGTATCCTTGTTCCAACGCGTCATTGCGTGGTCGAGAAGGTCTCTTATGTCCAATGGTTGTTGTAGATTTTCGAGGTCACAGCTATCCAGTTTGGCGTAACACAATAGCTCATCAACCATTTTCTCCATCTCTTCCGTATCTTCGACAATGCTTTCTACGGTGTCTTGCTGAGATTCGTTGAGTGGCGTGTCTTTGAGCATTTCAGCTTGCCACTGAATACGAAATATTGGCGTGCGCAGTTCATGAGCGACCGCATTGGTGAGTGAGCGATTGCTCTCAATTAAGCGGTGAATGCGGTCTGCCATTAGGTTAAAGGATTTGTTGAGTGAGCCAATTGCGATGCCACTAGAGGTCTCGGCTCGCGCAGAAAGGTCGCCTTCTGCAAAGGCGAGAGTCGCAGCTTCAAGTTTCTTAACTCGGCGGAAGATAATAAATAGGTGACATAAACCGTACAAGATAAAGCTTGCTAAAAAGAACAACCAAATGAGGTCATCCTCCAATTCTATCTTTTGCCTAACGAACGCTTCACTGTTGGGTAGATAATGATAGGTATTGTCGCTGCTTGCTAAGCGAAACCAAAGGTCACGTTCATCATCGTGAAAGATAAAGGTATTTGGGTTGGTAGAGAAGAACTCTGAAACTGGGCTTGGTATTTCATCTTTTGGGTTGAACGTCACCAGTTTATTGCGAGTGGTTTCGACAAACTGGTTCATTGCTTGTTGAGCCGCTTCAAGGCCTTGATTCTTAGCGATGTTCTCTATCAGTTGCTGGTGGGCTGTCGCTTCGTAATCTTGTAGTACATATTCGTAGTCGGTATTGAGCTGATAGACACAGATCTCGTAGGCGACAAGGCCGGTCATAAAGCAAACTAACAGCCCTAACAAGGACTCCAAATAGATACGTCGCATAATCGATCTCTTTCATTACGCTCGTTTAGAGCGAAGTTAATGCCAGGCGGTTGAAACAAATAAATAGCCTTTACCGCGAATGGTCTGAATTTTTTCTGCTGGTGTGTGGTCGTCGCCCAGTATTTTTCTTAGACGCACGACTTTGTTGTCTATCGTCCGATCGATCCCGTCGTACTCAATGCCACGTAGTGTTTGCGTCAAATAGTCACGTGATAACGGCGTATCAGGGTTGCTCGCTAACAACCAAAGTAGGTCAAATTCACTGTCGGTGAGTGACAAAACTGCACCTGAAAGTTCACACTTCTTATAGGTGTTTTTCAGAACGAGTTGATCAAACTGAAGGTTTTCTGAGTCATCGACTGAAGCAGTGTTGGCGTCTTGGCGGCGTAATAGCGAACGAACTCTGGCCAGCAGAACTCTTGGTTTGATTGGCTTGGTGACATAGTCATCAGCCCCTGTCTCTAAACCAGCGACGTGATCAAAGTCGTCATCGCTAGCGGTGAGCATCAAGATTTTACCTTTATAGTGCGTACGCGTCTGTCGGCAGATTGTAAGCCCATCAGTTACAGGAAGCATCAAATCCAATAGCACGATGTCAGGTTGCTCCGCGAGGATGGTCTGTGCGGCATCGCTGCCATCGTCCAATACGGTGACATCAAAATCTTGCGCGACAAAGTAGTCTTGCAGCATTTTCTGAAGTTTCAAATCGTCTTCCACGATGATCATTTTAGGTTTTGTCATTCCATTATCAGCCTTGTCGTGCGTTTCATTTATTGAGATTACGTGAGGGAGCCTTACCTAGTGGTTAGCTATTGTGGCATCTCCAATTTGCATGCTTTACGTAAAATACCTGAGGTGAATGATTAAACACTTTCCACGCCAGTTCAATGATGATTTTGAATTTGTGCGAAAATAAAAAACAATGTTCAAAAAGACATACACTCTCATACATTCGCACGACAGATGTTTTCTTCTTTAAATAATAGAATTTTCCCATCAAGCATTTTTGGGAATTACCATATGAATAGCTATAGAAAAACGTTATTGGCATTACCTTTGATTCTTTTAGCTGGCTGTAACTCAAGCTCTAATTCGGGTAAAGCGGCGACTAAAGCGCAAGTGAAACCTAAGGCGGATTATGTATTCTCATCAGTGAAATTAGGCAAGTTGTATCAAGAGCGAGAAGAACTTCAAGAGTCAATGAAGCTTGATTACGATGGTGTGCAGTATGAAACAATTCAGTTTGCTGAAGAGATCAGTGATGACCAAAAGGTGGTTAGGCTAGCAAGTCGCTTAGGTCAGAGTGTTGATCTGTATCTCCCTGATGCAGGTGTCGATGACTGCGGTATTTACAGCGAAGGCAATTACTATGATTCGTTTGATTGTGGTACGGCTCAACGTTCAATTGGCAATGATACGACGTTAATCCAAACAAAAACGAATGGTAGAAAGCTTGCCGTTAAGCTTGAGTACCAAAATGAGTTGTCGCAATACGTAACGAGCCTAGGTTCGACGATTCTAAGTAAATCCAAAAATGGTAATAAAGTCACCATCACTACATCGTTTGCCTTCAATGGTTTTTACCGAGATGCATTTAACATGACTGGTGCCGTTGAGCGTATAACCTCAACTCTAGGCGCATCAACCTATTCTCAGCTTTTTGATATCGTGAAGTTATACCGAGGCAGTGAGATGATGTTGAAGTTCACTAACCATATCGGTGGCAGTGCTGATGACGAAATCAACATGTACACCGGGCGTATGATCAATAACAACAAGATGACGACGGTTGTGACTCCAACGGGTTCGGTTTTCTCGGGAGGTACGGATTTATTCGCTGCTGGCAACCCACGCATATTGCAACGCGCGGATACCACCAAAGCCATTGAGCTGAATAAACAGGTGGGTGTGCATAGTTGGGCTGAGGGTGATAAAACGGCCAAAGAATTCCCATACACCAATGAGAGTCATCGTCAGCAAGCGACCTATTTTCAAAAGGTGATGGGAGAGAAAGGGATCGATTTCTATATCTTCACTTTAGATTCTGCACCTGCTGCTGGTGAGCACTGGATGACCAAAGCAGACTCTGATAAGTACGGTTTTATTACGCGTATTGAGTAGTTAAAGAAAGTAGCAATAACGACTCCGCAAAGGTTGGTGATGGCTCTGTCATTACCGGCCTTTTTTGTACCTGTTGTTTCTACATTGGTTCCGGATTGTTAGGCTAATGGTTCCATCGCTCGAATTGGAATTTTTCTATCGGTAGAATTCATTGATGAGGTTGTCACATCGGAATGGTGAATAAATTCTTCATTTAACACTCATGTAACAATTAATTCCCGCAGATCGCGTGATAAGAATGTGTAATCACGGCACTTTTTTGTCGATAGAATTTATTATCCGCAGCCTTACTCGCTGATAGGTTTCTATAATCTAACGATGTAAGGAGCATGTGAATGACTAATAAGGACGATCATTTATGCAGTTACTGGCAGGCACTCTGACACACTACGCTAACCCTCAAGCACGCCCTGAATTGGAATACTCGAGTGAGCAGCGTGACATTTTAAGTGTTGCGAACTCTCAACAAGCGATTAAAGATATTTCTCAATGGCCTGGCTACTCTGTTACTCCTTTGCATGAGCTGAATGCAATCTCTGCTGAGATCGGCGTAAACAAGTTTTGGTACAAAGATGAATCGCAGCGTTTTGGCCTAAAGAGTTTTAAAGCACTGGGCGGCGCGTATGCCGTTGCTCGTCAGCTTCAGATTGAGATCGCTAATCGCTATGGGAAGAACCCGACCATCAGTGAGCTGCTCAACGGGCAGTGGAAATCGGAAGTTGCTGAAATCGTTGTCAGCTGTGCGACAGACGGAAACCATGGTCGCTCCGTCGCATGGGGCGCACAAATGTTTGGTTGTGGTTGTGTTATCTACATTCACCGTGACGTATCGGAAGGCCGCAAGCAAGCGATGGAAGCGTTCGGTGCAGAAGTGGTACGCATTACCGGTAACTACGATGAATCTGTTCGTTTGGCCGACTCAGAAGCTAAAGCGCAAAATCGCGTGATTGTTTCGGACACCTCTTACGAAGGCTACATGGAAATCCCTAAAGACGTTGCTTTGGGCTACACCGTGATGTTGGCTGAAATTGTCGAGCAACTTGATGGTGACATCCCAACCCATGTCTTTGTACAAGGGGGAGTAGGTGGTCTAGCTTCAGCAGTTTGCGGCTACTTCTGGGATCTGTGGGGCGCCGATCGTCCACGCTTTGTAATTGTCGAACCTGAGCAGGCTAACTGCTTACAGAAGAGTGCTCAAGCTGGAAAACCTATCGTGGTTACGGGCGACTTAGAAACGTTGATGGCAGGGCTCGCATGTGGTGAAGTTTCAAGCTTGGCGTGGACGATTCTACAAAACGGCGCGGATGATTTCATGACGTTGAGTGAAGAAGCTATTCCGCAAGCGATGCGTATGTTGGCGAGTGGCGAGCAAACGGAAGTGGCGATTGAAGGCGGGGAATCTGCCGTTCCTGGATTTGCTGCGGCGATCATCGCTAAGCAAGATTCCCAATACGCTGAAAAACTGAATTTGACTCAAGATAGCCGAGTGCTAGTGATTGGTACTGAAGGGGCAACTGACCCGGATCTCTATCAACAGATCATCGACAATAAAATCTAATAACTAGAAGTACATAGTTAGCAGTTAGCTGTTAAGAGCTAATCGCGAACAACGAATAATAAAGTAAGCCCCAAAGTTGGCGGTATGTAAGGTTTCTTCATACCGTCTTTTTTCCTCTATTTTTGACTTTATCTCACGACACGCCTTGCTTTCTAATTTCGCTAGTCATCAATCGATCTGGTCATCAATCTCGCTGCTCATCAATTGGAATTGTCAGCCCTACCTTAACGTTATCCATCACCACATTGGTTTGAAAGCTCTTGATATTGGCATTATCAAAGAAGGCTTCACGAGTAAAATTGTCGTAACCCTCCATATCCGCTGCCGTAACAATCATGATGAAATCTGAACTGCCGGTGACGTAATAGCATTGCTGTACTGAGCGGTTCGAACTCATCTCTTTTTTGAAGTTGTGCATTAAATCCACACGTTCACGCTCTAGCGTTACCTGAACGATAAACGTCATTCCGTGTCCGACTGCTTTTGGGTTGATAACAGAGACATCAGCTTGAATGACACCTTGCGCTCTCATGCGTTTTAAACGGCGCTGAACAGCAGCAGGAGAGAGCCCGACCTTTTCTGCAATCTTGTCTGAAGTAGCTCTGTTTGAGTCTTGTACGATGTTGAGGATCTTCTTGTCGAAACTGTCGACCACCAATGCAGGTTGCTGTGTCATACCCATACTTCCCAATATCTGTTTGTAAATTAATTGTTTCTTTTGAACCAGTGTGTGATCGAGTTAAAGGTATTTAGCCTTAACATTTAGACCTCGATGAGCGAGAACAAAAAACCACTATAACGCAGAAAAAATGCGGAATTTCTGCACAACAAGGTCACCATTTAATGATAATCCTTAAAGTTATCGGTGCATTATTAATCTTGTGAACAAAATGTAAAGATCAAATCGACAGAGTTTGAAAATTATATGAAACATGTTGTTAACATCCTTTGGGCGGTGTTAACTCTCGCTCAAGGAGTTGGAAAGTATGAAATCTGCAACCGCTACTTTACAGTTTGAATTAGAAAAATTGGCACCAGCAGGACGCGTCGGTGTGATTGCGTTAGCGACAGATTTCAATATTGAGCGTGATTTAAACGCGCTGTATCCAAACGATGTGCAATCGTTCACCAGCCGCCTAAGAAACTACAACCCGTTGACGATAGAGAACCTGCGTAAGATGGAACCGGGAATCGCTGCTTGTGCCGATACCATCCTACCGGGTACTGAATTGGATGTGGTGATCTACGCTTGTACCTCTGGCACTGTGGCGATTGGCAGCGAACGCATTACGCAGCTTATTCATCAGTCTCGCCCAAACGCTGCGGTAACGAATCCGGTGATCGCTGCCTTAGCGGCTTTCGACAGCTTTAAAGCGAAGCGTATCTCGGTATTAACGCCTTATACCGAAGCCGTAAATCAAGACGTGGCGGCATTTTTTGAGTCGCAAGGCATTGAGGTGTTGAGCATCGCAGGCTTTGGTTTTGAAGATGACACCGCGATGACGTTCATTTCTCCAATGGACATCAAACACGCCGCACTACAAGTCTGTGACCCTGACGCTGATCTTCTGTTTATCTCTTGCACGGCATTGCGCGCAGCATCGGTGATTGAATCCATTGAAGTGGAATTAGATAAACCCGTTGTCAGCAGCAATCAGGTATTGGCTTGGCACTCGCTTCAGTTGATGAATTACCCCATACCCATTAAAGGCTTTGGTGCACTGCTAGCGCACCATCTTCAGCCATCCTCAGATAATTTCCGAAGGTCGCAGTCGTTGTAACGACCTTTGATTAAGGCTGCTCGCTTTGCGTTTACATTCAGTAGCCAAGCTAACTCCATATTTAACGTTAATACAAAGAATGACACTTTGGGAACACTACTATGCCGTGTACTTTTTCGATAAAACCAGACCAACTGTCTTCACAGCTTATCCAGAACATGACGGAATGGCGTCAACATTTACACCGATTTCCTGAATGTGGTTTTGATGTGAATCTGACCTCCGATTTTATCGCCGACAAGTTACACAGCTTTGGTATCGAAGTGGTGCGTAACATCGGTAAAACAGGATTAGTAGGGATACTTCGTTCTGGATCAAGTGAGGCGAGTATTGGCTTAAGAGCTGACATGGATGCTTTGCACATTCATGAACAAAACAGCTTTGCGCATTGCTCACAACACGATGGAAAGATGCACGCTTGTGGTCACGATGGACACTCTGCAATGTTGCTTGGCGCAGCAAGCTATTTAGCCGAAAACTTATTGTCAGGGAACTCAACCTTCGATGGCACGGTGTATTTCATTTTTCAACCTGATGAAGAGCATGGTTGCGGCGCGCAAGCGATGATTGATGATGGCTTGTTTGAGCGATTCTCGATTGATGAAGTGTATGGCGTTCACAACTTCCCCGGCTTAGCGGAAGGTGAATTGATGGTTCGCCCCGGCTCGCTAATGGCCAGTGAAAGCAGTTTTGAAATCACCATCAATGGTGTGGGTGGACATGCTGCTCTGCCGCATCAAGGGGTCGATCCTCTCGTCGTTGGTTCGCAAGTGATTCTTGGTTTGCAAACCATCGTGTCTCGCAATCTAAGTGCGATCCACGACACCGCTGTGGTCTCTGCGACTGAATTTATTACCGATGGCACGGTTAACGTCATCCCGACTCAAGTGGTCATTAAAGGCGATTGTCGCTGCTTTACTGAAGCCTCTCTCGATCGAATCAAACAAAGTATGGAGCGAATCGTGGCGGGCATTTGTCAGGCAGCTGGCGCGACTTACGACTTCGAGTTTATCAATACCTTCTACCCAACCATCAACAGCGAGCAACAAACCCAGTATTCGGTTACCGCCGCGCAAAAGGTACTTGGTGTTGAGAACGTTAATGACGCCTGCGACCCACTAACAATTTCGGAAGATTTCTCAAGCATGTTGCGTGTTAAACCGGGCTGTTATGTGCTGTTGGGTAATGGTACGGAATCGGTCGGTGGTTGCGCATTGCATAACCCGAAATACGACTTTAATGACGGCATCTTAAAGCTCGGTGCGAGTTACTGGATTCAGTTGGTGAACGATCGTTTAACAAGATCAATTTAGACACACTTATTTAGAAACAATGAATTAGAAGCAACTCAATGAGAAGTAACAATTCAATGAGAAGCAATAAGTAAAGAAACAGATTCAGCAGTGACGGATTTGGCACTGCAAGATGGCTGACTTTAAACGGAGTTTATTGTCGACACAGCCAAAACTGAAGCGCGTGAAGTGACCAAGGTCATCAGCGTGTAATTAGGATAATAAAAAGGAAAGACAGGATGAAACGATTAGGCGTAGCACTGCTAAGTTTGAGCATGGTTTTTGGCGTTCATGCCGAAACATGGAAGTTTGCTTCAGAAGAGGACAAAACAGACGTTCAAGACATCTATGCGCAAAAATTTGCGGAAGTGATTAAGAAGGAGTCTGATGGCGACATTCGTGTTCGCATCTATTACTACGGTCAACTGGGTACAGAAAACGACATCGTAGAACTGGCTGCTAAAGGCACGATTCAATTTGTGTCGGTAGGCGCGGGTCACTTAGGGTCTTACGTTCCTGAAGTACAAGCGGTGAGCTTACCGTATGTTCTGGGTACTAACGAAGCGATCACGCATAAGGTCTTAACGGAAAGCCCAACTATCTACAACAAGCTGGCACCTAAATTTGAGAGCGTAAACTTAAAGCTGTTGTCGATGATGTCTGAAGGCGAAATGGTTTGGGGCGGCAATAAACCTATCCGTACACCTGAAGATTTTGCTAACCAGAAAATCCGTACTTTCACTTCAACCATTCCTGTTGAAACCTACAAAGCGTTTGGTGCAACACCTACTCCTCTTTCTTGGGGTGAAGTGTACGGTTCACTGCAACTTAAGACCATCGATAGCATGGTTAACCCGATCTACTTCATCTACAACGCGAAGTGGCATGAGGTTCAAGATTACCTAATGTTCCCAGGTCAGCAACCTTATGTGAGCACGGTTTCGACCAACAGCAAGTGGTACAACGGCCTGTCGGAAGAGAAGCAAGCGATGGTCGACAAAGCGATCACCGCGGCAGACCAAGCGGCTTACGACTACCAAATCCGTATCAACAAAGAAAACATGGACAAGATCTTGAAAGAGCGTCCAAACATGCAGGTGGTTGTGTTAACCGAGGAAGAGCGTGAGCGCTTCAAGGTACTCAGCCAAAAGCTGCACACGACTTACTATGACGTGGTAGCAAATGCGTATCCTTCTGGTGAGCAAAGTGAAGCGCGTGAGGGTGCGAAAACCATTCTCGAAGAAATCCTAGATGAAGTGAAGGCTGCTTCAGCGACGCAATAGAAAGCGTTGTTAGGATGAATGCTATCCGCTGTGTATTTGCAGCGGGTAGCTTATCCCCACCTTCTCCAAATTGTGGCAATGGACCCCTGTCACTGAACGAAGTATGGAGCACTGCCTGTTATGAAAGAACTGCTACATAAAATAAGCGTCGCGACAGAAAAGCTAGAACGCTTTTTAATCATGACCGCCATTCTCGCGATGATGATCAATTCCACGGCCAATGCGATTGGTCGCTATGCCTTTAACAAAAGCCTGTTTTTCTCAGAAGAACTCAATCAGTTTTTGATTGTCTCTGTCACCTTTATTGGCTTTGCTTACGCGGTGCGCCAAGGTCGAAATATTCGTATGACCGCGGTCTACGATTCATTGAGCACTAAAGCTCAGAAAGTTCTCACAACCATCATTGCGCTACTCACCGCCATGTTGATGTTTTACCTCACCTACCATGCGTTCTTCTACGTCAAAGAGCTCAAAGATATCAATCGATTAAGTCCAGCTCTACAGTTCCCGGTTTATTGGGTATACGCGATCATTCCGATTGGATTTTTCATCGCAGGATTGCAATACAGCATGAGTTTCTTGATGAACTTACTGCACAAAGAGATCTACGTGTCATTTGACGTGATTGAAAACAGAAACACAAAAGTAGGTGAGTTCGAATGAGCGATGTTGCACAGTTTTTCTCGGACATTATTGCCGGCGAATTAGATATTTATGTCATCACATTTACTCTTGTTTCTGTGATGGTGATTTTGCTGTTTTTAAGCTTCCCGATGATTGTACCGTTAGCGGTTGGGGCCTTAATTGGCTTGATTCATTTCTCTCAGGTTGAGCCGGGAGTGCTGATTCAGCAGATGGTCACGGGCATTTCGCCGAACGCATTGATTGCGGTACCCATGTTTATCTTAGCAGCCGATATCATGACGCGCGGCCACACAGCCTATAACTTACTTGGCCTGATTCAAGCGTTTGTCGGACATCTGCGTGGTGGCTTGCCGATTACGACGTGTATCAGCTGTACTTTATTTGGTTCTGTTTCCGGTTCGACCCAAGCGACCGTGGTGTCGGTTGGCCAAATCATGCGTCCGAAGTTGCTGCAATCCGGCTACAAAGACAGCTTTGTGATGGCGCTGATCATCAATGCCAGTGACATCGCGTTCCTCATTCCACCGAGTATTGGTCTGATTCTTTACGGCACCTTAGCTAACGCCAGTGTGGGTGAATTATTCATTGCCGGTATTGGCCCAGGTTTAGTGCTCGCGAGCCTGTTCTCGTTATACAGCTATGCCTATAGCGTAAAACACAGCGACACCATCACTTTGGTTGAAAAAGCCAACACCGCAGAACGCATTGAAGCGATCAAGAAAGCGATTCTTCCTCTTGGTTTCCCTGCTTTGATTATCGGTGGAATTTATTCGGGCATTGTCACGCCAACCGAGGCGGCTTCATTCGCTGTGCTGTATGCGATCATCGTTGAGTGCATTTTTTATCGAAAACTTGGCGTGAAAGACATCTGTGATGCGGCGTTAAATACCGGCTTGATTACCGCGGTTGTCTTTGTGCTGGTGGGTGTTGGTCAGGCGTTCTCTTGGTACATCTCGTTTGAACAAATTCCTCAAGAGTTGTTGGCTCCCCTCAATCTAGAAGATGCTTCGCCTGAATTCATTCTGTTTGTTATCGCACTGACTTTCTTTGTCGGTTGTATGTTTGTGGATTCATTGGTGGTTCTGCTTATCTTGACGCCGATTTTCATGCCGATTGTGGATGCAGCGGGCATCGACCCAATCTTGGTCGGCGTGATGGTGACGCTACAAATGGCGATTGGGTCGGCCACGCCGCCATTTGGTTGTGACATCTTTACCGCGATAGCGATTTTCGAGCGTCCTTATATGGAAGTGATCCGCGGAACATTACCGTTTTTCCTTATCTTGATATTGATGTCTGCGTTGCTGATTTTCTTCCCAAGTATCGCTCTGTTACCAAGAGACATTTTATTCAATTAATCCGTCGAGTTACCCTTATTCAATCAAGGATAGAGATATGAGTATATTGCCGTTAACACCTCCGAAGAGAGGGTTTGAATCAGCAGAACTAGAGCAACGTACTGTCGAGTTGCAACAACGTCTTCGCGCACAAAACATCGATGCTGCGTTTTTCACGACCGAGCCTGAATTCCGTTATTTCAGTGGTTTTAAATCGCAGTTTTGGGAAAGCCCAACTCGACCTTGGTTTTTGGTGGTGCCAGCGGTTGGTAAGCCAATCGCTGTTGTACCAGAGATCGGTGTGGCTGGCTTTGACGATACATGGATTGAAGATGTGCGCAGTTGGCCGTCACCAAGGCCAGAAGATGACGGTATCTCTTTATTAGCTTCTACGTTATCTGAAGTCTCCAAGGGTTTTCGCAGAATCGGTTCGATGATTGGCCCGGAAACACATCTGCGTATGCCTGCCACTAACTATGCGTTGTTACAGCAGAAGCTGAGTCAACACAGTGTGGTTGATGTATCGCTGATGGTTCGCGATCTTCGCAGTGTTAAATCTCAAGCGGAGATCGATAAAGTACGCTTCGCTTGCCAAGTCACGGCTGCGGGCTTTGAGTATCTTCGTCATCATCTCGCGATAGGGATGACAGAACGACAGGCGTGTAAAGCCATGCATTTGGAGATGCTGCGTTTAGGTGCCGATGCTTGCCCTTATCTGATTTCGGCATCCGGCCAAGGTGGCTATGACAACATCATCATGGGGCCAACCGATCGTGTGCTCTCTGAAGGGGATGTTTTGATCATAGACTCGGGGGCTAACTTTGATGGCTATTTCAGTGATTTTGACCGTAACTATGCGTTTGGGCATGCGCAGCCAGATACAATAGCGGCTTATGACGCGGTATATCAGTCGACAGAAGCGGGACTCGCGATTGCAGAGCCGGGACGAACAACCGGAGACGTGTGGCAAGCCATGTGGTCGGTGCTCGAAAAGAACGGTGCACTCGGCAACGATGTGGGTCGCATGGGGCATGGTCTGGGTATGCAGCTAACCGAGTGGCCATCACATGTCCCTAACGGTGATGTGATCTTAAAACCCGGTATGGTGTTAACGCTTGAGCCGGGTATGGCATTTGCGAAGAACCGCATGATGGTGCACGAGGAAAATATCGTTATCACAGAGTCTGGCTGCGAGATGCTGCACCAAAGAGCATGGCAATCGATGCCGATTATTGGCTAGTCAATCATTGAACCTAGTTTCTAGATCTAGTCTTAGCTTCATTATCTGGCTCTGAAATTGAGCCGTCATCAAGTAGAGCATCCATTCGTTACATGGTGCTCTGCTTTTCATTCTATGTTCCCCATTCTGCTACTCCGATTATTACGTTTAAGTTGTCTCAAACGACGTTTAACTCTTCTTATGCGATTCTCTTCCTTTGTTTAAATCTTGTGCTTATTGAGCAAAAACATTTGACCAATAACTATCACACCTCAAATCTTTAATTGATTTCATTAGTACCCTAAATGATATTTAACTGATTGTTTTAAAATAACTTATTGTGCTTTGAATGCTGTATTGTTACGAGTTTGTTTTAAATAATCATTTGAACCCTAACTACTTTTCTGGCATTTTATAATTAATTGAACGTTCAATATAAAATAGAAGGACTAAGAAATGCCCAAGGTTGGGATGCCTGACATACGTAAACCACAGCTTGTTCAAGCGACCATGACGGTGATTGATCGAGTCGGTTTGCATGCCGCGAGTATTGCGTTGATCAGCAAAGAAGCGGGAGTCTCCACTGGCATTATTAATCACTATTTTGGTGGAAAGCATGGGCTGCTCGAAGAGACTATGCGAGAAATACTGCGTCAACTTTCGAATACCGTAACAACAGAATTAAAAGCGCTCCCTGCTGATGCTCACCAGCAAAGGATCAACGCTATCATCAACGGTAATTTCGAAGGTTATCAAGCGGAAAATAAAGTGTCGAAAACATGGCTCGCATTCTGGTCTTATTCGATGCATGACGCTCAACTCAAGCGTCTTCAGCGCGTGAATGAAAAGCGTTTGATTTCTCACTTACTTATTGAATTAAAATCGATTTTTCAACCTGATCAAGCAGAATTGATCGCACACGGCATCGCATCATTAATTGATGGGATCTGGCTGAGAGGGACGCTCAATCCTGAAGGCATTAACGCTGATAAAGCTCGTGCAATCATCAATGACTACTTAGACAAGCAGCTTACGTTTTACTCGTGTCAGCGCGATTAATGATTCATCAAAAATTCTAGTGAGTGAGCTCAAAAGGCTCGCTCTCAACAACGATATGCATTCACAAATACATAGACCGATAGAGTCTAACAACAATATTTAAGTCAGAAGATCAAATGGAAATGAACTCGTTATACATCGATGGTAAAGCGGTTGACGCTACCTCAGGCGAAACTTTCGTCAGCATTAACCCTGCAAACGGCGAACCTATCGCAACGCTTGGCCAAGCTTCTTCAGCTGACGTTGAAAATGCGATTGAATCGGCGAAGCGCGGATTTGCGGTATGGTCAGCAATGACAGCCGTAGAACGCAGTCGTATTCTTTTAAAGGCGGTAGAGATACTTAGAGCTCGAAATAATGACCTTGCTAACCTTGAGGTTGTCGATACGGGCAAGCCGTTACAAGAAGCGATCGAAGTCGATGTGGCTTCTGGCGCCGACGTTATTGAGTATTTCGCAGGGCTAGCACCTACGCTGCAAGGCGATCAACAACCTCTTAGTGAATCTCAATTTTTCTACACACGCCGTGAACCGCTAGGTATCTGTGCGGGCATTGGCGCGTGGAATTACCCTATCCAAATCGCAATGTGGAAATCGGCTCCAGCACTCGCTGCGGGTAACGCGATGATTTTCAAGCCTTCAGAAGAAACGCCGTTAACGGCACTTAAGCTTGCTGAAATCTTCACAGAAGCTGGCCTTCCTGATGGCGTGTTTAACGTAGTTCAGGGCGATTACCGTGTCGGCCAAATGCTAACGGCGCACCCAGACATCGCTAAAGTGTCGTTCACAGGCGAAACCGGTACGGGCAAAGCGGTAATGTCAGACAGTGCTAAAACACTCAAGTCTGTAACGATGGAGCTCGGTGGTAAATCACCCATGATCATCTTTGATGATGCGAAATTGGACGATGCGGTGTCGGCTTCAATGGTCGCTAATTTCTACACCCAAGGCGAAGTGTGTACTAACGGTACTCGTGTTTATGTACACGAAAACATCTATGACGCATTTATCGACCAACTTAAAACACGCACTGAGAAGCTGATCATTGGTAACCCAATGGACATGGAGACTCAGATCGGCGCGTTGATTTCTAAAGAACACCTTTCAAAAGTCCTTGAAGCAATTGAGCTGGCTAAACAGTCTGGCGCTACATTGCTGACTGGCGGTTATCAAGTGACGGACAACGGCTTAGCAAACGGCAACTTTGTCATTCCTACGGTATTCACAGATTGCCATGACGACATGCCTCACGTTCAGCAAGAAATTTTCGGCCCTGTTATGTCAGTGTTGAAGTTCACTGATGAAGACGATGTGATTCGTCGTGCTAACGATACCAAATACGGCCTTGCTGCTGGTGTGTTCACGCAAAACCTTTCTCGCGCTCACCGTGTTATTCATCAAATGCAGGCGGGTATTTGTTGGGTTAATACATGGGGTGACTCACCTGCAGAAATGCCTGTTGGTGGCTACAAACTTTCAGGGGTTGGCCGCGAAAACGGGCCAGAGACTCTACTCCACTATACGCAGACTAAGAGCATTCTTATTGAACTTGGCGACTACGCCAGCCCTTATGCCTAACGCGTAACACTCAATTTTATGGGTTAGCTTAACAGAGCTAGCCCTACTGACTTATCTCAGGGAAATCAAAACATGGAACAACGCTACGATTATATTATCGTCGGCGCGGGTTCGGCCGGCTGTGTGTTAGCGGATAGGCTAACGGAAAGCGGTGAACATAGCGTTTTACTATTGGAAGCGGGTGGTACGGATAAGAGTATTTTTATCCAAATGCCGACTGCGCTTTCTTACCCGATGAATACTGAAAAGTACGCTTGGCAATTTGAGACCCAACAAGAACCGGGCCTTGATGGACGTGAACTGCATTGTCCACGCGGCAAGGTGTTGGGTGGCAGCTCATCGATCAACGGCATGGTTTACGTTCGTGGCCACGCTTGTGACTTTGACCAATGGGAAGAAGAGGGTGCTGCGGGTTGGAATTACCAAGCTTGCTTGCCGTACTTTCGCCGTGCTGAATCATGGAATAAAGGTGGTGACGAATATCGTGGCGACAACGGCCCAGTCGGCACTTGTAACGGTAACGATATGGAGCTCAACCCCCTTTACCAAGCATTCATCGATGCAGGTAAAGACGCCGGTTACCCAGAAACACAAGATTACAACGGCTACCAGCAAGAAGGCTTCGGCACCATGCATATGACGGTAGATAAGGGTGTTAGAGCCTCAACCTCTAACGCTTATCTACGTCGTGCATTGAAGCGTTCAAACCTTACCTTGAAAAAAGGCATAGTGGCGCGTCGTTTCTTACTTGAAGCACAAGACTCAGAAGGTCAATCAGGCTTGAAAGCGGTTGGTGTTGAGTTTGATAAGTCAGGCAATACTCAAGTTGCCGTGGCGAACAAGGAAGTGATCTCTTCTGCGGGTTCTATTGGTTCTGTTCAACTGCTGCAACTTTCTGGTATCGGCCCGAAAGCGGTGCTTGAAAAGGCGGGTGTTGAGCTTAAACACGAACTCAGTGGTGTCGGTGAAAACCTACAAGACCACTTAGAAGTGTACTTCCAATACCACTGTAACGAACCCATCACGCTTAACAGCAAGCTTGGCTTAGTCAGCAAAGGCATGATTGGCGCAGAGTGGATTCTGACTCGCAAAGGTTTGGGTGCCACTAACCACTTTGAATCGTGCGCATTCATTCGTTCTCGCAAAGGATTGAAGTGGCCAAATATTCAATACCACTTCCTGCCAGCAGCGATGCGTTACGACGGACAAGCGGCCTTTGATGGTCACGGCTTCCAAGTTCACGTTGGGCCTAACAAACCAGAAAGTCGCGGTACGGTAGCGATCACTTCGGCTGACCCGCATGCCAAGCCAGAGATCATTTTCAATTACATCTCGACTGAGCAAGACCGCCAAGATTGGCGTGATTGTATTCGCTTAACCCGTGAAATTTTGTCGCAACCTGCGATGGATGTTTACCGTGGCGAAGAGATTCAGCCAGGTCTGAGCGTAACTTCTGATGAAGCGATCGACGAATGGGTTAAGCAGAACGTTGAAAGTGCTTATCACCCTTCTTGTGGCTGCAAAATGGGCGCTGATGATGACCCAATGGCGGTACTTGATGAAGAGTGTCGTGTTCGCGGCATTGATAATTTGCGCGTTGTCGACTCGTCTGTTTTCCCTGTTATTCCAAACGGTAACTTGAACGCACCGACCATCATGGTTGCTGAGCGTGCCTCGGACCTGATTTTGGGCAAGCCCGTTCTAAAAGAGCAAAACGTTCCAGTATGGATAGCTCCGGAGTGGGAAGAAACACAAAGAATCAATAAGCCAATACGAGAAGCGTAAGCCTCTGTTATTGGTTAAAAAATAACAAAACTAATTAGTCAAAAGTCAGAAGAACAGCTCTCTATCGGTGTTGATATCGAGCAGCAAAAGGAAAGATAAAAAGGAACCATTATGACGACTCTAAATATTCAGAACGTGACAACAAAAACGTTAACAGCATTAGCGATCAGCTCATTTGCATTTGGTGCTAACGCTTCAGTTGAACCACAACAATGTGAAAACGTACGCTTCGCTGATGTGGGTTGGACAGACATTACCGCAACAACGGCTGTCACTTCTGAGCTACTGAAAGGCCTAGGCTACAAAACCAAAACTGACCTACTTTCAGTACCGGTTACTTACTCTTCAATGGCGAACGGCGATATTGACGTATTCCTAGGTAACTGGATGCCAACTATGGAAGGCGACATCGCTAAGTACCGCGAAGCGGGAACGGTTGAGACAGTACGTGCCAACCTTGAAGGTGCAAAATACACACTAGCCGTACCAAAATACGTTTACGACTCTGGCGTGAAAAGCTTCTCCGACCTAGCAAAACATGCCGACAAATTTAAAGACCGCATCTACGGTATTGAGCCGGGTAACGATGGCAACCGCTTAATCCAATCAATGATTGATTCTGACGCGTTTGGCTTGAAAGATTTCAGCCTAGTGGAATCAAGTGAAGCGGGCATGGTATCGCAAGTATCTCGCGCTGCTCGTCGTAGCCAGTGGATCGTTTATCTAGGTTGGGCACCGCACCCAATGAACAGCAATGTTGAAATGGAATATCTATCAGGTGGTGACGACTTCTTCGGCCCGAACTACGGCGGAGCAAATGTTTACACCAATGTTCGTTCAAACTACGTGTCTGAGTGTGCAAACGTCGGTCAACTTCTGCAAAACCTAGAGTTCACTCTAGAGATGGAAAACCAGTTGATGGAAGAGATTCTTAACCAAAAAGTGAAGCCAGAGAAAGCGGCTCAACAATGGTTGAACAATAACCCTCAACAAGTTGAAGCTTGGTTAGACAACGTAAAAACGCATAAAGGTGAATCAGCGACTCAAGCGGTTACTGAATACCTAAAACAAGTTAAAGCTTAGTTTTACCTACCTATCGATCTATTTATCAAAGCTCTATAAATAAAAAAGGTGGGCTGACCAATTGTTCGATTGGTTTGAAGTAGCCCACCCATAATAAAAGGCAATATTGTGAATTTTATTACGGAAAACAAAATCCCTGTTGGTCAATGGATGGAAGCGGGTGTTGATTGGCTAACAATCAATGCAGCAGGATTCTTTGACGCTATTTCGATTTTTCTAGAAACCGTCATTATGTTTTTAGTCGATGTATTTAAGTGGATGCCACCGGCTTTACCAATCGTGATGACCGCAGCGATTGCATGGTATTTACACCGTAAACCCTCGCTTGTGATTTTCGTGGTTGCAGCTTTGCTGACTATTTTAAACCTTGGCTACTGGCAAGAAATGCTGGAAACCTTTGTCCTCGTGTTTGCAGCGACAACGATTTCCGTATTAATTGGCGTTCCAGTTGGCATTATGGCCGCGCATCGCCCTTGGTTATATACGGTGCTTAGACCCATTCTTGATTTAATGCAGACGGTTCCAACGTTTGTGTATCTGATTCCGACTTTGGTTTTATTCGGCTTGGGCATCGTTCCTGGCTTAATCTCGACCATCATCTTCGCCATTGCCGCACCAATTCGTTTGACTTACTTAGGCGTCACCAAAGTACCTGAAGAGTTGATTGAAGCGGGTAAAGCGTTTGGTGCAAGCCGCATGAAATTGCTGATGAAGGTCGAATTACCGGCTGCTTTACCAAGCATTATGGCGGGTGTAACTCAATGTATTATGTTGTCGCTTTCGATGGTGGTTATCGCCGCTCTTGTCGGTGCTGACGGGCTTGGTAAACCTGTTGTTCGCGCATTGAACACAGTGAACATCTCACAAGGTTTTGAAGCCGGGTTGGCGATTGTATTAGTCGCTATCATTCTTGATCGCTTGTGCAAAACACCAAACCAGAAGGAAGCTTAATCATGTCTAACTCTCAGGAAAAAAAGACAATGGACGCGATTACTATTAAGAACCTCGATGTTGTGTTTGGTGATAAGCCGAAGCAAGCGCTTGAGCTGCTTGATCAAGGTAAAACTCGCCAAGAGATCATTGATGAGACTGGCCAAGTTGTTGGTGTAGATAATGTGTCGCTGACCGTTGAAGAAGGCGAGATTTGTGTGCTGATGGGTTTGTCTGGTTCTGGTAAATCATCTTTGCTTCGCGCAGTTAACGGCTTGAATGAGATCAGCCGTGGCTCATTGGCGATCAAAGATGGAGACAAGCTGGTTGATTTAGGTGAACAGTGCGACGAAGCGACCTTGCGTCACCTTCGTACTCACCGCGTTTCTATGGTGTTCCAAAAGTTTGCCCTAATGCCTTGGTTAAACGTGTTAGATAACGTGGCGTTTGGTCTAGAAATGCAAGGCGTAGCCAAAGATGTTCGTCGTGCTAAAGCGCGTGAACAGCTTGAAATGGTGGGTTTGGCAGAGTGGGAAACCAAGTATCCGCATGAGCTTTCTGGCGGTATGCAGCAACGTGTTGGCCTAGCGCGTGCCTTTGCGATGGATACCGACATTCTTCTTATGGATGAACCGTTTTCAGCGCTTGATCCGCTGATTCGAGCGCAGTTGCAAGATGAGTTAATCCTATTACAAAACAAGCTTAACAAAACGATTCTGTTCGTGAGTCATGATTTAGACGAAGCGCTGAAGATTGGTAATAACATTGCGATCATGGAGTCAGGCAAGTTGATTCAACATGGTAAGCCTGAAGAGATCGTACTCACGCCAAAAACGGAATATGTGAAAGATTTTGTCGCACATACTAACCCGTTGAACGTATTGAAAGGTCGTTCGTTGATGCAGCCTTTGGATTCTTTGAAACAAGAAGATGAAAGTTGGAAGATCTGTGACTCTAAAGACTTATGGATTGAACAGAGTGAAGGTACTTTATCTGTAAAAGGTGAGTCGACTTTAGCGCTTGTTGAGTGGAACGAATCTGACGATTTAACGGCAATCAGTGCGTCGAGTGTTGTAGTGGCAAGCCCAGAGATTGGCATGCGCGATGCGATTAAACTGAAACAGCTAAGTAATCACCCGATTTTGCTGGTGGAAGACAATAAACTGGTCGGCATTTTGGATAACAGTGAATTTTATAATGCGCTTACTGGTAACTTTCAGATGAATACCGCTGCGTAAAATTTCGTTTTTAAGCTTAGCAATTTAGGCTGGTTTTTTATTGGGTGGAGAGGGTTAAATCTCTCTACCTCTATGATTATTAAAATATATTATTCTTTGAGTTTGTATTCTCTGACTCATTATTTTTGCCTTCATTGAAGCTTTGATTCCCCCTTCATTAAGCAAAAGTGCCGTACCACGCAAGTTTAGTGGTATAGAAAAGATTGAGAATAGTATTAACATCAGTACAATGCGGAAAAATCAATGAAGTAAATTATCAATTTACAGTGTAATTCGAGCGATCCTAAGCTGTTCAGTTTGGAAATCTCATCGCCACGGCACTGTAAAGTCACTCACAGTATATTAGTACAAAGGTCTGCATCTTGGATAAACATGACGAAATCTTGGTCGCTATTCGCCAAATTATTCGCGCTATCGATTTACACTCGAAAAAGCTGAGTAAAGAGTATGGTTTGACGGGCCCTCAATTGATTTTAATGCGCGCAATCCAAGAGATGGGTAATGTGACGATCAAAGAATTGTCTAATCAAACTAATGTGAGTCAAGCGACGACAACGACGATCATCGATCGTCTAGAGCTTAATGGTTATGTGCAGCGTATCCGTAGTGTTGCTGATCGACGTAAAGTTCATGCGAATTTGACGGAGAAAGGCCAAGAGCTACTGAACAATGCGCCACCACCGCTACAAGATAACTTCGTTAAAAAATTCCAAAACCTAGAAGCGTGGGAGCAAAGCCTACTGCTTTCTTCGATGCAACGTGTGTCTTCAATGATGAACGCAGAAGACATCGACGCTGCCCCAGTGCTACAGCTTGAAGGCATTGCCAACGTTGCCAAGAGCTAATTAGCTAGCTGATTAATTGTTTAAAAACAATGTATTAGAATATTATTTAATGGTCGCTTTGAGCGGCCATTTTTGATCTTGTAGCCTCTATCCCTTTGACTATTTCAGTCCAAACTGTCTTCCAATTATCCCTTTCGATTTTAAATTCCCAAGCTTTCTGATTTTTAATTTGTTTAACGTTTATTCACTTGTTTCACAAAAGCGTTGACGATTCTCTGACAAAATAACACTAGACCGACCGGTTTGTTTTGTATTATTGTGTGCCTCTCCTAACCATGAGGTGATGTATGAAACATGAATTGACGGCGACACAAATGACAGCGACGTTGAAGACCATGCAGGAAGCTTTTGCAGATGATCCGATGCCCACTGTGCCGGTGAGAATAGAACAGTTGCTTGCGCTGAAATCTGCTCTAATCGATTACACAGACCGTTTGTGTGCCGCGGTAAGTGAGGACTATGGTCACCGCAGCCGACAAGATACTTTGATGGCCGACATACTTCCTTGTTTAGGAAACATCGATCACACAATCGAGTGTTTGCCGCACTGGTCGACATCTTCAATTCGCCACTCAGGGCCTTTGCTTTCAACTTCGCGTGTTGAAGTGGTTTATCAGCCTAAAGGCGTAGTGGGGATCATTGCCCCGTGGAACTTCCCTATCATGTTGTCAGTTGGCCCGCTCATTTCAGCCTTGGCCGCAGGCAATCGCGCAATGATCAAGATGAGTGAATTTACGCCAGCAACCAATGACGTTTTAAGACAACTATTGGATGAAGTCTTCAATGCCAACGAGGTATGTCTTGTTGAGGGCGAGGTCGAAATCGCCGCTGCGTTTTCTGCATTGCCGTTTGATCATCTTCTGTTTACAGGGTCAACCCAAGTGGGTCGTCAAGTGATGAAGTCAGCGGCTGACACGCTAACTCCCGTCACTCTTGAACTTGGTGGCAAGTCTCCAGTTATCGTGGCAGAAGACATGCCGATTGATATTGCTGTCGAGCGAATCATTTACGGCAAGAGCCTCAATAACGGCCAAGTGTGTGTCGCGCCTGATTACGTATTGTTGCCCGAAGATAAACTCGAAGCATTTATTGAGGAATATAAAAAACAATACCAACTGCTGTTTGACGAAGGGGTCTATTCCGAGAATTTGACGTCCCTAATCAACCCTCGCCAATGCGACCGCATAGTGGGTTTGTTGAATGAAGAACAACAAGCGGGGACTCGAACCGTGGCCTGCCATGACGACGCGATGGACTTAGATTGCCAACGACTGGTGACGCATCTGATTGTAGAACCAAACTTGTCATCCAAGGTGATGAATGAAGAGATTTTCGGCCCACTGTTACCCTTGATTACGTATCGTAATATCGAAGAGGCGTTCCAAGTCATCAATAGCAAACCAAGGCCTTTAGCGCTGTATCTGATGAGCTTTGATTTGAGTTTACAGTCTCAGGTTAAGCACCAAGTTCATTCCGGTGGAATATGTATCAATGACTGTGTTTTCCATTTAGCGGTTGATGATGCGCCGTTTGGTGGCATTGGTGAATCAGGGCAGGGCAATTATCACGGTAAAGAAGGTTTTCTCACTTTCTCCCATGCTAAAACAGTTTTGGAAACGGGCTTAGATCATCGAGTTAAGCATCTGTTTTCAAAAGAAGACAACGAATTAAAAACAGCAGTGATGAGCATGCTTGGTAAGTAAATCATTTCTGTCATTACGCTATTCATTATTAAGAAGTTATTTTTAGAGGTTATTTTATGTTGGAACGCTTTTTTGAACGAACCATGAAATCGTATTTGATGATTACTGGATTCTTAACCGCCACTGCTTTTTCCACCTTCTTGGCACCGGATTGGAGTATGCAGACCCTGTTTTCTTACAACGATACGATGATGGAAAATAAAGAGTATCTGTTGGGTACTTATCAGCACTGGGGTGTGATGGTTGGCTGTATTGGTGTGTTGCTGATGTTCTCAGCCAAGTACAAATCGCTGCGTACTTCGACCATGATTTACAGTGCATTTGAGAAGTCGATGTTTGTTGGCATCTTCTTATACAACGTCTGTATCAACGATTATGAGTGGTTTTATGGTTGGAGTGGCGTGTTTGCGCTCGATGGGTTTGTGACCGTCTACTCTTTGGTTTATCTGTATTACTACCTCAATCGAGACAAAACAAAGGTACCCGCTCACTTGCGTTAACCTCTGTCGTTCAGCTCGTTAAATCTAATATTCCTAAGCCCCATTTGCGGGCTTTTTTCGTTTTAGGCAAATGATCCTCAACGATCTTAATTGACATATCTTTGACATTAACACTATAGACCGACCGGTTTGTATTGGTTATTGTTTAGTCATCAAACATAAACGAGGTAAACACCATGACTACCAATAACTTTAACTTTCAACTGAAAACCATTGTTCATGCTCAAGAGAACGGCATCAAAAACATCCCTTCTTTGTTTGCTCGCCTAGGTGCAAAACGAGTTGTGCTTTTTTCTGACAAAGGTTTGGAGTCTTTGGGCTTTGTTGAGCAATTCTCTGCGTTGTTTGTAAATCAGACGGCGAATCAAGAAGCAAACCAACAAACGACTCAGCTGGTTGGTGTGTACACCGATATTGCGCCAGACGCGACTTGCAACAACATCAACGCAGCGATTGAGTTTGCTAATAGCCTAAATGCCGACGCTATTTTGTCTGTCGGTGGAGGCAGTGTGATTGATGCTTCTAAGGGCGTGAAATACGCACTTCATAAGCAGATTGATGATATCCGTACCGTGATTGCAGGCGGTGGCTTTATGGAAGTGTGGCCAAATAATGAAGACATTCGAGTGCCCCATATCGCCGTACCAACAACGGCTGGCACGGGTGCTGAAGCTTCTCCGATCGCGGTTTTTTATAACGAGCATGAAAACATCAAGGCAAGTTTAGTGGCGTCTGGATTGGAAGCCGATATCGCGATCCTTGATCCAACGGTTACGACGAAGCTACCTGCTCACCTGACTCGTTCTACCGCGATGGATGCACTCACGCACGCCGTTGAAGCGATTGTTTCTCCAATGAGTAATGGGTTCACCGATGCTTATGGCATTCAGGCTGCAAAACTGATTGTTGAAAACTTACCCGTGGCACTTAGAGAACCAGAAAACCTGACGGCACGTGGCAATCTTCTTCAGGCAAGCACGATGGCGATCTCTGCTTTCTATTCGTCTTTGGGCGGCATTCCGATTCATAACTGTGCTCACGCTTTTGGTGCGATTAGCCACATTCCACATGGCGATGCCAACACGGTACTGATGCCGGTTGTGATTGAAGCGTTGCCCGAGTTCTATATGCCGAACGCGGCGAAGTTAGCTCAAGCTTTCTCGGTCGATACTACCGGAACCGATGAGATGGTTTACCTGAGAGTGTTGGATTTCTTAAACAACTTCCAAACCAGTGTCGGTGCGATGAAACGTTTCAGCCGCTGGGACTTTGATGAGCAAGAGAAGAGCAACATTGCAGAAGCGATTGAGAAAGACATCTGCTTCCAGTTCTATCCTATCTCAAAGCAAACGATTGAACAGATTATAGAAAAAGCGATTTAGTCGTCTCATTAAGCATTCAAAAACTCACTGTAAATCGAGGACAAATTATGAAGATTGAAAACGTATTGCTATCGAGCTTGTGCATCATCGCGCCATTCCTACTTTTCGCTTAATTCACTCGACAGGGACGTTGTGACCTTTATTCCCGAGGAGGAAATAAATGTTCAATAAACGTTTAACTACCGTGATTCTGACTGGTGCTTTGGCTGTTCTGCTTTTTGCTAAGGCAAGTGTGGGAAGCGAAAGCTCCACGGCTTTATCTGAACAGCATCAAGATGCTGTTCAGCTGTTGGATGAAGCTTATGAAGGACAGTCTGAAGCACAACTTGCTCTCGCTCATCGGTATTTGAGCGGTGATGGTGTTGAGCAGAATGACGAGAAAGCGGCGGAATGGTTTGAAACCGCAGCCAGTGCCGGTAGCCCTGAAGCTCAAACACAGCTTGGCCTAATGTACTTCTCTGGAAGTGGCGTTCAGGTTAGCCAAGCGGACGCTGTCACCTGGATCGGTCTGGCAGCAGCTCAAGAGTATGACCCTGCGCTCGACTTATTACATTGGATGTCCCAAGCCGCGCACTAATTTAGATTCTAACCCAGGTTAATCACAGAAAAAGTTAATCACAGAAATTGGAGAACGTCTTATGCAGACATTCAAGAAATCCCTACTATTCACAGCTATGGCCGCTGCAAGTAGCGCCGCCTTCGCCGCCGAATCAGACAAGCCGAACATCGTTGTTATTGTCGGTGATGATGTTGGCTTTGCTGATACCCAGCCTTATGGCTCAGAAGCCGAAACCCCCAACTTGATGGCGTTGGCTGAAGAGGGGGTTAAATTCACTAACTTCCATGCCTCACCAACCTCATCAGTGACTCGCTCAATGATGTTAACTGGAGCGAACAGCCACGAAGTTGGGCTAGGCACTTTCGATTATGCTGTCTATCCGGGTGCGATTGGCAAACCGGGCTATGAAGGCTACCTGACCAAGAAGGGCGTAACAGTGGCTACGCTGCTCAAAGAAAATGGCTATAACACGTATTTATCGGGTAAATGGCATTTAGGGCATGATGATGGGTTCCTGCCCGATGACCGAGGTTTTTCGGAAAGTTACGGCATTTTAGCGGGCGGTTCGAATCACTTTAACCGCGACATGATGTTCCCTGCCAAAAACGCGGCTACCGCTGAAGCGCTTCAAAAAGGCGACATTCCCGGCGTTGAAGTTGAGCCTACATACAGAAACGGTGAAGTGGTTGAGGATAAATACAAAGGCGAGTACTCCGACCAAGTTTACACCAACGAACTCATCAAGATGATCGATGGCAAGAAAGACGACGGTAAGCCTTTCTTCGCTTATCTTCCATTCACTGCCATACACCTTCCGCTACAAGCACCAGAATCAGCGTATCAAGATAAAGTCGATTATTACGTCGAGCATGGTTGGGATTCGATTCGTAAAGACCGATTTGAACGAATGAAGGAGATGGGCGTCATTCCTAAAGACGCCGACATCTCAAGTCGTAATGCATTAAGTCGCCCTTGGGACTCTTTGTCTGAGAAACAACAAGAGTGGTATGGCAAGAAGATGGCGGTGGCGATGGGCATGATGGAGATGCAAGATCAACAAGTCGGTCAGGTTGTCGATTACCTAAAAGAGATCGGTGAGTACGACAATACCTACATTATGTATCTGGCAGACAACGGTCCTGAAGCCGCAGATATTACCGGTGAAAATATCAGTGATTTGATTCGCACATGGACGGCGCATCACTTTGACAACTCGACGGAAAACCTAGGGAAAGCTAACTCCAGCGTTTCATTAGGCCCAGAATGGGCAAGCGCATCAACAGGTGGCTTGTCTTGGTATAAAGCGTACACGGCAGAAGGTGGTATTCGAGTCCCCTTCATTGTTAAGCCTGCGAAAGCGCTTTTGGAGGGCGATCAAGCGCTGCAACCCGGCACTCAAACTGATGACTTATCACAAGTAAAAGACATCGCAGCCACCATTCTTGAAATCGCCGATGTTGAGCACCCAGGAACAGAGTATCAAGGTCGAGAAGTCGCACCAATGAGTGGTGTGAGCTTGTTGCCTTACTTCAAAGGGGAAACGGCAGAGGTGCATAGTGCAGATAATGCGATTCCATTTGAATTGTTTGGCAGCGGAATTTTGCTCAAAGGGGATTACAAGATCATCCGAATATCTACGGGCATGGGCGGTGACAGTGAGTGGCACTTGTATAACACTAAACAGGATCCGGCTGAGCAGCATGACTTAAGAAACCAAATGCCAGACTTGTTCCTAGAGATGGTTGCTGAGTATCAAGAGTACGAAAAAGCGCAAAACATCGTCCCAGTGGATGAAGCATGGAACCCGTTTGAGAACGTGAAATAGAGGAAATGAACCACTCGGCCAACCTAATGACACAAGCTTGGTTGGCCGATGAACACCGTGTAAAGGAATTACGAATTGTTTTGGCTAATACAATAACGTTTACATCGAGGAATTCTTCATGACGACATTATCACTATCAAACCTGAGTTCGGTTCCGCAGTTTAACGGCAAGGCGCACAGCAAGCTTCAAGCATTGGCAAAGCCGATTGGGGCGGTCTGTAACATCAGTTGTACTTACTGTTATTACTTAGAGAAACAGCAGTTGCTTGAATACCCAAAAGGGTCTCAATATGTGATGGATGAAGCGTTATTAGAGCTCTATATCAAGCAGTACATTGAGGGGCAGAATACGCCGGAGATTATCTTTTCTTGGCATGGTGGAGAACCTACTTTGTTGGGGATTGAATATTTTCGAAAGGTGGTTGCACTGCAGAAAAAATATTGCCCTAGCTACAGCAAGATCAGCAACGACCTTCAAACCAATGGCACCTTGTTGAATGATGGTTGGTGTGAGTTCTTCAAGAACAATGACTTTATCATTGGCGTGAGTATTGATGGCCCAGAGCACTTACATAATCACTACCGAACCAACCGTGCAGGCAAAGGTACTTTTTCTCAAACAATGCGTGGTATTCGCTACTTGAAGCAACATAACGTTGAGTTTGCAACCTTAACCTGTGTGAACGATGTGACAGGAAAATATCCGTTAGAAGTTTATCGTTTTCTACGCGACGAAGTGGGTTCAAAGCAGCTGCAGTTCATCCCTGTGGTGGATAAGCGTGAGGCTCATACCAACAATCAATGGCTCACCCATCAACAAGCGATCATTCCTATGTCTGGCGAGGTTGAGGCTTGGAGTGTCGGCTCTGCGCAATGGGGACAATTCCTCACTACCGTTTTTGATGAATGGTTTGAACACGATTTTGGTCGAGTGCTTGTGCCTTACTTTGAAAATTTCGTCGGTGTATGGATGGGAAGAGACAGTACCATGTGCACCTTGAGTGAAATCTGTGGAAAAGGGCTAGCGGTTGAACCCAATGGTGATGTGTATTCGTGCGATCACTACGTCTTTCCTGAGTTTCAGTTAGGCAATATTCATGAGAAGCCGTTATCGACGCTGGCATTTTCACCCGCTCAGCAAACTTTTGGGTTCGCAAAGCAAAAGTCATTGCCAAAGCAGTGCCAAACTTGTGAGTTCAAATTTGCTTGTCATGGTGAGTGCCCCAAAAACCGAATTATCAAAAGTCGTGATGGTGAAGCCGGACTAAATTACCTGTGTGAAGGGTGGCTAAAATTCTTTCAACATATCGATCCGGTGCTCAATGCTTTGCTAAAAGCCAATAACCTAGCGCCACGGATGGGGTAATCGAATCGATCACTTGATAAGTAAAAGCCTAGGTAGAAAACGAACACGCCTGAAAAACAAAAAAAGCTCGCTATATAAAGCGAGCCTCTTAGTGTGTAGGAACTGGTTAATCTTTTGAGCTCACCGCAAGCAATGTCTCTTCCATGGCATTGTTCAGAATCGAACGGTTGCGCTGCATCGCTGCCATTAGCGTAGAGCCTAGCCATAAGCCATAAAGCGTGCGAGATAGTGATTCAGGATCTTCGATATTGAAATCACCCGCTTCATTTCCTTCTTCAAAGAGCTTCGACATACGCAGTATGATCTTTTCTGCGCCTTCTGCCATGGTTGATTGCAACGGGTTCGCAGAGCCAGACACTTCACCTGCTAGCTTGACCACAAGGCACTGAATATTGAAGTCTTCAGTCAGTTTCGACGCACACCAAAACTCGAAGTACGCTTTCACGCGGTCTCGGCGAGATAGAGTCTCATCACTTAGAAAGTCATCAAGCTTAACTAGGTGCTCATCAAAATAGTCGGCTAGAAGGATCTCGCCAAAGTGCTCTTTGGATTTGAAGTAATGGTAAAAAGAACCTTTAGTTCCTTCGGCTTGGTTGATGATTTTCATCAGGCCAACACCAGCAAATCCGTGTTCATTAATAAGGCTAAACCCTGCATCGAGCATAGCTTGTCGCATGTCTTTCATTGATCTTACTCTTTATGCCGAGAATGATGATTAGTGTAGCGATATGCATACCAACCGTCCAGTCTAGAGCGTTAGGATGTTGTCGATAATTAACTTGTTTCGTTAAAGTGGCTTTATCTTCTGTTTGCGCTTGTAAGCAACAAAACTTTTTTCACGATAAGCGCATGCCATAAAACGAAAATAACAACCTTAAAGGGCTTATTTGGCGCCTTAAAATGGCCAAACTGGGGTGTTTTAAGTGGTTGTTTTTGTTGGTTTTTAATTTGATGTATTCTTAAGATCACAATGGTAGTCTTAGCTTGATTTCTTTAGGGGGCTAAATGGACACCAATAACAGCACTTATCATCAGCACAGTTTTGCTCAGCAAGATTTATCAGAGCTTACATTTACAGCCTGTACGTTTATCCGATGTGACTTCAGGCGTTCGAACTTGCGTGATGCGACGTTTATTAATTGTAAGTTCATCGAACAAGGCGATATTGAGGGCTGCCACTTTGATATTGCAGATTTACGAGACGCAAGTTTCCAGAACTGCCAGTTGGCGATGGCCAATTTTAGTAACGCCAATTGCTATGGGATTGAGCTACGTGAATGTGACTTGAAAGGGGCGAACTTTACTCGTGCGAATTTTGCCAATCAGGTGAGTAATCGCATGTATTTTTGCTCGGCATACATCACAGGTTGCAACCTGTCTTACGCTAATTTTGAACAAGCTTGCTTAGAGAAGTGTGAGTTATTTGAAAACCGCTGGATAGGTACTTATCTTGGCGGAGCGTCACTAAAAGAGTCCGATCTTAGCCGAGGCGTGTTCTCGGAAGATGTATGGGGGCAATTCAGTATGCAAGGGGCGAATTTGTGTCATGCAGAACTTGAAGGGTTAGACCCTCGTAAAGTAGATACAACAGGAATCAAAATTGTGGCTTGGCAACAAGAGCAACTGCTTGAAACTATGGGTATTGTGGTGATGCCTGATTGATAGCTGTAATTTCTAACTGCAGGCTATTTGGATTGGAATATGTAAGCTTTCGTTATAGAAGAAAAGCCCAAAGCTAATAACTTTGGGCTTTTCCGTATCTGGTAGCCAGCATTTTATAATGAAGTTTAGAAAAGAGAATGCTTGGCGAATATAGGGCTAATTAATGCATGCCTGAACGCATTTTGTCACAGAGTGCAAAGAACACGAATAGGATAAAGCATACTAGCGCGACACACAGCGAGGCTATGATGGTTGTGGCATCTTTGGAAATCAGTGGAACGACGATAGAAGCCAACGCGACCAACATAACAAAGATATGAACGATCCGACCGGGGATTGGATTTTTATGACAGAATGAAGCCCATAGGTAACGCATTTTTAACACCAGTATAATATTAGTGGGTTTATTCTATTTCCCTAGTGAGTGTTTTGTAAATATCTTTTTCACTACAGGTGACTGTAAACATGATCTAGGCCTCTGTGTTATAAAACCAGTTAAATAACATAAAGTTATTGCCTATTGATAGAATGATTATCATCTATATAATAAATCATAATATTCCGTATTCTTTGTAATGATAAGTCAAAAATTGTTCGATTTTTGGTTTCTTGACTGAAGGTCTCATTTATTGAGTGTTCTATTAAGAGACCGTTTGCTTATCATTATTTGTCTCGTCAATGTCTACATGATTAGAATCAGTTTTTAGTCTGTGATGCGCTTTATGTTATTTATCAAAGAGATTTTTTGATTTGAGATCGCGGCAATCTCGTTCGCAATTCTGTTTGATATACTCATCATTCGTTCGAAAAAGATGACGGAGATGATATGTCGAAAACCGCGAAGATCATTAATGAAGATAAGCTGGTAAAAAAAGCAGTTGAGGTCGGTTTTAAGATGGCAAAACTACAAGGTTTTGATTTGCCACATTCATCCCAACCGATAAAGGTTAAAGCGGTGTATTTGTTCCTTGTAGAGGTAAATCAGATCACACCGTTACCTGATGATAAGCTTGATGGTGCCAACATTAAAAAACGTTTGGCGCTATGGATTCACAAAGCACTGCCTGACAATGACCCATTGAAGTAAGGGCGCCTTCGCCTTTATCGTCTTCAATAAAAATTCCTATGTGTTTCTAATTGAAAAAGCCTAGCGATCCCTCGCTAGGCTTTGTTGTTTTTGTATTCTTTTTTATCAATGATAAATTGCTGTTTCTTCTCGTTTACACAGCTTGTACCGGTTCTGCTGGCTTGTGATTGTCGTTCTTATTTGAGCCGTCGTTGGTGATGTGGTCATACTTTTCAGTGAGGTGATCTTGAATTTTTTGGTGATAAGCACCGTTCAGCTTGTAGAAGCGGAAGTAGATGATCAACGCAATGGCAAAGAAGAAAGCAGGTAGGCCGACCATGATGCATTGCATGCCAAATACGGTTTCAGGGCTTTGCACTACATTAGGTACATAGTCGACGGCAGTGAGCGAGATGCCGATGAAGAAAGCGGCAAATGCAGAGCCTGCTTTTACGACCAAAGTTTGCACAGAGTAAGCAATGCTTTCACAACGAGCACCCAGTTTAAATTCACCGTAATCGACCGTGTCGGCAACCATGATCACGTTGAGTACCCAAAACAGGGCAGTACCGATTTGTAGGAATACACCCGCCGTTGAAATCAACAGAATGCTTTGTTTGTCGTACATGCCAACATAGATCAGAACAGCACTGCCTAAAATAGGGAAAGTGGAAGCACAAGCCCATAGAGTGCGGCGTGAGAACATTTTTGCGAGTTTAGGGAACAGCACCAGTGTGATGAGGTTTGCGATGCCCGCATAAGCCATGTAGTAAGGGAACAACTCTTCGTTGCCTACAACATAGGTGAAATAGTAAACCGCGAAGGCTGTGATGATATTGGTCGCTAAGTTGTAAGACAGTGCCATGCACAGAACGCTGGTCAATTGGTCATTTTTGTAGATAAGTGACAGTAGCTTTTTCAGTGATACTTTTTCTTCCGGCTGTGTGGTGTCGAGGTTCGCGGTTGAATAGCGTTCTTTGACATTACGCAGTGTGATAAACGTCGAGACTAAGAAACAGGCAATCAACAGTAGCGTAAATATTTGAAACCCAAACCCTTTGTCGTCACCACCTACATAGTTGACGAACGGCATTGCAATGGCAGCGGTTACTATCCACGCGAGGCTGGCAAAGAAGCGAGGATATGGGACTAACTCTTCGCGTTCGCGTTTATCTAAGGTGAGTGTTGGGACTAACGACCAAAAAGGAATATCCATTAGTGTGTAAGTCATGCCCCACAAAATATAAGTGACAGCGGCGTAGGCGATGAGCCAAGGACCTTCGATGTAGTGTGCACTAAACACCATGAGTAGCACGACAGAGTTGGCGAGCGTGCCAATTAAAATCCAAGGTTTGAATTTGCCCCAACGGGTGCGCGTATTGTTGACCAACCAGCCCATGATTGGGTCGTTGACCGCATCCCAAATACGGGCGACGAGAAAGATGGTACCGACGGTAGCGGCAGAAATACCGACTACATCCGTGTAGTAAAACATTAGGTACATATAGACGATGGTGATTGCGAAGTCTTTACCAAACGCCCCAAAGCCATAACTTAGCTTGGTATTCATAGAGATACTCATTGCCACTCCTTACGCCTCCTCAGTGAGAAGACGCTAATATTCACGTTATTGTATTTTTTATTAGTATGAAATTACTTGTTAACCCACTCTGGTAACCAACCCTCATGAGCCTCAATCAAGTCGTCAACCAGCGCGTATATCTCTTCTATTCCAAGTACAGCGGCAGTATGAGGGTCAAGCATCGCAGCATGATAAATACGGTCGCGGTTTTCAGTGAGAATGGCTTCCGTTAATAGAGTTTGAACATTGATGTTGGTCTGCATTAATGCGGCTAAGTGGTTAGGTAGGCGACCAGCTTTGATCGGTTGCACACCATTCGCATCAACTAAACAAGCGACCTCAACACAGCAGCCTTGCGGTAAGTTGTCGATCAAGGCTTCATTTTTTACATTGCCGTAAATAACGCTCGGAGTGCCTGTCCAAATAGAATTCATGATGGTGCTGGCGTATTCATGAGACTCATCAACGGTAATTTTGTCAGCTGTTTTAAATTCTTGAAGGTCGCGTTTCCAATCGGCAATTTGCTCGACACAGCGCTTTGGGTACTCATCAAGTGGTACTTTATAGCGTTCAATTAAATCTGGGCGATTCGGCTTGATAAAGTAGGGGGTGTATTCCGAAAAATGTTCAGAAGACTCAGTCACAAAGTAGCCCAATTTTTTGAACATCTCGTAGCGAACCAAATTTGTGCAGCGACCATTGTGATAAATACCCGGTTTAGGCGCTTGGCCACTCTCAAAAGCTTCAAGTAGATCTGGATAAATATCGATGTACTCACCACTTTCTGTTTTCTTCTCAAGAGTAAGGTAGTAAGCCATGTGGTTGATGCCAGCGCACGTATAGCGAAGGTCTGAATAATCTAAGTCCAAGTCACGCGCTAATTCTTCTGCTGTGCCTTGTACTGAGTGGCATAAACCGACTTGTTTGATGTGCGGGTATTTCTCGTACATCGCCCACGTGTTCATCGCCATAGGGTTGACGTAGTTGAGCATAGTGGCGTTCGGACAAACCTCGGTCATATCTTCACACACGCTCCAAAGGTGCGGGACCGTGCGTAGCGAACGCATAATACCGCCTGGGCCTAGTGTGTCTGCGATGGTTTGTTCTAGGCCATGGCGTTTACACACCTCGAAATCCGTGACCGTACAAGGTTCATAACCGCCGATTTGAAAAGCGATGACAACGAAATCTGCATCTTGTAGTGCCTCTTTTTGATTTAAGTGACATGAAATAGAGCCAGTAGCGCCTGATGATTCCATCAACTTACTGACGACAAGGTGAGACTCTTCTAATCGGGTCTCATCAATATCCATCAGGGCGACATGAGCGTTTTGTAGTGCAGAACGATGGAAAACGTCACCAAGAATGTTCTTAACAAAAATGGTTGATCCTGCACCGATGAATGTGATCTTAGGGCTTTGCATAGTGGAATCCTTTATCTCTTTGAGTTCTTTGTTGATACAGACAAATTACACCTAGAACCCACGTCGATTCGTCTCAGATAATCAAATAGCTCTCCCGTTTTCTAATATTTTAAAATCATTGAATGGAAATCTTAGGAAATGGGATAACTTGCTGGCTTTTGAGGAGAGTGGTGGTGCAATGAAGCGAGTTTTGCACTTAAGAGACTGACTCTAATTACATTGTATTGATCTTATGAAATGGGGTATTTCGGCACTATGATCGCCTTCAGAGTTTTATTATCGAGGAACTGCTAAAAGTCATTTATACGATTTCCTAAGGAACGAGATATGCCGCAATCAACCCCAGATACGCTGAGAATTATCACTTTAGATAAGTACTCGTCCGAGACCGTGTCGGTAAGCCCGCTTTCTCTTTATTCTTCCTATGAGCAAATCGATATCGAACTTAGAGCTCCTCACTCCATGCCCGGCTATCATTGGCATGGTCAAATTGAGGTGAATATTCCTTTTGGGGATGATGTGGAATACATCATTAATGGCAGCCCAATCGCGGTTAAGAGCGGATCGATTGGCTTGTTTTGGGCATCGGTGCCTCATCGACTCACCAATCCCGGCCAAAGCCATAATATGGGGATCATCAACATACCGATTCATCATTTTATGTCGTGGACTCTCAGTCGAGATTTAATCAATCAGATAACTCACGGCAGTGTGTTGCAATCGAATTCTTGTTCGTTAGTGAGTGAATTTGAAATAGCCCGATGGGTACAAGAGATCAAGCATTCGTCAGAAAGTCGCCAGCAGTTGGCCATTGATGAAATTGGCTTGATGCTTAAGCGAATCTGCCTTGATGGTTGGCAACAACTGCTCGTAAACCGACAGGACAAATCGACCTCAAAAGGGGTGTCGAAACACTCTCAATTCTATGTAAGCCAAATGTTGGAATACATCGCCACGCATCACAACCAGCCATTAACCGTGAAAGATATCGCAGGACATATTGGATTACATGCCAACTATGCAATGAACGTATTTCAACGAACGATGCAGATGACCATCAAGCAGTACATTACTGCGATGCGCATTAATCATGCTCGTGCTTTACTGAGTGATACCGACAGAACCATTCTCGATATCTCACTGACCGTGGGCTTCAATTCGAGTAGCCGATTCTATGAAACCTTCCAAACGTACATTGGCGTCACGCCGACGCAATATCGAAAAATAGCGAGGGAAGATCATCGGTGGAGCAGCCATGGAGCCAGCCCCGTCTACGACCTTGAGAAAGGCGCGTGTGATGGTAAAAGGCCACTAACGGTCACCGATAATTTAAAGGACAAGCGGTAAGTGTTTATTCCGTTACGTAAAGATGGCTAATACCCTGAACTAGGGGCTAAGGGGCTAAGGAGTTAAGGAGCTAATAAAGCAGAAATAGCCCTTGATATCCCCCAAGCTTAACTTCGTTTACATAGTCGCCAATATCGCCATTTGCATCGACTGGCCTCATTGGTTTTTTTAACGGAATACTGAGTTTCGGTGCCGAGTAAAAGTCTGAGTTCTGTCCATGAAAGTCTGTTCGATAAAGGACTCGGCCATGCTCAAATTCCCTGGCAAGCACCATGTCTTGTGGGCCACCTTCTACTGCGTAGTGATCCGATTGATAAACAAAGTAACTATGAGTTGGCAGTAATTGAACCTTACCGTTCGGCAGATCAGCATGCTCAATGTGGTCTTGGGAAGCGTTTCCCACAATCGTGTAATCCGCAGGTTGTGGGCTACTCGTTGAAAGCATCAAAGGGATGGCTTCAAAACCTTGAGGTATCGAATGAGTGGGGGAGCCTAAATCAACGGCGAGTAATGCGGTTGGTCTATAAGCTATGTTCTTTGGTATACCACTTTTCCAGAAGTTGTCTTTGGTTGTATTGTTGCTCCCATATACGTAGCCGCTGTTCCACTGGTTGAAGTAACTGTGTTTGGGGTGGTAGTTGAGGTAAAAAATAGCGAGTGTTGAGTACTGGTCTTGTTTCCAGTTTTCTTCGTTGTTTCCAAAATATTCAACTCGGCCAAAGCGCGTGGTTGCTTGAAATATCACATTTTGTTTGCCGTGTGCCAACGCAGAATTATCCCAAAATTTAGACAGCCCCGCATAACCACTGAATCCTGTCGACGGGAATAAATAATGCTCTCTCAGATAGACATTTCCCGCTTTGATTAGGTGTGATTGGCCATGCCGACCATAAAGATTGGCCGTTCCAATATTGAGCCCAACTATCGGATTGCTGTCGTGCGCTGTTAGGTTCTGTAGGAAGGAGGTGAATTGAGTTTGGTAAACTTGGTCGGCGTCATCTGAGCCTACAATAAGTTCCATTTCACTGATTTTTCCACCCATATACACCTCAAACTGATTGTTGCCCATGAGCTTATTGGTGTCGTCGTTATACGCCCCGCGTAGGCCTTGCTGAGCCCAATGTTTGGAATAGTAAGCTTGCACTGCACTTAATAACTGTGGATTAGTTAGATTGGTCAGCGCCCATGATGAATTTTGATTCCACATTCGTCCAAAAGGGATGACGCGAGATTCCCAACGAAAGCGCGCCGTGGCCGATTTGTTGGTTCGATTCTGATACTCAGAAGGTGATAAGTAGTTATCTCTATTTAGATCCGCGGCTTGGTTAAAGCCGTGAATTTTCCGCCAATGTTTGGCTTTGCCGGATGATTTCGAATCTGTACTTGGAATGGGAAAGGGTAGGTTCTTGATATCGAACTTAGGGAAACTGTCTTTTAATTGAACTTGATTTAAGCGAGGTCGAATATCGCTTGAACTGCCTTGCCAACGGATCCTGACAACGTATAAACGGCCGCCATCTCGCACAAATGTAGAACCAAAATACTGCCCGCCACCGTAGCTCTCGCCGCTGCCATCGTGAGTCGTTGCTCTGACCCAATTTGAGGGCACTCGCCAGCTTAACGCTTGGCTTTGAGTCATATTCTGTGTGTGATCGTTAATTATGTCTAAGCGATCCCATGTCGTGGCTTGGCCCAGATCATTCGTCGATGTTGGATATTCCATATGGAATTCTCCGCCTTGTGCAAAGCGTGAAAATTCGAATGTTAAGCTATCGAACTTCTCCGAATGGTAAACGTAAAGTGCTCCGCCACGTTCGAAATGTTTAAACACATCGGCATCCCACGGCGGCTGCTGATAAAGTGCATAGCCCGCATGTTTTTCGTCTGCGGTATAGCCAACGATCATAGGCTTACGACTTAAAAGCGTATTTTCACCGTGCGTTGTATCCAGCTCCGCAAGAATAGTATCTTCTGAAAAGTGTAAGAAGAAGTCTTCGTAATCAATGTTGTTTTTCTCTGCCGTGTTTCTAATTTCGTCTTCCAACGCTCCCGAATTTGGTTCTAACTTTTGGTTGTACATATAACCGATGCTATTGGCTTTTTCGTTGTCACTTTTATTGCCGTAAGGCCCAAATACTAAATCACTATTATTTATCTCCCAATCAATCACGTTGTCTGCTGATACAACAGAGCCTTGCAGGTTGTTCCCCTGCTCATGCTGGCCGGGCAGCACAATGGCGTAGTTGGCTAAACTGGCATTTGGAAGTGCGAGGCTGATAAAAGAGAGGAGTGACAATAACGAGGTACAGTGTTTTTTCATGAAGCTTCCTAGCTACGATGGGAGTCACCTTGTAGTGGTCAATAAATACCGGAGACTCGCTAAAGCAAAAATAACAAAATGTTCTCTGAGCAATATAAGCGTAGCAAACCCTGTCAATGAACTTATCGTCTCTAACTTGACAGCTTAGAGGTTACTAACAACTATTAAGTTGATGATTTTAAATCCGTAATCCATAGATTTACCGAAGTTGCATGATTAAGGGCGTAGGTGTGGATATTTTTATGACGTTCACCTTGAGTGAACTCGATAAATAAGGAGAGGATGCCTCTTATGATGTCTTTATTATTTTTGTTGTTACTTGTGGCGATGGTGTGCGGGTTTTTCGGCAATAAGACCGCCGCGTATGGCTTTTTCGCTGGCTCAGTGATCCTTGGTTTGTATTGGTTTAATCACCATGCGACTGACCCTCTGTCGATCTTATTGTAAGGAGCTAGCATGAATCGAAATCAATTAACTCTTCTGAATACGCTTGGCTTACTGGGTATGACAGCCGTTTTGTTGATCGGCTTTATTCTTCAGTTTGTCCTCAATGAGCTTCCTTGCCCATTGTGTTTACTGCAACGAATTGGCTTTGTGATGGTCGCGTTCGGCTTCATGCTGAATGTGGTTTATGGGCCCCAACAGCGTCACTATGGGGTTGTGTTAATTGGCGCTTTGTATGGAGTGGCCACCTCGTTAAGACAAGTTTCCCTACACGTGATTCCGGGCACTCCTGGTTACGGTAGCCCTATTTTTGGGATGCATTATTACACTTGGGCCTTCGTGTTGTTCGCTGCAACCATTTTGGGTGTTGCTGTGATCTTGATACTAACCAATAAGGCTGAGTCTCACGAACCCTACAAAATGAGTAACTTTGGACGGATTGTGTGTTTACTAGCAATCGTGGTGGTGGCATTGAATGCTATTGCTACATTTGTCGAATGTGGGCCATATCAGTGCCCTGATAATCCGGTGAGCTATTGGTTACTTAATTAAGGGGCTGGTGGCTCGCTAAGAGGAGGTGGGGAAAGTATTAAATCTGATGCCCCAAAAGAAAAGCCACAGCATACGCTGTGGCTTTGTGATTAGAGTTGTGGAGTCTTTTAGTTAGCTAGAGTGGTGTAAGCCGTTCCAAACAATGTCGCGGTATCGCGGTTGGTTGGTATCACCTTCAGTGCTAAATAACATGATGGTTGCGTCTTGGTTTAAACCTAGCTCATCACGTACTGCTTGGTCTGCACCTTCACGACATAACGTGTAAAGTAAACCAAGTGTGATAGCACCAGATTCGCCACTGATCACTTGCTCATCACCACTAAGTGGGTTGCCAAGGATACGCATACCCGTTGCTGAAACATTGTCGTCAACCGAAACAAAATGATTGCTGCAATCACGCAGTACAGGCCACGTTACTGGGTTTGGTTCACCGCAAGCAAGGCCTGCCATGATGGAGTTCATCTCGCCCGTTACATTAACCATTTCGCCTTTCTCGCCAGAGCGGAAAATACAATCTGCCGCTGCTGGTTCAGCAATGATGGTTTCAAAGGTGTCAGCTCCCAGTTTATCTGCAAGGTAACCCAACACACCACCTGCCATTGCGCCTACACCGGCTTGCAGAAGAACGTGAGTTGGAGCGCCGAACTCCAATGCTTGAGCTTGCTCAATCGCTTCATCTGCCATTGTCATGTAGCCTTGAGAAATCCACGTTGGGATCTCTTCATAACCATCCCATGCCGTGTCTTGAACTAGCATCCAACCGTTGTCTTGAGCGGTTTGGTTCGCCATGCGTACCGTGTCGTCGTAGTTCACTTCTGTCACGATACATTCAGCGCCTAGGCCTTGAATACGGTTAACGCTTGCTTGAGATGAACCTTTTGGCATGTAAACCACGGCTTTTTGGCCCATCTCACGAGCTGCCCAAGCGACACCTGTACCATGGTTGCCTGCGGTTGCTGTAGTAAAAACAAGTGGTTTTTCTAGTTTTGAAGCGACCGTTTTAAGGTTGATCTCAGAGATATCAATGCCAAGGTGTTTTGCCAATTGGCGACCCAGAGCGTAAGAACCGCCGAGTACCTTGAATGCATTCAAACCGAAGCGTTTTGATTCGTCTTTAACGAGGATCGCCTTAACACCAAGCTGTTTAGCAAGATGTGGAAGAGACACGAGAGGAGTAGGTTGGTAGCCTTCGATCTGGCGGTGAAACTCACGCGCTTGTTGCGCTTGAGAAGCGGTAAACAGTTCGCAGACTTGACCAGTGTAGAATGAATTTTTTGATAGTTTTAACATAGGGCACACTTAGATACAGGCAGAGGAATTAAAGGCCATCAACGATGCTTAATGACCTTGTTTTTTCGTTATAGCTTCACGTTATTGGATTAAGCTATACGTCTTTAATTAAAGCGGTTCGTGATTACTTGATGTAAGCGATCGCTTCAACTTCAACTAATGCGTCTTTTGGTAGACGAGCCGCTTCTACACAAGAGCGTGCAGGTGCGTTCTCTGTACCAAATACTTCCGTGTACACCTCGTTAAATGCAACGAAGTTTTCCATATCAGATAAGAAACATGTGGTTTTAATAACGGTATCCAGTGAACCACCACTTTGTTCCAAAACTGCTTTTAGATTTTCTAGTGACATACGAGCTTGCTCTTTGATGCCACCTTCAACAAACGCCATTGTTTTTGCATCAAGCGGTAATTGACCTGAAGTGAAGATTAGGTCTTTGAATGCCATACCTTGAGAGTAAGGGCCGATTGCTGCTGGTGCTAGATCTGTATGGATTTTTGTTTTCATTTCGTTTCTCTTTATAGGATTTCTATGCTCTAAACTCGCGGATGTATTTGTAAATAGCGTGGCGAGTAATACCAAGACGCTCAGATACGAATGCTGTCGCCTCTTTTAATTCGAAAATACCGTTCTCAAGCAATAGCTTGGTAATGGCTTTGTTTCGACCTTTTAAGTTGACTGACTCATCGTTGTCGACTTCAAAAATAGCGTGCTCAAGCGCTTGCTCAATCACTTCTGTTGTTGAAGCTCCAAAGTTCTCATGCACACCCACAGGGGCATGAGCCATGTCTGGCATTAAAGTTTTTATGATCTCAGGAAACGGGTGAGACAAGTTCATATTGATACAGAACAGCCCAATCGGTTTGCCATTTTCTCCAGCTAGCACACAGGTCGTAGATTTAAGCAGTGACCCATCTTTGCTGGTGGTGAAGTAACTCTTTGGCGTGACCTCACCAGTGCTCTCAAACACACTCAGCATTTTCAGCCCTAGATCGGTGATAGGTGACCCTACTTCTCGACCCGTGTGGTGGCCGTTCACTATCTTCACTACCGACTTTTCAAAGCTCTCAAATGAATGAATCACAACCTCACAGTGCGGACCAATAAAGTCGGCAATGGTTTCGGCTAAGCGAAAGTTCAGTGCGAGATGCTCTCTATCATTGTCGGTGAATTCAACGTTAAACGATTTATATGCTGATGCGTTCATTTTAGACCACTGTTGTTAACTTTAATTGCCTTTCATTATCTTTGGTTAATCGATGCATTTCAAGTTGCCAATTAACTTTATGTAACTATAAGACTATATATCCGCTCCCTACACAAGCCTAAAGTTACAAATAAGTACCCAAAATTGATCGTAATCAACAATATTTCCAGTTTTAGATGGTTTCTGGTCACTATAGTTAACCCTAAGATCTTGGTCACATTATTTAACTGAAATGTCAGTAAGATGCTCAGCGTAACGTAAACAAAATTGAACTATAGGGTTGGTTACTGGTTGTGAAGAGCAGCAGAAGTGCCTACCTAAATACAATAATTAGAGGTTCCAATGACTAACTACCTAAACCGCGGCTTTGAACAAGCTGAGTTTGAACACAGAACATCACGCGCTCAAAAAGTCATGCATGAGATGAATCTGGATGCGATGATTTTCACAACCGAGCCAAACGTTCGCTACTTCACTGGCTTCCACACTCAGTTTTGGCATAGCCCAACTCGTCCATGGTTTGTCATCGTTCCTGCAGAAGGAAAGCCGATTGCGATTGTTCCTGAAATAGGAGCAAGTGGTATGGCGGGAACATGGGTCGACAACATTATTACTTGGCCTTCTCCTCGCCCTGAAGATGATGGCATTAGCTTAGTAGCTAGCGCATTGAACTCTCTGCCTTGTCGTCATGGCCGAGTAGGCGCAACGCTGGGCATTGAATCTCACCTACGTATGCCGGTGAACAACTACTTGAAATTAACCACCATGGTTAAGAAAGACTTTGTTGATGTGTCTTTAGCAATGCATGAACTTCGTCAGATCAAATCACAAGCTGAAATCGAGAAAACACGTGAAATCTGCCGCATTACTAACGTTGGGTTTAGCAAGATTCCGGGTTACGCAAAAGCCGGCATGACCGAGCGTGAAATCTGTAAACAGTTCCGTATCGATATGTTGTTAGAAGGTGCAGATGAATGTCCTTACATCATCGCAGGCTCAGGGCCTGATGGTTATGACAGCATCATCATGGGCCCAACAGATCGCATCATTGAACCGGGAGATGTGTTGATCATCGATACGGGTGCTGTACGTGATGGTTATTTCTCTGATTTCGACCGCAACTGGGCATTTGGTCATGCAAGTGAGCAAACCAAAGCGGCATACCGCGCTACTTACGAAGCGACCACGAAAGGCTTCGAGGCAGCGAAACCGGGCGCAACCACGACGGACATCTACAACGCGATGTGGGGAGTATTAGAAGCCAATGGTGCATTGGGTAACGACGTTGGTCGTCTAGGTCATGGTTTAGGTATGGAGCTGACAGAGCGCCCGTCTAACACCGCTACCGACAACACAGTACTTAAGCCAGGCATGGTGATGACACTAGAACCGGGCATGGTTTACGCACCGGGTAAGTCGATGGTTCACGAAGAGAACATCGTGATCACTGAAGACGGCGCTGAATGGTTGAGCGAACGAGCTGAACCAGAACTGATCATTATTTAGCTCAAAATTTAACACCGTACAAATTAAACACCCTACAAAAGCTGACTCTGGATTCTGGAGTCAGCACATAAAAACTATAAAAATACGAGTTTCTCATGCAAACAATAGAACAGTTTCGACAATTTGAAATCCCATTACAGCACGTTCAGGCTCCAAGGATTGGTCGAGTTCATATCGGTTTAGTGCAACTAAGTACTGACCACTCTTTAGAGATGGACTGGGCAAAATTACTGGGCACACAAGCAGGAGTGTTTAGCTCCCGTGTTTATTACAGTAGCGAAATGACTCCAGAAGCGCTCGACCAAATTGCGGTTGGTATCAGCGAAGCATCCGATCTAATAGCGACGGGTTTACCCATGGATGTCATGGCGTTTGGTTGCACTTCAGCTTCTATCATTATCGGTGAAGAAAAAGTCGCTAGCCTTCTTACACAAAATCGCGGTGATATTCCCGCAACCAACCCATGGACAGCTGCTCAAGCCGCATTTAAGCACTTGGGTGCAAAAAAAGTTGCCGTGTTTTCCCCCTACCCAACAGAAGTGAATTTCCCTCTTTATCAACAACTGACTGCCGCTGGCTTTGAAGTTCCTGTTTTAGGTTCACTTGGCATTGAGAAAGACACTGACATCACGACGGTTTCAAAGGAATCGATGATGGAAGCGTTGAGCAAAATGTTGCCGGGCTCTGGTGCCGAAGTGGTGTTTATGTCTTGCACCAACCTTCGTGTTCTTGACCACATTCAAGAGATTGAAGATCGATTTGGTATCCCAGTCGTGTGCAGCAACTCTGCGATGTTCTGGCACTGCATGCACTTAGTCGGCAACAAAGCTCAATGTCCAGGTTACGGACAATTGCTAAATCAATAGCAACCAATGAATAAAGGAATTTTAAGATGAGTAATACAACTAAAGGTTGGTTAGCTGCCATTTTCATTGGCATGCTTTGGGGTATTCCGTGGATCGTAGGGACACCTATTTTAGAAGTAATGGATGCACAAGTCTTGGTATGGGTTCGCTATACCGTCGCTTTCATTACGCTGTTTGTGATTATCCAAGTCAGCAATGCGATGGGTAAACCACAGAAAAAAGTCGATTTTAAACTTAATTGGGCAAACCGACACGACATCTTCTGGGCGGCATGTTGCGGCATTATTGGTCAAGGTGCTTTCAGTTTTCTATCGTTCCTATCTCTTGATTACATTACCGCTTCAGAAAACGGCGTGATCCAAGGCCTTATCCCAATCATCATTTTGTGTGTTGGTTTCCTTCGCCACGGCGAGCGTTTTACACCACTACAAATCTTGGCAGCTGTTGGCGCCTTCGTTGGTGTCGCTATTTTGGTCATGGACCCTTCTGTTGAAGGCAGCGGATTTAACATTGGTCACTTGATCTGTCTGGGTAGTGCCGCGAGCTTCTCTACGATGGCTTACGCTCGTGCCAAGCTTGCTGAGAAATATGGTTCAGTGGCGACGATGTATCACCAGTTTGTTTTTGCGGCAATTGGCTTCGGTCTTTACCTACTGGTTGTCGGCGCCGATTTCTCTTCAGCTCTCGGTATTTTCAGTTCTCCACTTCGTATGGCTTGTATTGCAATTCTGGGGGTGGGTATTTCAGGTATCAGCTACCTAATCTACATCTATGCAATGGAACGAGTTGGCGTAGACGGAACGGGTATGGCACTTAACTTGATGCCTCTGTCTTCTTTTGTCCTGGCTGTGTTTGCTCTCGGTGAAGCGGTAACGCCAATGCGACTACTAGCGATTGCAGTCGTTATTGGCTCAATGATGTTGTTCATGAAGTTTGGTAAGGCGAAGAAAAAAGCGCCTCAGCTGAAAACGGCGACAGACGTTAACTAGCGAAAAAACACTCAATAAAATTATGAGTAACAAGGCGGTGTGCGCACCGCCGTTACCTAAAGATTATGGAAGATAGACAGATGAACACAACAAACAGAGACACATTTTTAGGATGGACTGCTGCCATTGCTGTTGCCTGTATCTGGGGCGTAACTGGGGTGGTATCTAAGCCGCTCTCTATGGCTGTTGACCCGATGACATTGGTATTTTTCCGCTACGTTACTGCGGTAATTGGCCTTTCCATCATTTTCTTTTTTACATCACGTAGCAAAAGCTTAAGCGCTGACTTGGGTTCTTCATTAAAGATCGATACCAAAGATATTGGTCGCATTGCGCTTTGTGGCATCGTTGGACAAGGTGTGTTTTCACTGTTCAACTTCCTTTCTCTTTCTCACATTGGTGCGACTGAAAACGGTGTTATTCAAGGCATGCAGCCGTTCGCGACGGTTTTCTTTGGCATGATGTTTATGAACTTCCGCATGAACAAGATTCAGTGGGGTGCTTTCATTGCTTCGGCGGTTTGTATTTACGCAATGAGTGTTGGTCCGACAAACTCCATTGAAGGTGGTACGCCACTACTAGGTTACGTTTACGTGACGTGTTCAATGCTGGCGTTAGCGTGGACAGCCCACTTGCGAGCTAGTTTAGCGGACAAATACGGTTCAGTTGTTTCGATGCTTTACCAATACATCTCAGTTGCAGTAATGGGCATCATTGTTGTATTGACCATGGGCTTAGACCTATCTCAGATTTACATTATCTTCTCTAGCCCGCTGTTAATTGCTTTGCTTATTTTCTTAGGTACGGGTATCTCTGGCGGTAGCTACTTGATTCAATTGTATTCTTTCAAGCGTATCGGTGTCGAAAAGGCAACGATGGCATTAAATCTCATGCCTTTGGTTGGCTACTTAGTGGCGGTTTTAACACTTGGCGAACAGATGGCAATGGGCAAAACCATCGTTGTTTCATTAATTGTGGTCGCACTTTACGTGTTCACGAAGTTTGAGACAAAGCAGGAAGAACAATCTTCAGAAAATTTAGCTTGCGATAAAAAAGCAACACCAGAAGCGAGCTAAGTGATGAAATCAGTGACTAAAGGTTGGATGGCGGCGATTGGCGTAGGGTTGTTATGGGGCTCTGAGGGCGCATTAGCTACCTTGCCATTACAAACCATTGATGCGCGATTGTTGGTGTGGTTACGCTACATGATGGCATTCTTTGTTTTATCTTTAGTCCTGATTTTCTCAGCAATGATCCACAAGAAAACTCAAAGCAAACCGAAGTTGGCGTTTAGTTGGGATAATCGGAGCGATCTATTCAAGTTGTTGGTATGCGGTGTCGTTGGCCAAGGTTTGTTTAGCTTTCTTTCGTTTCTCTCATTGGACTATATTTCACTGTCAGAAAATGGCGTTATTCAGGGACTTGTTCCCATTGCTATCTTGGCGATAGGTCAGCTTTTTTACGGCGCTCGATTTACTCGTATGCAAATCGTCTCTAGCGGAATCGCTTTGGTTGGCGTCACCATGTTAGTGCTAGCTCCTCCGTTTACGTCTCAAGATAGAGGAGTAAACATCGGGCACCTGATTTGTCTATTGAGTGTGCTGAGCTTTGCGTCGGTGACTCATTTACGCGCTCAGCTTGCAGAAAAATACGGTGCAACTTGCACCATGCATTATCAATTTGGTTTTGCGGCGGTTGGATTTTTCATTTACTTACTGGTTTCAGGCCTTGATGTACCAAGCCTGTTACTGGTGATTCGCCCTTCTTGGTCGTTACTCTGCATTATCGTGCTAGGTGGCTTTGTATCAGGGCTGGGCTACATCGCATACATATACGGCATAGAGCGTGTTGGTGTTGAAGGCAGCAGTATGGCTTTAAACCTCATCCCTATGTCTGCATTTTTCATCGCTGTTTTGGTGTTTGGAGAACCCATCACACCTTTTAGGGCGCTGGCTGTTGGCTTGATTATTGTGGCAATGATGCTGTTTGCTGCATCCAACAAGTCCCGCGAGATGACATCTAAAACAGTTTTAACAAATTAATTTTAAGTATTTATTGGAGTTTCCATGACTAACATTGCCAACGTTACAGAATGGCGCCGCCATTTACATCAGTACCCAGAGTTCGGCACTGAAGAGTTCATAACATCTGAATTCGTAGCGAACAAGCTCGAAGAGTTCGGCATTGAAGTTCACCGCGGTATTGGCGGAACAGGTGTGCTTGGAATTCTGAAAAATGGCACAAGCGATCGCTCGATTGGTCTACGTGCGGATATGGATGCGCTGCGCATTCATGAACAGAACACTTTTTGTCACGCTTCAAAACATGAAGGAGCGATGCACGCTTGTGGACATGATGGCCATACCGCGATGCTACTGGGTGCGGCGCAAGAGTTAGCAACCAGTAAGCAATTTGATGGCACTGTATACTTCATTTTCCAACCAGATGAAGAGCGAGGCACAGGAGCGAAAGCGATGATCGCTGATGGCCTGTTCACTCGTTGGAATATGGATGCGATTTACGCTATGCATAACTTACCGGGTATCCCAGAAGGTAAATTTGTGACCCGTCCAAGCTCGCTTATGGCAAGTGAAAGCAGTTTTGAGATTGTGATCAAAGCGACGGGCGGCCACGCGGCGATGCCACACATGGGAACCGATCCGATTGTTGTTGGAGCTCAGGTGGTCACAGCACTGCAAACCATCGTTTCGCGTAATTTGAGCGCCATTGATGAGACGGCGGTTATCTCGGTGACTAATTTTGTTACCAATGGCACCGTGAATGTGATTCCTTCGCAAGTGACTATTTCTGGTGACACTCGCAGCTTTACCGATCAAGCATTGCATAAAATTGAGAAAGCGATTGAGCGTGTTGTCGCTGGACAGTGTATGTCGGCAGGTGTTGATTATCAATACCACTTCAACAACAGCTTCTTATCAACGATTAACACGCCGGAAGAGACGGCTCACGCAGTGAAAGCAGCACAAGCGGTTGTTGGTGAAGATAATGTGAATGGAGCTTGTGAACGCTTCACCATCAGTGAGGATTTCTCGTTCATGTTACGCGAAGTAAAAGGGTGCTATGTGCTAGTTGGGAATGGTGTTGGTGAATGTGGAGGCACTGCGCTTCATAATCCACACTACGATTTCAACGACAATATTCTAGAGCACGGTGTTGGGTTCTGGAAGACTTTGGTAGAACAACAATTGTCACAGTAAATTGAACAAAAAAAGAGCGAGAGGCCAGCCTCTCGCTCTTTTTGTATGTAACGCATTTCCAAATCTGCGAACAGTTTAGATTAGCTACTTATGTGCTTAGCTATTTACCTGCTCAACAATCTCTCGCGTTAGGCGGGCAATCTCATCCCACTCTCCGTTTTCAACGAGCTTCTTATCCACCATCCAAGTGCCACCGCAGGCTAATACTTGAGGTACAGCCAAGTAATTGTCGATGTTTGATGACGTAATGCCGCCTGTAGGCATTAGCCGAATATCGCCGTATGGGCCAACGAGTGATTTCACCATGCTGAGTCCACCAGAGGCTTCAGCTGGGAAGAATTTGAGTGTCGTTAATCCCATTTCTAATGCCGCTTCAACGGTGCTTGGATTGTTCACACCTGGAATGATGTCGATGCCGATCTCTTGGCATGCTTTAACCGTGTTTGGATTGAATCCCGGAGATACCACAAAGGTTGCCCCCGCTTCTTTCGCGGCCAGTGCTTGTTCACCATTCAAAATTGTTCCGGCACCAATCAGCATGTCTGGCTGAGCTTCTCGTAGCAGTCGAATAGCTTCAACAGCGGCGTCAGAACGAAAAGTAATTTCTGCTGCAGGCAGACCGTTTTCCGCTAAAACTTTACCTAGTGGAATAATATCTTCAGCGTTATCAATCGCGATAACAGGGATAACTTTAAGTGCTTTTAATTGGTCATTAATTGTAGGCATGGTTTACTTCTTAATAGGGTTTGAAAGAGTATCGGTGATGGCTTTTGGAATAATTGCACCGTGGTGTTGAATCACTAGTCTCGCGAGTGCATTACCTTGTTGGCAGGCTTCTGAAACAGAACCTCCAGCGAGATAGCAAGATAAGAAACCACCGTTAAAAGAGTCGCCTGCAGAGGTGCTATCAACCACAGTTTCGACCGGTGTCGTTGTGACTTTTACTGGCATATCTTCGAGGTTTTCACTGATCAAGCAGCCTTCAGCACCAAGCTTTACAACAACGGTTTTGACGCCGAGTGTATGCAGTCTTTTTATGGTGTCTTGTGGCGTTTGATCGCCCCATAGCAGCTGTTCGTCATCAAAGGTAACCAAGGCGATATCCGTCGTTTTATAGCCCAATAGATAGCACTCTTTGGTTGCGTCTTGTGATCCCCACAACTTTGGTCGGTAGTTACTATCAAAGGCGATGGCCACGCCGCGTTCACGTAGACCTTGGATGATAGTGAGTAACTTTAGCTGATCGCCATGAGGCAAGATCGCCAGAGAGATTCCACTCAAAAACACCATATCGACATCTTCAAGTTGGGCGGTTATTTTGTCGAAATCTGGGTGCTGTACCATGTAGCGAGCAGCCGAGTCATTACGCCAATACAGAAATGTGCGTTCACCAACGTCGTCTAATTGAATCAGGTACAGGCCTGGCGAGCGCTGTTCGTCAATCAGTACGAAATCAGTTGATAGCCCTTCATCTTGCCATCGGTTAAGCATCTGCTGACTGATAGCGTCTGAGCCTAGCGCTGTTACATAACTGGTACGAATCATAGGTGTATCTGACGAACAGGAATAGCTGGTGGCACTTCGGTTCAAATAAACAGCGGCGTTGAGCGTATCCCCACCATAGGTCTGTTGCATGGTACCGAATGGAGCGCCGTTCAGTTCTATCATGCACTCGCCGATAATCGCAATGTGGCTCATAGTGTGCCCTTACAGAAAAATTGGTATTGCTAGGTATAAATGATGGAACGTGGCTACAAGGAAAGTAGCCACGTCGATTCTTTTCCCAATAGCTTGAGAGGAGGTCTTACTTGTTGTCTAGTTTCACGAACAACAGCGTTAGAACATAAGACAGTGCGAACACACCAACCACGCCCATTAGTGCTTGAATGAAGTTTTGCGTACCGCCTGCAAGGTAAGCCGGTAAGCTGAATACAGAAGAAAGAATGTAGCTGGTTAAATGGGTATCGATTGTTACCGAGATAGCACCGAACACACCTGCAGCCAAACTCGCGGTCATCATCGCTTTGGTGTATTTCGTTAGGACACCAAATAGAGCTGGCTCCGTGATGCCTAAGATAGCGGTAACGCTTGAGCCCATAGTAATTGAAGATTGCTCTTTAGAAACTGTTTTGCGCTGCTTGTGCCAGATTGCCATTGTCGCACCAGCAATTGCCATGTTACCTAAACACATGATTGGCATAAGTAAATCCTTACCATACAGTGCAAAGTTGTTCAGGCTAATCGGCGTCATGCTGTGGTGGATACCAAATACGATGGTAATCGGGCGAGTCAGACCGAAAACAAAGCCTGTTAACGTCGGAGAGATTTCCAGTAGTGAACTCATCACCCAACCCGCGCCATTACTTAGCCAGATACCCGCAGGGCCAACAAATGATAGTGTGATGGTTGAAGTCACCGTAAAGGCAAGCAGTGGTGTAAATACAGGCTTCGCAGAAGAAGGAACTAGACGGTCAACTAACGGAGTAACTTTAGACAATAACCAGATTGCTAGAATCGCAGGAACAATCGCGCCGCCGTAGTTAAGCAGTTCAATAGGAACCACGCCTAGCACCGTCAGCTCAGGTGCAGCGCCAGCATCTTTTAGCATCACCGCTTTATCTACTAGCTTGGGTGCTAACATTGCAGAGGAAACAGCAAGCGCAATGTATTCGTTCACCTTAAATACTTTGGCTGCAGAGAAAGAGACCAACATAGGTAAGAAGAAGAACACAGCAACAGAGATAGAGCGGAAGAAATAAACCGTGTCTGAGGTTTCAGAGATAACATTGGTTGCGATAAGGCCAGAAAGTAAGCCCATCAACATACCTGCACCGGCAATCGCAGGAACTACAGGGCCGAAGATACCCGCGACAATGCGCATCACGCCTTGGAACAGTTTGCCTTTCTCTAGCTCATCAGCCGGATTAGCGTCAGCTTGTTGAGTGTTTGATAGCGCGTTAAACCACTTCTCTACTTCAACACCGATGATGACTTGAGTTTGACCTTGTTGAAGTACCACACCTTTCACATCAGCGATCTGCTTGATCGTATCTTCGTCTACCAGAGACTCGTCTGCCAATTTGAATCGCAGCCTTGTCATACAGTGTGTGATACTCACGATATTGTCTTCACCACCAAGTGCAGTGACTAATAACTGTATATTTTCTTTGAAATTTTTATTTTTCGATGATGACTTCGAGTTATTAATAACGGCATCACTCTTTTCTACCACTTGCATACTACACCTGTTATTGGAATATATTTAACTCGAGTAATCATAACGACAACCAATTTAATTCCAACGCAGTAAAAAGAGATCTCAATCACACTTGAAATTCGAAAAATTATTTTTTCACCATTTTTGGCCAATTGGTATGTTTTGTTAATCAAAAAAAAACACTTAACGTACCAATTATTTTTACCGAAAATTAGCGCTTGAAATGTGGTTTTTAAAGCGGTTAGATAATAGGAGTTGACTTAAGTTTAGGTTATTTAATTGTGAAAGAAACTATTATATCTGATATCCATTGTATTATTACTAAACCAGACAGACACAACCTCATTACCGTAGTAGTTGAAACGAATGAAGGCGTAACTGGGTTTGGTTGTGCGACATTCCAACAACGACCGCTTGCTGTAAAAACAATGGTCGATGAATATTTAAAACCTATTCTTATTGGTAAAAACGCTAATAATATTGAAGACTTATGGCAAATGATGATGGTCAACGCTTATTGGCGAAATGGCCCTGTTATCAATAATGCAATTTCCGGTGTTGATATGGCACTGTGGGATATTAAAGCCAAATTAGCGGGCATGCCGTTACATCAATTATTTGGTGGTAAGTCTCGTGATGCTATTCCTGTATACACACATGCGACTAGCGACACAATGGAAGGTATTTATGAGTTGGTGGAATCTTTCCTAGACAAAGGTTACAAGCATATTCGTTGCCAGCTTGGTTTCTATGGCGGTGTTCCAACCAATTTGCATACCACTCAAAACCCAACTGAAGGTTCGTATTACGACCAAGATCAGTACATGGACAATACACTAACGATGTTTAAGTCGTTGAGAGAGAAATACGGTAATAAATTCCATATTCTTCATGATGTTCATGAGCGCCTTTTCCCGAACCAAGCAATACAATTTGCCAAAGAAGTTGAGCAATATAAGCCTTACTTCATTGAAGATATTCTGCCGCCAAATCAAACGGAATGGCTGGATAATATTCGTAGCCAAAGTTCGGTTTCATTGGGTTTAGGGGAGTTATTTAATAACCCTGAAGAGTGGAAGTCTTTGATTGCTAACCGCCGTATTGATTTCATTCGTTGTCATGTTTCACAAATTGGTGGCATTACTCCGGCTCTGAAACTAGGTCATCTATGTCAGAATTTCGGTGTTCGTATTGCATGGCATTGCCCACCAGATATGACGCCAATTGGTGCTGCGGTAAACACGCATTTGAATGTGCATTTACACAATGCAGCGATTCAAGAACATGTCGAATACAACGAGAATACGCACAAGGTATTCCCAAATGCGGCAGAGCCAATTAATGGCTACTTATACGCTTCTGAAATCGCAGGTATTGGTGTTGAAATCGACCAAGAGGTTGCCGCTGAGTTCCCTGTAATGTATCGCCCCCACGAGTGGACTCAAAGTCGCCTTCCTGATGGCGCGATTCACACTCCATAACTCAAACAGTACCTATTCGGTCACTGAGTAACGCAATAAAATAGCCGCACTAGCGGCTATTTTTATCTCTGAAGTTCATGCTCTCACTGTTAAAAGGTGTGTGGTAGGTGCATTGATAGTTGATGTCGATGATATCGCTGACAATGAATAGTTCGCCAGAGGTTAAGAACCCTCGGTTGGTGATGTTCATTGCTGCCGCATTCTTTTTGCAACCCAGAAGGTCAGCGTCATCTTTGGATACGTTGATCGCTTGATAGGTAGTGAGGTAACTATCGATCTCTAAATCATGTGCTAACGCGTGTTTTTGAATAGAGTTTTCAATGATCTCTGTATTCATTTCAGGGAAGATACTGACAGGTATTTTTGCCTCTTCAATCTGAACGACTTTATTATTTATTAACCTCAGTCGTCTAATCTTCCAAATATACTCATCATCAGATAACGAAAATATTTGTTGTTCATGTTGGTTTGGTAGCGTTTTATTTAATTGAATCTTTTTATAAGATATTTCTTCAAAGCTGTTTTCAGTGATTGAGTTATAGACTAAGGGAGTACCAATTAAAGAGGTATTAACGAAGTACCCCGAACCCACCTTAGATTTCACCATGCCAATAGCCTCTAGCTTGGCTAGTGCTTTACGAATCGTGAAACGAGATAATCCATATATTTCAGAGAGTTCTCTTTCAGCTGGCAGTTTGTGATTAATACTGTTTTGGCAGATCTTGCTCACAATATCTTGAACAACTAATTCGTACTTTTTCATAGGCCAATAACTTTTAAAGTGTATTCACAGTGATTAAAGAATAGTGAACTAAATCAGGGATTCAGCACGCTCTTAACGGCTTGAAATTGTAACATAGAAGGCTATGTGGGTGATGGTAATAACGGTTCGTTAGGCGCGTTATCGAGTTCGTTCAAACAAAAAAGCACGCCATCATTGGCGTGCTTTTAGTAAGTTGTGTTTGCTCACTCTCAGTAAGCTAACGAGTTACAGCTACTGCTTCGCTAAGTTTTCATTTCTTAGCTTGGTTAACTCTTTCAGGCGTTTTGCATATTCTTTTTGGAATTCGTCAGGGTCAACATTTTCAGACACTTGAGCGAAAACTCGCATCTTGTTACCGCCGTAGATCTTGGCAAGGTCGTCGTTGCTGTAGCCACGCTTCCAAAGCTCATCTGTGATCGCGGCAAGGATCTTCGCTAATTCGCCATTGCCCGTCGCCCCTTTGTTAAAGGCTTCAATCATGTAGCCGCCATCGTCGTACATTTTTGCATTTTTGGTTGCGAAATCGATCACCATGTCCGTTGAGAACATATCATCCGTTGCGATACCGACATGGTCTACGCCTACCAGTTTCACATAGTAATCAACCATATCTGCAGCTTGGACGGGAGAAATATCTTCCGGCCAAACACCGTCCATCATCCACTCGGTAAATGTAGGTGCAATGTAGCCTCCTGATTTCGCTGCGCGTATCGCTTCATCGTCAGGAATTGCACGGTAACAACCTTTTGGCGTTGCATTTGGCTCACTCTTATAAAGGCCAGCAGGCACTGAGTGCGTGTAAACAAATGGCGTTCCAGGATAATTTGTTTCCATGTAATCCATCGCATCATTGGCTGTCTTAGAACCCGTATGGCTGAGATCGAGGATCACATCGTATTGAACCATTGAGTCGATAACGGATTTTCCCCATGGGGTGAGACCTATATCTCGACCATTGTAGGCCGCTAATTGTCCTGAACCGGTTCTGAAAATGTCGTTATAAGCCAAGATCATGCTTTTTAGACCCATGTCCTTCAAGATCGCCATCTTGGTGACATCTTCGTCCAAGATAGTCGCGGTTTGGCTATTCCAAAGAACCGCGGTTTTTCCTTCTGTGTGAGCTTTCTCAATATCGTGGTTTGAATGCGCTACGATGAAATTCTCAGGCTGTTTAGCCATGGCTGAACGATGCTTGTGATGGTGGAATAGGAAATCATCAAAGTTATGGTCAGCCGCTGTTACCGTGTACTCATGCCCTGTAATACCCGCGTCACGTGCGCCTTGAAAGTAGTCCAATAGCTGTTGGTCATCCTCCCAACCTGCGCCGTATGGGCTCGCGAGCATACCAATCACGATAGTATCTTGAACGAATGTTTTGGCTTTGTCTGATGCTGGCCAAGTTTTGCTTTCGATACTCGCGTGGGCAACACCACAACTCATTGCAATGCTCGCCGCGACTAACGTTATCTTTTTAAACATGAAAACCTCTCAATTACTGGCTTAAGTCCATTTATATTTATGCCTGAATTTAATAGTAGACCCTGACGGTATCGTCGAGTTATTTAAAATTGATAACCCTGTCATATTTAGAAATCAAATCTGTTGTTGTTAGATATGTATTTCACTTTATTGATGAAAACTCTAGTTAAGGCTTGTTAACTTGAGGCTGTTGTAGCTAAGCTCAAAATGGTAAATGTGCATTTGGCGACATGGGTAAATTGAAAGAGGAAGGGTAAATGGGTCTTGATATTCCGTTGATAGATAAGCGCGTGGTGTCTCACTTTCAACAAGGCTTGCAAGAAAAAAAATGGCTTGCTCTGAGTAACTCATCGCCAGCAAAATTGGCTTCAGATGTTAGCTTGCCATTCAGCATGGATACCTCATCAGCGAGGTATGTGCCATTTAATGTATTTGCGCTTTTCTTGAGGAGTTTAAAAGATCACCTGAGCCCCTCTGCGTTCACTTCTTTGCTGTTAGAGAGTGCAGACCGCGCTGCTCAAGAACTGCAATTCTCGGAACTTTCCATACAAGATTTTTTACTTCAATTTCCAGTTGGTAACTTGCTTGTAAAGCAGGGTTCAGGAGGCTTGTCGATTTCATTCAAAATGACAACGAGCGTGGCAAGCCATGTTGAGTCTGAGTTGTTTCTTATCGTTTATACCCACGCTTACTTTAAATCGCATTATGCCGATTTAGGAAAACCGATCCGTTATGACCTAGTTACGCGAAGTTCAGAACAACTGAGTGAGCTAAAAATCCAAACGGACACACCACAGTATTTAGGTCAGGCGAGTACATGTATTCAGTACCCTCCACTGGCGAAGGAGTGTGCCTTGGAAGTGCAAGCCCAGTCGATGACAGATACCAGTAAAGTCGCTGAAGCGCTGTCGCCATACATTGGGCGAATGGATCTCGACTTGGATACATTTTGCGACTTAAATTCGCTCGGGAAACGCACCATTCAAAGAGCGCTTTCACAAGAAAATACTACCTTTAGAGAGGTTAAAGAGTCATTGGCCTTTGATTTTGCAAAACGTGTACTTGCCGATCAAGCGTACTCGATAGCGGATGTTGCTCAGCACTTAGGGTATGCCGATGCGTCGCAATTTATTCGAGCTTTCAAACGAGCCAATGGCATCACGCCGTACCAATGGAAAAAGCGGAACTCGTGAAACGGCATCACTTAATTTTCAACTTATTGTTCCACTTGTGAATATTGAGAAGGCCATCGTAATGATGGCCTTTTTTGTGCTCAATTGATTGTATCTCATACGAGAGGTCATTATTTTATCAGTATTAATTATGAATCTTGATGTGCGGCATTTTGTGTCAATCTGAAACAGTGACGCTCATTCGAATCATGTCTTCGTTTGAGGATATAGAAAATGAAAAGATACTCATCTAAGTCAATCGTTACGTTCTCGATTTTAGCAATATCGGCAATGGTTTTATTGGTTGCGGCAGCATTTCAAATTCGCGGAGAACCAACGTGTGTTGATTGCTACGAATCAGATAAAGGGCAGTTCAAATATGTTCTCTATGATGGGACGTCACCCTCTGTCATTCCTAGCATCCATAATACGTTGTTACTCAATCAAGTGCCTTTGATGAAAACGTTTGAGCTTGATTCTATCCCGAAAGTGACTGTTAGGGTGTGGCGAAACCAAAAAGCCTATTTGGATGAGCAGGAGCGGAGCATAGGGTATCGATATGCTTTCTCTACGGGGTATATTGCCCCTAAAAGCAATGAAATTAGGCTGCTCTATTTTGGTGGTGAGATCCATAAAACCGCATTGCATGAGTTCGTACACTTGCTGACTCTGCAAGTGAACCCTAACTTCGCGAATAACCCGCGTTGGTTATGGGAAGCTATCGCTATCTATAAGTCTGAAGATTATTGGTTTCACCTGAGTAACAGACATGCCATCAGTCGTCGTTTCGATGGTCTGGCTCAGGACTTATACAATAAGCCGAACAATAGCTCGGCTGTTTATGAGCTTGGGTATACGGTCGGTGAGTTTATTGAACGTTCATGGGGAGAAGCGGCGTTTGTTGATCTCATTAAAAGCAATGGGGATCCATCACAGTTTACCGACCAGCCACTAGAATCGCTGTTTTCTGATTGGGAAAAGTTCGTCAAAACCATGTACTTGAGTGGCCCGAAAAGTGAGTATGAAAAGGCCATGGAACGAAATCCATTCGATAGAAGAGGCACGTCTAATTGATCAAAAAAAGAGGTGATGTTTGATATGTACATCGCCTCTTTTCTATTTGTTCTTTTAATTAGCTTTATTGTTCGGTATTCAGATGTCGAATCAACTTCGCTGGTGTACCACCGTATAAGCAGTCTGGCGGTACATCGCTGTTGACTACAGAGTTCGCTGCAATCACTGAACGAGCCCCAATTGTTACGCCTTGGTTGATCACTGAGTTACCGCCAACCCACACATCATCTTCGATTGTAATTGGTAAACAGAAGGTTTCCCATTTACGGCGGCTACGATAATCAAGGGAGTGTGATGGCGTATAGAATTGGGCACTTGGTCCAATTAAAACATTGTTACCAATCTTGATGTTCGCACCATCTAGCATGACTGCGTTCATATTAATGAAGGTGTCGTCGCCAATCTCGATGGTTTTGCCAAACTCACAATGAAAAGGGGGCTGGATTAAGCTGCTACTACCAACCTTACCAAATAGCTGCTCTTGCAATGTGTGTTGCTGGTCCGGGTCTTGGTGGTTGTTGAAAGCCATTAGCGCCTTTCTGGCATTGGAACGCATGGTATCAATTTCTTGGTCTGCACCATCATACACTTGCCCAGATAGCATCTTCTCTAGTTCAGTTTTAACGTTTGTATTACTCATGCTTGCCCACTTTCCGAGAGTCTCGGTTTAATACCAATCGTAGTAAATAACTGGTCATCCTAGCTGGTTAAAACGCTCAATAACTGCGTTAGAAATTTTGATTGTAGAATAACTACTTATCGAAAATTTCTGCCTTGTTCTTAAGCCTTTTTCCTGCGCTATTTATGATCACTTACTTACTGTGATTGATATATATGACGAATACTGCAAGATTAGCGACTTTCGGGCATAAAAAAAGAGAAAAGCCTCAGCCTTTCTCTTCCTGTTTTTCTACTTAGCAATCAAGATTGCTTAAATTAGATTTGCTCAACGAAACTCATTAGGTGCTGTTTCACTTCGTCTGAAGCAAAAGCGCTCTCTACCGAGTATTTGTAGATCTCTACGTAGTCTTCTTTTGTTAGGCCGAATGTTTCACACACACGCTTCACTTCGTTGGTCATGGTTGTGTTCGACACAGTACGGTTGTCTGTGTTGATCGTAACAACGATACCGTCTTTCTTGAATTCAGCAATTGGGTGGTCGCTGAATTTGTGAATACATTTAGTTTGAACGTTACTTGTTGGGCAAGTTTCAAGCGCAACCTGCTTCTCTTTAACGATGTTGTATGCGTCCTCGTTACCTTGGATGTGAACACCGTGGCCGATACGTTCAGCGTCAAGCATTGTCACTGCATCGTAAACGTTTTGACCGTGCCATTGCTCGCCAGCGTGCACGGTAATGCGGTAGCCTTTTTCAAGAGCGTATTGCGTGTATTCAGGGAATTCAGCACAGAAGCCTGGCTTTTCGCCACCTGCGATATCAAACGCAACAACACCTTTACCTAGGTAGGGTTGGCCTGCGTCGATTACGTCTTTGATAGAATCTTTAGGGAACATACGAAGCACAGACATGATGTAGTTGCCTTTGATGTCGTATTTCTCTTCAGCACGCTTCATGCCTTTTACTGCGCTTGCAATGATCGTATCAAGAGACAGACCTTTGTTTACGTGCAGGATTGGCGCAAAGCGAACTTCTAGGTACTTAACGTTTTCTAGTGCAGCGTCTTCGTATAGCTCGAAAGAGATACGTTCAATCGCTTCTTCAGTCTGCATTACTTGTAGTGGCAAGCTGAAACAAGCCAGATACTCATCTAGGTTTTTGCAATCTTCTGGCACCGTTAGAGATTGAACAACCGCGTCGCGATCTTCAGGTAGTTCGATATTGTACTGTTTTGCTAAGTCAATAATCGTATCTGGGCGAACACTTCCGTCTAGGTGGCAGTGTAAATCAATCTTTGGTAGTGCTAGAAAATCCATGAGTATTCCTTAATTCTATTATTATTTGAGCGTGTTAACTCACATGCGCTAAATTTACCAAGACAATGATATGATTTAAAGTGACAATTAATCATCATTAACCTGAATTTAGGGAATATCATGGTAGATGTTAAAAGCTTACTTAAATGCGATATGAATTTGCTGCTTTGCCTACACGTTCTCATTGAAGAGCGAAGCGTGAGCAAAACCGCAGAGCGACTCTTTTTGAGTCAATCTGCTGTAAGTAAACAGTTCACCAAACTCAGAGCTTTGTTTGATGATCCGCTGTTTGAGCGAGAGTCCAAAGGGCTATTTCCCACACCCAAAGCACTCGCGTTAGCGCCTAAGATTCACCAAATTCTACTGCAGATCGAAAAGCTGACCGTTCCCGAAGTTTTCGATCCTAAAGACAGTGAGCGTACTTTCACTATAGACCTTGTTGAAACCGCCTACACAGCGATCTATCCGCACTTTATGCCGACAGCACTTGCCGATGCGCCGCACATTACCATCAACAGTTCGACGTGGAGCAGCGACAGCTTCAAGCGTTTACTCAAACGTGAGGTGGATTTTGGTATCGGTATATTTGAGCTAGATGAGCGCGCTTCTACCCATGTCCAGTGTATCCCTGACGAGTTGGATTACGTGGAACTGTGCTTGGATTATTCTGTATGTTTGATGCGCAATGACCACCCTGCCTTGCAAGAAGAGTGGAACCTCGACACTTTCTTGAAGTATCGACACATACAGTTGGTGACGGGTGGGGCGGGTGATTGGCTTCTAATGGAAGTGCTAAATTCCAAGCAATTGGAAATCAACAAAGCCGCGAATGTTTCAGACATCACCAGTGCCATTAAGCTGTGTAAGCAGAGCGATTTACTTATGTGTTACCCATACAACTCGGTACGCGATTACATTGATAGCGGAGAGTTGGTGATGAAGCCCGTTCCGGTTGATTTGGTGCCGGGAGGCTTGTTCCTTCTATGGCACAAATACTTCGATTCAGAACCGAGCCACAAATGGTTGCGCGATCTGATTATCGAGCAGACTCGATAGTTGAGATGTATAATTTATTCAAGCTATTGAAAGATAAGATAAACGTAGTTATTTGATAAATAATCCAGTTTTATTTCGTCTTTTGGAATTAAGCTTCGTCTTATTCTGGGTGCTATTTTTATTTGGAAGATGAGAGATGACAATTCCACGGTTACCACAACAAATTATTGAAGACGCGTGTGAGTGGGCGATCATGCACGGTGTTGCGTTTCGCCAGTCAGATAATACCGCTAGGCATTGTCCTTTCAGCATTGCTCCTATGACTATGGAGCGTGAGGTGTATGAACACCTGTTGAAGGTAACACCGCTTATCACCAAGTTAATCAGCAATGTTTCCGAAGATCATGATTTCTTGCAGTCATCATTGAGTGATATGGCCAAAGCAGATCCGTTTTTTGGCCGCTTGATGGAACTGCATCAACAAGCGCATGGCGAGGTGTCTCATCGTCATTATCCGGCTCGCCAACCGTTATTATTAATGCGTACTGACTTCATGGACGATCGCCAACATGGCGCGAAAGTGATCGAGTTCAATGGCATTGCGGCAGGAATGGCTCCATTCGGGCAAAAGGCCACAGATTTCCATGATTACATGCACAATCAATGGCCTGAGACTTATCGGAGCTGGCTTGAAGATAAATCTGCCACACCTGCTGAAAACCAAGGCTTAACGCAGTTGGCTTATGGTATTGCGACTTCAGCAAGAAAAGTGCGAGCTGACTTTAATGATTCAGATAAGCCAACATTCTTGATGGTAGTGCAAAAGAATGAAGACAATGTTTACGATCAACACCTACTCGAAATTGAACTGCAAAAGCAGGGTGTACGTACGGTTCGTCGTACCTTTGAACAACTGAGCTGTCAGCTTTCATCGGGCGAAAATCAACGCTTGTTATTGAAAGGTGTCGGTGCTGTCGATGTGGTGTACCTAAGAGCTGGCTATCAGTATTCAGATTACTGGGCACCAGAACTCAACGAATCGGTTTGTTGCCATACACTAAGCCAAACGCGCGTGTTTATGGAACAACACCATGTTGCAATGAACGCGACCATCAGCCAGCAATTAGCGACCAGTAAAACCATGCAAATGCTGCTGACCATGATGCCAGCATCTGAATACGCACGTTGGGGTTTAACGCTAGAAGAAGCAGAACTGGTGAAGAGTGTTTTAGCCGATATGGAGCCAACCACCAGTGAATCGATTGAATGGTTTAACACACAAGCTGATAAGCAAGAGTGGGTGTTGAAAAACCAAGGCGAGGGCGGTGGCCATTGTGTATTTGGTGACGACATTAGCGAACAACTGAGCCAACTTAAGCCAGAAGAGTACGACGCATGGGCATTGATGCAACGCTTGTATCCACATGAACGTGACGTGCCAACCATTGCGGTCCGTGATACCCAGCAAACACTTGTAACAGATTTAGTCAGCGAAGTGGGTTTGTTCACCGCGTATTATCAAGGTGAATCAGTTACCGAAATAGACGGTTATGCGGGATATCTTATTCGTAGCAAACCTGCGAGTGAGAATGAAGGCGGGATCCACAGCGGCAAAGGGATTTTGGATTCGTTGGTGTTGATTGATTAACTCTTGATTTCGACAAATAGCAGATAAAAGAAAGGCCAGCGCGTGAACGTTGGCCTTTATGGTCTTTAAAGTGCAATGAATTAATTAGTTCTAGGTTTAAATCATAGATTTTATTCCAGTGATTATGTCCTATTTTCAATTAACAAGCTGCGCTGGTGTAAACGGTAGATTGTGAATAGATTGGTGGCAATAAATGCTCCTTCGACCAAAGAACCGCCGATAGAACCAAGCCAAATATTGTGGCTAATCCAACAAAGTGAGTTGAACAGAATAAAGGATCTCAGTGTTACACCTTGTTTGGTAAATAATGCCCAAGTGGCAACTGAAGAACCTAAAACGGTTATGAATTCAAAGAAGTGTGTGATATTAGGTAATGTCATTACCCACATTAAACCAATGAAAAACCACATCACTTTGCGTGATTGAGTTTTGATGGAAGCATAACTACGAAGTGCGTTAATCATCACGCCAATGGCAGCAACTGTAGCTCCCATTAAGGTGAAGTGAATTCCCATGATCAGACAGAACATCATCATCTGATAACGAAATCGCATGTCGTCTTTTTGCCAAAAGGCCATCACGCCAACTAGGAATGCAATTCCGCCAATACCTTGTGCTATTGCGTTTTCCATACTCGTTCCATCAGTCAATTTAAGTTTATGAACAAAAATTCAGCCCTCTAATTAGAGGGCTGGTTAATGCTTTAATTGACTACGTAAAGCTTATTATTGTTCGATGAATGTGATTATTGATTCACTAAAGCAACGGCTTCACGAGTTAAATGAGCCAGCTCTTCCCAACTGCCTTCTTCAATCAGCTTCTTATCCACCATCCAAGTACCGCCACATGCGAGTACTCTAGGTATCGCTAGATAGTCTTTAATGTTGTTAGGGTTAATGCCACCTGTCGGCATGATCTCAATATCGGTGTAAGGCGCAAGAAGTGACTTAACCATGTTGATGCCACCCGATGCTTCAGCTGGGAAGAACTTCAATGTGGTTAAGCCCATTTCTAGAGCGGCTTCTACTGTACTTGGGTTGTTGACCCCAGGAATGATGTCAATACCAATCTCCTGACAAGCTCGGACAGTATTTGGATTAAAGCCAGGAGAGACCACAAACGTTGCGCCCGCTTCTTTGGCTGCGATCGCCTGCTCACGATTGAGTACAGTGCCAGCGCCGATCAACATATCTGGTTGTGATTCACGAAGTAGACGAATAGCTTCGACAGCAGCCTCAGAACGGAACGTAATTTCTGCTGCAGGTAAACCATTTTCAGCTAACACTTTACCCAAAGGGATGATGTCTTCAGCGTTGTCGATAGCGATCACAGGGATAACTTTCAGTGTTTTTAGTTGTTGTTTGATGTTCATTGGTATTCCTTAAATGGCTGTGATGGCCGCTTGAGTAAGTTCTTTTGCAATAATGGCACCGCGATGTTGGATAACGACGCCTGCCATGGTATTGCCACGCTGGCACGACGTTGTTAAGTCTTCGCCAGCAAGGTAAGCAGATAAAAATCCGCCATTGAATGAGTCTCCTGCCGAGGTCGTATCAACGACATGTTCAACAGGTTGGGTAGGCACCGCCCGTGGAGCCGAAGCGGTACCAGAATTTAGATTTATGTCACTTTGAATTGTGGCATCTTGAATGAGGCAGCCATCTGCACCCAGTTTGACGATGCATCGCTTAACACCCAGCGCAGTTAGACGTTCGATAGTTTGTTCTGGAGAGCTATCTCCCCAAATTAACTGTTCATCATCGAATGTCACCAATGCTAAATCCGTCAATGTATACATGGCTTGGTAGCTGTTTTTGACGGTTTGGTTTTCGTCCTGTGGCCAAAGGGTAGGGCGGAAGTTACTGTCGAAGGCGATTTCAACGCCTTGTGTCTTCAATTCAACCAAGATGTTCAATAGCTCGATACGATCTTGCTCGGGTAGAATCGCTAATGTGATACCGCTAAGAAAGACCATATCGACGTTGCGTAAAGCTTGTTTTATCTGGCTAAAATCTGGATGTTGCAACAGGTACCGTGCTGCTGACTGATTACGCCAGTATAAGAAGGTACGCTCACCTGCGTCATCAAGCTGAATCAGGTATAGGCCTGGAGTTCGTTGGCTGTCTTGTAGAACGAGGTCAGTCGACACTCCTTCATGTTGCCAGCGCTCTAACATTCCCTTGCTAATCGGGTCTGCGCCTAAAGCCGTGACGTAGGACACTTTGATGTCATTTGGATTTAGGTTGACCTCACAGCCGCGGCTTAGATAGACCGCAGCATTGAGTGTGTCTCCGCCAAACGTTTGATGCATTGAGCCAAACGGTTTTCCGTTAAGCTCGATCATGCACTCACCAATAATGGCGATATGTTTCATGGGTTACGCCCTCTCTTCGAAGTAGCGTTTTGCGTTACCAAAGCAGATGTCTTCGACCATAGGGCCAAGCAGTGACATGTCGTTTGGCACCTCGCCGTTTTCAGCCCAACGACCAATCATGTCACACAGAATTCTGCGGAAGTATTCGTGGCGTGTGTATGACAAGAAGCTACGAGAGTCAGTCAGCATTCCGACAAACTGGCTAAGCAGACCAAGCTGAGATAACTGCTCCATTTGGCGTTGCATGCCGTCTTTCTGATCGTTGAACCACCAACCAGAACCAAACTGAACTTTGCCCGCGATGCCGCCACCTTGGAAATTACCAATCATGGTGGCCATCATCTCGTTATCGCGAGGGTTTAAGCAGTAAAGGATGGTGCGAGGCAGCTCGTTGCTTTGATCCATCTCGTCTAATAGGTGAGCCAATTCGAAGGCAAACGTCTTGTCGCTGATCGAATCAAACCCTGCATCTGCGCCTAACAGTTGGAACATACGCGTGTTGTTATTGCGCTGAGCACCAATGTGAAGCTGCATTACCCAACCCATTGCGGCGTAGCGCTTGCCTAACCACACTTGAACGGCTGTTGAGAACTGTGCACATTCTAAATCGGTGAGCGTTTCGCCGTTGAGGCGTCGAGTGAACAGAGCATCCAAATCGGATTCTGATGGAATCGGCGCGTAGCGAACCACTTCGATACCATGGTCTGCTGCACGGCAACCATGATCGTTGAAATGCGCTAGGCGGCTGTCTAAAGCACTCAATAGATGATGGAAGTGTGTGATCTCGATATCAGCAACCATGCTTAACTTTTGCAGGTAATCCGCAAAGCCATCAAGTTCAATTTTGAATGCTTTATCTGGGCGCCAGCTTGGCAGAACCTTCACATCGAAGGTACTGTCTTGATTGATCGCTTTATGGTGCTCAAGAGAGTCGATAGGGTCATCAGTCGTCCCCGCCATTACAACATTCATTTGCTTCATGATGCCGCGAGCACTAAATTCCGGTGTCGCTAATAGCTCGTTGCATTGGTGCCAAATTTGGTCAGCGCTTTCTGGGCCAAATAGAGTGCCAGTAATACCAAATGGGCGGCGCAGCTCTAAATGAGTCCAGTGGTAAAGTGGGTTACCCAAGGTTTGAGGGACGGTTCTAGCCCATGCCATGAACTTATCATAATCGCTTGCGCCTCCAGTAATCAGACGTTCGTCGATCCCTGCTGAACGCATGCCACGCCATTTGTAGTGGTCACCCTCAAGCCAAATCTTAGACATGTTTTCGAACTGACGATCTTGAGCCACTTCTGCCGGGTTTAGGTGGCAGTGATAGTCATAAATCGGTTGGTGGCTTGCGTGTTCGTGGTACAAGCGGCGCGCTGTCTCATTCGACAGTAAAAAGTCTTCACATAAGAAATTCTTCATTGCTTATACTCCTTATAATGCAGCCACGGTAGCAACAGCACCATGTTCAATTAATGATTGGTACGCTGAACTTACTGCATCAATCACCTGTGGGTTTTGACCTAGCTCGGCAGGGAAAATCGCTCCAACCGCAAGTAACGTCGGAACCACAGAAGTATTGAGTCCATGCTCGTCGCAGATCTGACGAAGTGTGTCTGCCATTGGATCGCGAACATCGATCTCATTGCCTTGCTCATCAACACCCGAAACATAGCGCATCCAGCCAGCGATGGCCGTCGCAAGCCATGAGAAGTCTGAGCCTTGCTCTAAATGGAATCGCAAGCTGCCACCCATACGCTGAGGGATCTTCTGGCTACCATCCATCGCAATCTGCCATGTCTTATGTTTCAAACTTGGGTTGGTGAAGCGGTTGATCAGCAAGGTTGCGTAACCTTCCAAATCAGTCCCTTCAGGCATAGTTAGTGAAGGTGCTTGGGATTTCATCATCATGTCAAAAGCGGCTTTGCGGTAGCCTGCATTTGTCATGGTGTCGGAAATATGGTCGTAACCACCAAGGTATCCAAGGTAAGCAAGGAAAGAGTGACTGCCATTGAGCATACGCAGTTTCATCTCTTCGTAAGGCACCACATCTTCTACGAACTCTGCGCCAGCAATATTCCAGTCTGGGCGGCCTGCCACAAAGTTATCTTCAATCACCCATTGGCGGAATGGTTCACAGGCGATGCCACACGGGTCTTCACAACCAAGCAGTTCTGCAATTTCTGTCAGTGTCTCTTCGGTTGCTGCTGGTACGATGCGGTCAACCATAGTGCATGGGAAGGTGACATTAGTTTCAATCCAATCACGTAATTCTGGGTCAAGCAGTTGAGCGAACTCAATGATCGCTGCTTTTGCTACATGACCGTTCTCTTGCACGTTATCGCAAGACATTACCGTGAATGGAGGAAGGTTACGGTCGCGGCGTATTTTGAGCGCTCGTACAATATATCCAAGTGCCGATTTTGGCTGCGTTGGGTTCGCTAAATCAGCGATGACTAGGGCATTATTTCTATCAAGCTTGCCAGTTGCAGGGTCAGCGCAGTAGCCTTTCTCTGTGATCGTCATCGACACGATCGCCACTTGAGGCTCAGCCATTTTTTCTAAAACAGCTTCGATACCGTCTAGGTTTGGATGCAGTGATTCAGTCACTGAGCCGATTACTTTAACGTCTGTGGATTCAGCGCCTTTTTCAGCAACGGTGTAAAGGTGGTCTTGCGCGCGAAGTGATTCAATCAAATCTTCGCCGCCGAATAGGTTAATTTCGCAAATACCCCAATCAGTGTTGGTTTTGCTTAGCATTTCATTGGTGAATAGCGCTTGGTGCGCTCGGTGAAATGCACCGAAACCAAGGTGCACAATACGGCTTTGGAGTGTTGAACGGTCGTAGTCAGGTCGTAATACAGTGTTTGGCAGCGTAGAGTTAGCAACAGTCTTCATTATTCAGTTCCTTTTCCCGCCAGCGAACCAGCGGGATTTTATTATTTGATAAAGCGTTTGAGTGTTTAGCAGTCTTAGAATGTATCTGTGACCAAATTACGAACCGTAGCCCAGTACTAATTCAGGTAAGAACAAGCTCAGCTCAGGGATAAAAGTAACGGCCATTAGGGCTGCAATCAGTGCAGCATAGAATGGCAGCAAAGGTTTGATGACTTTGTCTATGGCAATGTTGGCAACCGAACAACCGATGAATAGAGCACTACCTACTGGCGGCGTACAGATACCGATAGCAAGGTTGAAGGTCATCATGATGCCGAAGTGCACAGGGTCGATGCCTAGGTCTAGCGCGATTGGTAGGAAGATTGGTGTGAAGATCAGTACCGCTGGTGTCATATCCATGAAGATACCCACAATCAGCAGAATCACGTTGATAATCAGTAGGATCATTAGCGGGTTATCAGAAACCGCCAGTAATGCATCAGCAATCATGTAAGGCACATCGGCGTTCGCCATTGCCCAAGACATCCCCATTGATGCGCCAACAAGTAATAGAACGATAGAAGTTGTTACTGCAGACTCAAGGATGATCTTTGGAATATCACGCCACTTAACTTCACGGTAGATAAGCACGGCTAAAACAAACGTGTATACCACGGCAATCGCAGAAGCTTCAGTTGCAGTAAAGATACCGCCAATGATGCCACCCATGATGATGCCGATCAGTGCTAAAGAAGGCGCTGCTTTTAGGAAGGTATCCCAAACCATTGATAGTGAAGGACGAGCAGCAACAGGGTAACCACGACGTTTTGCAATAATACCCGCCACAATCATGATACTTAGCCCCATGATGAGACCTGGGATGTAACCTGCTAAGAACAATGCCGCGATTGAAGTACCACCAGAAACCAAAGAGAAAACGATCAGCGTGTTACTTGGTGGAATCAATAGACCAGTAGGACACGAAGTAATGTTAACCGCCGCAGAGAAGTTTTCGTCGTAGCCGTCTTTCTTTTGCAGAGGAGACATGGTGCCACCAACTGCAGCTGCCGATGCTACCGCCGATCCTGAGATAGAGCCAAACATCATGTTTGCCATCACGTTTACGTGTGCCAATGAACCCGGCAGACGACCACCCAACACTTTGGCGAAGTTAATCAAACGCAGCGCAATGCCGCCTTGGTTCATGATGTTGCCCGCCAAAATGAAGAACGGGATCGCCAGTAATGCAAAGTTATCAAGGCCAGCGGCCATGCGTTGAGCAACTACCGCGATAGCCGGCTCAAGCGGTAAGCTCATTAAGATGGTTGCTAGTGACGATAAACCAATCGCAAAAGAGACCGGTACACCGATTGTAAGCAGTACAGCGAAACTACCGAATAAGGTCAGTATTACTTGCCATTCCATTGTGAAATCCTTCTATCAATCAAGTTGTGAGTCGGTGATCAAATCGTCACCTGACATTAATTGTTTAACGCGTTCGTAAGTAAACACGACGGAGTAAAAAATCATTAAAGCGCCACTGATAGGCAAGCAGAAGTAGATGTAGCCCATTTCTAAACCTAGAGCGGGAGTCAGCTGTCCCATCGCAAGCGTTTTAGCAGCAAGTTGGCTTCCACCGTGCACCAGAACGATATAAGAGAAAGAAGCGATGGCTATTTGGATAACGATTTCGTTGATTAATTTACGTTTGCCAGTCAGCTTCATCGTAAGCAGGTCGATGGCAAGATGGCGTTTCAGACCCGTTGTATAGGCGGCACCAATTAAGGCTACCCACATAAAGAGATAACGCGCGAGCTCGTCGGTAACAGTACTTGGTTTGCCAATAACATAGCGGGATAAAACCTGCCATATCACACAAAGCACTAAGAAAGACGATAGAGACACTGTAAAGGCGGCCAACCCTCTATTTATGTAACTGACCAATTTATTCATGTTTATTTCCTTTCAACAAAATTGCGTATCTCATAACAATTGGTTTACCAATGTAAGAAACTGTTTCTATGTAGGGATGGTATGTTCAAAAATCTGGCTGAATCATAAGCTATTCATTTTTTGGTTGGCGTGAGCAACTTCACAAATGATTTTGGTTGACCAATTTATGGGTTTTTATTGTGATATTGGTCAATCAATTTTAATTTCAGCTTTGACGGTTCCTTTTTTGAGCCCCAATATGAGCCCATAACAAAAAACACCCTACATTTTGGATAACCAATCCACGGAGAATAAGAATGATGATGACGCGTAAAACTTTGATTAGTGCGGTTGTCGGTGCTGCTTTCACTTTTGGAGCAACAGCTTCTGCTTATGCAGCGACAACATTGAAACTGAGCCATAACCACCCTCGTGACCATGCAGTACATGAAGCGATGACGTTTATGGCGAAAGAAGTACGTGAATTGACTGATGGTGAGGTGCGTATTCGTATTTACCCTGACGCTCAATTGGGTACACAGCGTGAATCTATGGAGCTGATGCAGAACGGCGCTTTAGATATGGTGAAAAGTAATGCTGCTGAGCTAGAAGCTTTTTCTCCTGCTTATTCATCATTCAACATGCCTTACTTATTCCGCGATCAAGCGCACTACTACAGTGTGACTGATGGTGAAGTGGGCCGTGACATTCTTAACTCTTCTCGTGATAGCGGCTTTATTGGTGTGACTTACTACGACGCTGGTGCGCGTAGCTTCTATACCAATAAGCCAATTAACACGCCAGAAGATCTGAAAGGTTTGAAAGTTCGTGTTCAACCAAGCCCATCAGCAATTGCGATGGTGAAAGCGTTAGGCGGTAACCCAACGCCACTAGCTTACGGTGAGTTGTACACAGCACTGCAGCAAGGTGTAGTGGATGCGGCTGAAAATAACATTCCTTCTTTCAGCTTGAGCCGTCACAGTGAAGTGTCTAAATACTTTAGCTTAGATGAGCACACGATGGTTCCGGATGTGTTGGTTATCTCAACCAGAGCATACGATAAACTGACTACAGAACAACAAGATGCGCTAATGAAAGCGGCAAGTGATTCATCTGAATTGATGAAAAAATTGTGGGCTGAATCGGAAGCAAAAGAGCGTGCTAAAGCCGAGGAAATGGGCGTTACTTTTGTGGAACCAGACAAGGCTGCGTTCGCACTCGCAGTTCAACCTATGTATGACGCGCTAGATAAAACGGATCCAGAATTGAGCGCATTAATTGATCGTATTCAGTCTGTTGAATAACGAGAAAATATAGAAAAAATAGTAATACAAAAACAAGGTGTTACTGCATTTTAGGATATAGAGGTTGACCAATTATATTTGGTCATTATGATGGCGAGAGAAATACAATGGAAAGAAGTGACAATATCATCATGATGCCTTTCGAGCCGAAAAGACCTTATCAGGAGATAGGGTTAGTACTAAGAAGAGAACTGATTGAAGGCCTGTATAAGGTTGGAGATAGATTACCTCCAGAACGCGATATTGCTGATCGTCTAGATGTAAGCCGCACAGTGGTGCGTGAAGCGATCATCATGCTGGAGCTTGAAAACTTAGTTGAGGTGAAAAAAGGGTCGGGTGTTTATGTCCTGAACATTCCAACTCATTCTCGCGAGAATGTGGTCAGCGATGATGCTGGTCCATTCGAGATGCTGCAGGCCCGCCAATTACTGGAAAGTAATATCGCGGAGTTTGCGGCAACTCAGGTCACTCCGGGCGACATCATTAAGATGCGCTCTGCACTCGAACTCGAGCGCGAAGAGCTTGCAAGCGGCACCACCGATTGCAGCGGAGATGAAAGATTTCACATGTGTATTGCAGAGGCCACTCAAAACTCTGTTCTGGTAGATATGCTGAAACAATCCTGGGATCGACGCGAAAAGAGTCCAATGTGGAATAAACTCCACTCTCACATCAGTGGTCAAGATTACCGTGAAGAATGGTTAGATGATCACGCTCGTATCCTCGCCGCCTTACAGCGCAAAGATCCTGTCGCTGCTAAGAACGCAATGTGGCAACACCTTGAGAATGTTAAACAGCGTTTGTTAGCGCTGTCAGACATTGATGACCCAAACTTTGATGGCTACTTATTTAGTTCCAACCCAGTGGTGCTGCTTAGCACAGAAAGTTAGTTTTGAAAGCTAACGTTGAATTCAGCGACAAGGCTCCTCTTGAAAGCTGATTCATTCACTAGGTTGTAGATAGGTAATCGTCTTTAGACCGGCGTAGACCGGTGCTATCTCGGGCAGCAATTGTCATTGCTGCCATTAAGAAGTCGTTATTGCATTTAGCTTGATTAATTCGAGCCGGCTAAGTGCGTCTTAAAGAAAGGTAAGTCTCATGGAACAAACGTGGCGTTGGTACGGCCCTAATGATCAAGTTTCGCTAGACGATATTCGTCAAGCGGGCGCAACTGGTATTGTGAATGCACTGCATCATATTCCAAATGGTGAAGTTTGGACAAAAGAAGAAATCCTTAAGCGTAAAGCCATTATCGAAGAGAAAGGTTTAACGTGGTCGGTCGTAGAAAGCGTGCCGGTGCACGAAGAGATCAAAACTCAAACTGGCAACTACCAGCAGTGGATTGATAACTATAAGCAAACTCTGTCTAACCTTGCTGAGTGTGGCATTGACACGGTTTGTTATAACTTCATGCCTGTGTTGGACTGGACACGTACCGATTTAGAATTTGAAATGCCTGATGGCTCGCGCGCACTTCGCTTTGATCAAATTGCGTTTGCGGCATTTGAGCTGCATATTTTGAAGCGTCCGGGTGCTGAGTCAGACTATTCAGAGTCAGAGCAAGCGCAAGCGTTAGATTACTTCAACAACATGACGCCAGAGCAAATTCAGCAACTGACCAACAACATTATCGCGGGTTTGCCGGGCGCTGAAGAAGGCTACACACTTGAAGCGTTTCAAGCGCAGCTAGACCGCTATGCGGGTATCGACAAAGATAAACTACGTGAGCACATGTCTCACTTCCTTACTGAGCTGATGCCTATCTGTGATGCGAATGGTTTGAAGATGGCGGTTCATCCAGACGATCCACCGCGTCCAATTTTAGGCTTGCCTCGCATCGTTTCAACGATCGAAGACATTGATTGGTTGACCGAGCATGTGCCAAGCAAAATGAATGGCTTGACGATGTGCACGGGCTCATACGGTGTACGTGGCGACAATGATTTGGTCAATATGATCAAAAAGCACGGTGACCGAATTTACTTTACGCACCTGCGTTCTACTAAGCGCGAAGAGAGCAACCCAATGACATTCCACGAAGCGGCTCACCTAGATGGTGATGTGGACATGTACAACGTTGTAATGGCAATTTTGGATGAAGAAAATCGTCGTGCGGAAGTGGGCGATCACCGTTTAATTCCAATGCGTCCGGATCACGGTCATCAAATGCTGGATGACCTGAAGAAAACCACTAACCCAGGTTATTCGGCGATTGGTCGATTGAAAGGCTTGGCTGAAGTTCGCGGATTGGAAGTCGCACTCAAGCGCGCTTTTTACACGAAGTAACTCTTAAACTTCGGTTTAAAATACCGTTTAAAAAACCAGAACTCGTGTTCTGGTTTTTTTGTATCTGATCTTAGCAAAGCCATGAATTGATAGCACAACAATCACGTTCCTAACTTGGTAAAAGCCAGTGGTGTTTGTCCGGTTTGTTGTTTGAAAAAGGCAATGAAAGCGCTGTTCGAAGAGAACTCTAAATAGTGCGCTGTGTCGGTAACAGTTCGGTTTTGAGCAAGCCGTTCGATCGCCTTAATCAAACGCCATTGTTGACGCCAATCTTGATAGGTCATGCCGGCTTCGGCTTTAAATAGACGAGTGATGGTTTTGCTACTGGCTCCAACGGATGACGCCAAAACATTCAACGGAGGAACGATAAAATCGGCTTTGTTGACTTGTGTGCAGAAACGCGCCAATCGTCGGTCCGTTGGGAGTGGAAGCATTAAGGTTTGGTGCGTTAAGGAATGGAACTCTTCCCAAAAAAGCGCAGACGTATTGAGTGTCTTGTGTTCCGTGATATCCCATTCCCATAATGCGATCTTATTGATCAGCGCTTTCAGTAAATCGTTAACTTTAATCGTTGTGATCTCTTCTGGGCACTCAAATACATCGGTATCAAAATACAGAGAACGATACGCGACCACGTTGGTCATTTGTGCTCGGTGTGGAACATGTGGCGGGATCCACACAGCCTTAGTCGGAGGCAGAATACACAAAGCATTATCCAGTGTTAAGGTAATGCACCCTTGCGGCGCGTAAAGTAATTGCCCTTTGCGATGCTGATGAATACCTGAATCATGCTGTCCTAGCTCTGCCGCTATTCCCACTACGCTTGCTTCAATGCTATCGGCATCAAAAGCACAGCTGTCATCGATAAATGCCATTTGTCCCAATCTTGTTGTTTTTGGTTTTAATGTTGTTAACGAGCCAAGGTTAGTTTCCTCTAGACTTCCCGTCAAGTTCACTGGTCTTGGAAAAATGATGAAAACAAAACCTTCTTTATGGCAAATGGTGCTGCTGTTGATGTTCCCTCAAATCGCAGAAACCATCTATAGCCCGACTCTGGATTCTATATCGAAATCCTTTGATGTGAGTTACACACAAGCGGCACAAACCCTCTCTATCTACTTCTCTGCATTTGCGTTGGGTGTGGTGGTATGGGGCGTGTTAGCGGATAAATGGGGACGTCGTCCCACTATGTTATTGGGGATGGGGTTATTCGCATGTTCTGCACTTATTGCCATGCAAACCGACAGTTTTACGTGGTTAATGATAGCAAGAGCGATGGGTGCTTTCGGACTTGCAGTTGGCTCTGTCGTCACTCAAACCATGCTTCGAGATGCTTTTAGCGGAACAGAGCTAGCCAAGGTGTTTGGTTACATGGGCATGGGGCTGTCGATTAGCCCAATCATCGGGTTGTTACTGGGTGGCCAATTGAGCGCGGCGGGTGGGCATCAATATGTGTTTACTGCCTTGTTAATCATGGTGTTGGCGCTGCTAGTACACAGTTTATGGTCTTTGCCGGAAACGCAACAATCTAAGCAGCCGTTGCAATTAAAATCGCTCAGTATCCACGTGATCAAAGACGGCGATATTTGGGTATCAGCACTGCTTGTTGCGTCGTTCAATATTGCGCTATTTTCGTATTACCAACTGGGTTCATTCACCTTCTTACAGCTTGGATTCAGTATCGAGCAGTTTGGCTATAGCGGTGTCGTACTTGGGTTCGGAACCTTGTTGGGAAGCCTGGTTAATAAGACGCTATTGAAAAGACAAGTTTCATCTATCTCTTTGATTAGCTTGGCGGCAGGGCTTCAAACGGTAGGAGCAGTGGGTGTGTACTTTTCACAACATTCGATCTGGTTCTTGCTTCCGATGATGCTGGTGGTTATGGCGTTTGGCATTGCGATTCCTAGTGTCTTGAGCCGAGCATTGGTGCGTTACCAATCTCAAGCAGGAAGTGCAGGTGCACTGTTTGGTTTGATGTATTACACCTTGATTGGTTCAGGGCTCGCTTTAGCGGGAATGATTCAAGACTTAGGTGTGGTGTTGGTATTTTGTGGTGCGTTATCTGTGCTGGTGACGATACGCAGCCGACTCTAGATTTAACGGTAAGTCTCTAATTCATATTGATAAATTCCGCGTCCTATTTGATGCGGGATTTATCATTTTATCCTTTCGTAAATTTGGATATTGACATGGGTAGAATGATCGCTCTACCATGTATGTAGAACAATCATTCTACCTTTGGTCAGGTAATAAGAGATCCGCATGTTAAGAGAACAAATTGCTGAGAGCCTTGAGGTTGCGTTTAGCCAACATGGTTTTGCAGAGCCGAGTGTGGCTCAACTAAAGACGGCATGTAATGTCAGCCTACGTACGCTCTACAAACATTATCCATCGAAAGAAGCGATGATAGTGGGCGCTTTAGAGCACCGTCATCACCGTTACCTAAATTTCCTGTTAGAAAGTGCGCCTGTTGATGGCCTGGCATCCATGCTGGATATTTTCGACAAGTTACAACTGTGGATGGAAGAGTATGCACCGCACGGTTGCATGTCGATGAATGCGATGGCGGCTTTTCCTGACAACGAGATAATTAATCAAGCTGTTACTGAACATAAACGAGAAGTAAAAGCACTTCTGGGTAAGCAGAGTCAACGAGATGATCTGGCTTCAGAGCTGTTTCTACTTCATGAAGGTGTATCAAGCGCGTGGCCAGTATTAGGCGAAGAAGCGGTGGTATCAGCACAGAATATGGTGACAAAATTACTCAAGGAAACATGATGAAATTCGAACTACCAAAAACAATGAAAGGCGTAGAGATGCTAGGGCACGGCGGAGCAGACATGCTTGGCTACCGTGAAGATATCGCTGTTCCTCAAATTGAACCTAATGAAGTGCTGATCAAGGTGATGGCCGCAGGCGTGAACAACACCGACATCAACACACGAATCGGTTGGTACTCTAAAAGTGATGACTCAGATGATGCAAGTTGGTCGGGTGAAGCGTTGAAGTTCCCTCGTATCCAAGGTGCTGACGTGTGCGGTTTCATCGTGGCAGTCGGTAATGAAGTCTCGGCTGATCGTATTGGTGAACGTGTTCTGATTGAACCTTGTTTGACTGAAGTGTACGGACGAGATTTACCACAACCATGGTATTTCGGTTCTGAGTGCGATGGTGGTTTTGCTGAATACACCAAAGTGGCTGCGAAACATGCTTATGCGGTGAACAGCACAATGTCGGATGTTGAGCTAGCGTCTTTCCCATGTTCTTACTCGACGGCTGAAAATATGCTGACTCGCGCGAATGTGGCTGAAGGTGATCGCGTGCTTATCTCTGGCGCTTCGGGTGGTGTGGGTTCGGCGGCGATTCAACTGGCGAAAGCTCGCGGTGCTTACGTAATTGCGATTACTAGCCCAAGCAAAAACCAGCAGTTATTGGAACTGGGTGCTGATGAGGTGATTGCTCGTGATGCTGATTTGGTGGAAGCATTTGGTGTAAGCAGTGTGAATGTAGTTATCGACCTAGTCGCCGGTGACAAATGGCCTGAATTCCTTGAAGTGCTGAAACCACACGGTCGTTATGCCGTGTCTGGTGCGATTGGCGGTGCGATGGTTGAGCTTGATGTGCGTACTTTATATTTGAAAGATTTGAGCTTCTTCGGTTGTACAGTGTTGGAGCCTCAAGTGTTCCAAAACTTGGTTAACCGAATTGAGAAACAGCAGATTGTCGCGATTGTCGCGGAGTCGTTCCCATTGGCAGATATTCATACAGCACAAGATGAATTCTTGAAGAAAAAGCACGTCGGTAAGATCGTACTGGAAGTTGCTAAGCGCTAGTTTTAGTCAGCTTCACGATTCAAATCTGCGAAAGAGTGAGCAAGCGTTATTTGCTCACTCTTTTTGTTTCTGGCCAATACAGGCGAGCCTAGTCTTGTCGTCTGCCGAGTAACAGATCCTATACAGCGAAGAAATAAGTGATTCATTTATCATTGTATGGTTTATGGATTGTGTGTGCGATAATCGCCGCCGTTCTATATCCCGTTCTATATCCCGATCTATGTTGTATTCATCTAGGAGCCGTATTGATGTTTAAAAGGGTATTGCAGGCACTATTTTCGCCTTTTGTTGATTCAAAAAACAAACTCTCTGCAGAGCCTGTCCCAAAAGAGCAACAACAAACCGTTGCTACTGATTCTGTTCAGTCTTCAATCTTTGTTCCGCCTTCGTTCGCCCAGCCATCATCATTAATTGTAGATAAGACACTTAGCCTTCACGATGGTGAGTTTCTTGATTATCTGTTTGGCGAGTCCCGTCTGAGAACAGAGTCAGACCCGTTTAGCGATTTTGTCGCCTGCCAAATCGAGCGCTTGATTCGCTCTCCAAAAGCGTTGCTTAACGAACTGCCAGTGATGCCAGCCTCTGTGACCACGTTAATGGCCGAATTACAGAGTGACGAATTTGATGTCGATGCATTGCTAAAAGTGATTGAACGCGAGCCAAGCATGGCTGCCGATGTGATAAAACTGGCTAACAGTGCTTTCTATAAGCGTGGTGAAAAACAGGTTACTGACCTAAAAACAGCATTTCTAAATATGGGTTCTCAAGGGCTTGTAGAAGGGGTAGTGAATAGCTACATGAAGAACTTCACGCCGGGCAACAATATTTACTGGCGTCATTTCGGTGAGAAAATTTGGAATCACAGTGTCCAAACGGCCTCTTTTACTAAGGAGTTGATGAAAGACTCTTCATCCCAAGAAGATCAAGCCGCGGCATACTTTGTTGGGTTGATTCGTAACTTGGGCAAGATGATCATTTTCCAGATGATGGTGGAAGCATTTAAGCATGTTGACCCTTCAGTGCCGCCTAACTCATTGGCATTGAAACGATTGATGAACAGCTATTCTATTCGCCTGACATACACCATTGCTAAGTTCTGGGAGCTGCCAGAATCTGTACTAACCGCGATTGGTTACCAAGAATCGAGCCGATACGAATGTACACCACTTGGGCAAGCTGTGTTTGAGGCGAACTACTTAAGTGAGCTGCAATATTTGCTGGAAGTCAAAATGATTACGGCTGAAAATTTTGAAACCAGATGCCAACAAACGATAGCTACGCCTGCCGCCAACCTCGTGGCTAATCGTTTACTGAAAGAGTCCGAGCTAGCACTTGTTGGTTAGGTGAATCTGACTAAGAGATAAAGAAAATCGCCTCTCGAATTGAGAGGCGATGGATTTGAAGTTTACTTAGGCAGACAAGCGAAGCAGGTGCGTGAAGTCAGGCCGACAAGTATAAAGTAGACGTATCAATGCAGCGTCGCGATGTTTATTGGATCTCGGCCAGCTCTTCCACTAAACGGTCACGTTCTTCAATTTCGTCTTCGATTTTACGTTGGTACTTTTTCATTTTTTGAGTCTTACCAGACTGTTTAGCTTCTTCGAGATCTTCTCGGTATTCTGCGAGATCTTCTTCACTCGATTCTATTTTTTCAGCGATTTTGTCTTTCAAGCCGTCATTGGTGCAGTTAGCTTTCACTTCTTTCAGTGCTTTGTTCAAGCCATCAACCTTGTGTTGATTGCCGTATTCCTTTGCTTTGTCTATTTGATATTCGATTTCACAGCTCTTTCTCTCACAGCCAGATAAGTCTTCACACTGCGAACTCGCAAAGCTATGGAATGATAGAACGCATAGAGACAGTATTGAGCTCTTTAGAAGTAGTTTCATGCTTTAACCGTTTGATTTATAAATTGAGTTTAAGTGGTGCGATGTTATCAACAACACGAATAATTAGTTTGGCTCAACGTCACTTAATTTCCAGTCCGCCAAAGCTCTAATGTGTTTCGGCCCGATGCCACAACAGCCACCGATAATATTCGCGCCAAGTGCGTGCCAGCGTTTTGCGTAAACTAGGTAACCTTGGCCATCCAGCTCACGCATCTCTTGAAGCATGTCATTGGCTTCATGTTCGTTGCTGATCGGCGCAAAGTTGTTCGCATAGACACCGATTTCCAAATCACAGCCTAGTTCTTCAATTACTTTTTTAGTATCGATGATGGCTTGATCCATCACTTCAGGCACCGAGCAGTTAAACATAATGCCTGTCGCGTTGGATTGGCAGGCTAGTTTGATGGCGTCTGTTACGCTTTCGCCAGAACGAATATTGGCACAATCGCCCTTGGTGTCTTCCAAGCTAAAGGCGTAATAACACGGTTTGTTTGATTGCTTGAGTACCGCATGAATGGATTCGAATTCTTGCAGGCTGCATATCGTTTCCGCGATCCAAAGGTCGATGTTTGGGTCTTGCGCATCATAAAGGGTTTGAATGATTGGTGCGGCCTCTTCTACCTTAAACAAGTCTGGTCGGTAGCTGCCAAATGGTGGTGGAATCGCGCCCGCCACTTTCACTGTGTGGGTAGCATTGTCAGCAACTGCTTTAGCCAGTTCGCCAGATAGTGCTGCGAGTTCAAAGCCTCGTTGTTCAAAGAGCTCTTCACCCAAATGAAAAGGCACACACGCGTAGCTATTAGTGATCAGGATTTCAGCACCTGCATCGACAAAGTTTTGATGCGCTTGGCTAACAAATTCGGGTGCTTCAATCAGCGCTTGAGCACTCCAAAGCGGTTGAGAAAATGGCGCGCCAATTTCTTTGAGTTCTCGGCCCATGCCGCCATCAAGTATGGTTAGTGTTTTCATATTCAATACTATCTAAACAATTGCTGAAGTTCTGCCGCCACCATATCAGACAATTTTGCTAGACAGAAGCCATCAAGACAAGGTTCAACTATCGATGAGGGAGAGGCCGTCTAGCGGGCTAGTCGTGCCACTAAAGTGTTGCCCAATAACGTGAGTGTATATCTGAGTTGTCTTAACATCACTGTGCCCCAATAGCTCTTGAACCGTTCTGATATCGGAGCCTGACTTTAGAAGTTGTTTATAAATTGATTGTACAGATAGGCTAGAGCATTGAGGGCAACCTTTTGAGTATTGATGGCGACTTTTTGTTGATTAGCTAAATGGGAAAGAAAGGAGACAACCTCAGTTGCATGCATCTGTTCAGGGTGTTTTAGCCTATGAAAATGAATGAAGTATTTGATCCAATAACAGTAGGCTTTGATTGTTCTTCGACTATAGCCCCGCATCGTCATATGTTCGCAAATTGCTTGCATGAATTGACTCGCCATATATCCCTCTCACAAAATCTGTACATACAGACAGTTTATTGCTTGTTGAATAATTAAGGACTTAAAAAAGAGTGGTTTTTAACTCTGATTGAGCACGAATTTAACGAGAAGTTGATTCTAAATTTTTGATTGATAATGGTATTTATGGGTGGCTAAGGATGATAACGAGCATTATATAGGCGACAAGGTGTGCTTGCACGTTTTCACACTTCATGTTGAGACCCACTTTTATATTAAATGCATAGCATTCAGTTGGTTATGAGCGACCTTTTTGATATGTTAAGCGGATGGATTCGTGCTTGCACGATATTAAAATGTTAGGCCCCTGTTTTAAATTAGTCAGCATAAACAACATATAGGGATTATATGAGAATAAATTTTACCCCGGCAGTTAAGAAAGAAATTGCCAGAAGAGCTATGCATCTTTGTTCAAACCCAGATTGTTTAAAGTTTACCATTTACTCAACAACTGAGGAAAATGCAAGAAGCATAGCGGAAGCTGCTCATATAAATGCAGCTAGTGGCAAAGGGCCGAGATCTGTTGCAAAAGATGAAAAAGAGCTTAAGAAAGCAGAAAATGGAATTTGGTTATGTAGTATATGTCATACGAAAGTAGATAATGATGAAAGCTATTATGATGAAGGAATGCTGAGGGACTGGAAAACTAATCATGAAGATGTTTTGCGACGTATCGTAGGCAAAGACTTAGAAGCAGCTTTGCTGAGCTTAAGGAACCATAAGCAATATCATGATGAAGCCAGAGAGCTTGTTTCTTATATCGAAAGTCGTAGAGTTCTTCATGAAGGGTTGGATATGGAATTCCCTCCTCGAGTGCTTGAGTCATTAAATAATATTAGAGAACGCGTAAGTCAAACAAAAGCTAAGATAAACCCAGATACAAGTTTGTTTGATGCATTAAATAAAATTCAACTAGCTATAGACGAATTTTTACGAGCAATAGGCCCGGAAACAGATCTTAGAGCTTTGCGCTGTGATGGTAGAGACCCAGTTTGGGTTAAATTTTCCGAAGAACTATTGAAGTTACGTAGTGGTATTATAATTATTCTAAAAGTGATTTCATCTGATGCTGATTATAAACTCCGCTGGTAGCAAGGCCTAACAAGCACATTAAGTCGGAACAAAAACAGTGTGCCATGTTTCGTTCCTCAACATGTTTGACACACAATTTTTGTCCGCTTATGTGGGCGTTATAACTCAGGTGTAAATATGGAAGTATTTGGTTCTTTAGCCACGATTGTTGGCTTAATGTGTAACTTCAAATCAGAACGAAGATCCACATCTGATGATGAGTATAAGCAATTTATTGATTGGCTTGATACTAAGCGTCATAAATCATTAATTGAAGAACTAAACTCTAATCATTTACTAGGTCTTAGTATTAAGTCGTTACTAAATCAGAACCATGAAGTAGTTGTTCAAAAGTTATCTGCTCTTGATGGTTCTTTAATTCAGCTAGCTTCTCGGATTGACGGTATCAGTGAAATTGCCAAAGCTATTTCTCCTTCATCTGAATTATCAATACAAGCAGTAGATGTACTGAAACAGTTTAATGAAGCTGGAAATGTTAAATTATATGAAGTTCTAAGATTAGGCGATCCAATCTATTTGCTATTAAATAATCTTAATTATTCGAAATTATGTGACGCCAAGTACGTATCTGATGATTGGGGTAACTCTATATCATTTAAAGAGCCTCGATTTATTGAAGATGATTTAAATCATTTATGCAAATTAGGCTTTCTAATTGAAGAAAAAGGGCATCATCATATTAAAAGGGTATATAGTTTGAAGAGAGCTGCTGTAAGCTATTTAAGTCAAATTGGAACGTTATAACAAGGCCTTTAAACGGAACAAAAACAGTTGGTTATGTTTCGTACCTCAACAAGTTTAACCAACTATTTTTGTCCGCTTAAGGCGGCGTTAGCTCTCTTGGTAGCTGTCAATTAAATACGATGATTAATGAAGTTGCGCTACTTCTTGGTATGTTAGGTACGGGAATGCTAGCGCTGGATGTGGCAAACCCAAGTATTTTGCTCAACTTGAGCAATAGTTTCCGAAACTTTACAGATCAGAATATATTCCCAAGATTTCTATTTCGGCGCGACCATGAACTAACAGATGAGGATAGAGAAAACCTAAGCCGCATTAGCGTTATCGGTTTTTTTAGCCTATTCGTAGCTTTCGGAGTTATGTGGGTCACATTGCCAGAATTAGAATCTATTTTAAATAGTTACGCATGGGTTATTGGTATTCCTTTTCTATTGGCTTTAAACGGTTATGTTGCTCTAAGCTTTAGCCAAATCTTAGCCAGAATTCTAATTATCGGTTCAACGTTGTTGATGTTGCCATTCATTTATATGTTCTTTATTGTATTTGGTTTCTTGGGAGCTGTATTGAGGCTCATTCTGTGGCCAATAGTTCGTCTTGAGAATTCGGTTATTGGCCAAGATCAGTCTCCTCGGTTTTTAGGGCTCTTAATACTGTTTTTGAGTTTTTTTCTGCAACTTATAGCTTTGAAGAGCTAACAAACTGTTTAAGAGTGATTCGCAACGTGTGGCATTTTCACTATGCATTGCGTTTAGTGTTTAAGGTGGTATGCGGGAGCCTCGGTATTGCGTTGCTCACACCTTAACAGGGCTACATGGATTCCCCCGGTTGTCAAACATCCGCTAAACTTATGTTGATGGGTTTTGGACTGCCGCTCTACATTCGGCCTACTTATCGACGATTCGCATACGTCGTGGCCCTGATGACTTGCGCGACTGCGGTGCCTTATTCGTTAGATGACATCTAGTGTGTCCGCCGCATTAACAGGCTCTCCGCAAGTGGTCTTAACCTATCTCCATCATTAGCGTCTGCAATGACCCGGTGGGTTTAACTCTTTATGCTGCTTAAGTTTTTACTTAAGCAGCATAGTTTTCATATTCTGTTTGATTGTGTAAAAGCGACCATATAATTCGTGCGTTCTTCGCGGCAAGTGCCACTATTGCTCGGTTCATTCCTCTCCGTTCTAAAACGCCTCTGCACCACTGACTTAACTTATCTTGCTTGTCGCCAAGGTTGGCAATCACGGTCCTTGCGCCGTGAACTAATAATGTTCGTAAGTATTTGTCGCCGTGTTTGGTTATCCGACCTAACCGAGGTTTTCCTCCTGTGGAATATTGCTTTGGTACGAGTCCTAGCCAAGCAGAGAAATCACGGCTTTTATCAAATTGAGAACAATTGCCTATCGAAGCAAGTATCGCAGTAGCGGTTTGCGGCCCAATACCTCGAACTTTCATCACTCGTTGAACATTAGCGCTGACCTTAGCAAAAGAGTCAAAGACTTGCTCTGTATCGGCGATACGTTGATTCAATTCACCAAGGTGGTGATAAGCATCGGCAATGACTGTTCTTGCGAGGTGTGGCAGTTCATTTTCTGCATCTTCGAGCATTAAGGGAACGTGTTTCTGTAATGAAGAGCGACCAACAGGGATGATTAATCCGAATTCAGAAAGCAGGGCACGCATGCGATTCATAAGCGCGGTACGTTCACGAACCCAATGCTCTCTCATTCTATGTACCGATAGGATGGCTTGTTGATCGGGGGATTTTATGGGCACAAAGCGAGTAGATGGACGCTGAACAGCTTCGCAGATAGCAACAGCATCATTAAGGTCGTTCTTCCCTTTAGTTCGATAAGGAACTACGTATTTAACGGCCATAATACGGGCGTCGTGACCGAGTTTATTGAGTGTTCTTGCCCAATAATGTGCACCACCACACGCTTCAACGCCTATACGCATGAGTGGCATATTTGCTATTGTAGTCAGTAGTTTAGAGCGAGTTACCGACTTATGAAGTATGACCTTACCATTTTGGTCTACGGCATGAAGACTAAAGTGGTTTTTAGCTAGGTCGATACCGCAGAAATAAGAATAATCAGACATGGTGCCTCCGGTGCAATTGAGTACTACATAAGTGTGGCAGATCCTCGGTAGGGGGGAATCCATGTCATTCGTTAGGTTTTCAGAAGGTAAAATATATTGAGTAGTACATTTTCAGAATATAAAGAGTTACTCCCAATAGCGACGTTTATTCTTGGTTACGTGTTAAATGGGGTAATTGAAGCGGTCAAAAAACGAAGTAACTTAAACAAAATCCGGAAAATATTAGATCATGAAGTCAGCCGAAACGTTGAAATTCTGGCTATTGGTGTGTCTAAAATTCCGAAAGATCTATCCGAGGAATTATATCTTTTTAACTTCGCAAAGGTAGTAGCTCGTATTTCAGAAGCTATGACGAGTACAGTCTTCGATGCTTATATTGCGGAACTTTCCAAGCTTAATTCAAATGAAATAGAAGGTTACTTATCGTTTTATTCCACAATAGGTCAGCTCAAATTGCATTCAAACGAGCTTATAAAGTTCTTACAAATTGAGGGGCGCAACGAGAAGCAAAGTGAGCAAATGATTGCGCGTGTGCAAGCTGTTTCTGTCGTAGCTAAGGCGTTACTTAATAAAACAAATGTATAAAATTAGTACAAACCTAACAAGCAATTTAAGCTGACAGCCAACGCGCGGCATTTTCAGCTCCAAATGGTTTTGGTGTAATCGGTGCGTTGCTTTGAGTTCAGGTTTGCGTTGGTCTGCAACTTAATTGGGCGTTATAATTTTAGGGAGAAACTGTGGAACTATCTGAAATAAAAAAGAAAGTTAAACGAGAGCTGTTGACCTCAGCTCCTATCCTTCTGCTTGCTTTTATTTTTCCAATTTTAGCGTGGTTTGGTGTTTTCCAACTTGAAGATAACTCAGCAATTTGGTTTCAGCGTAGTGGCTCAGTTACTGTTCTTTTTGCCGTATGGGTTGAATTTAAGTTGTTCAAGTTAGCAGGGCTCACTAATCCTATCAGTGAAAATGGTAAAACTTATGATGATATGCGTAAGAGCGATTACCTCCAAACTCACAATTCAAAGAAGATTCAAATCATAAAGTATTTAGCTGCAGTATTGGCTATATCTGGCACCGTCATTTGGGGGTATGGGGACTTAATCTTCACAGCGTTGTCGTAATAAATTATAACAAACAATTTAAGAGGGATTCCCCACGCTTGGCATTTTTGGTTCGGGTTTAGTTCAGTGTTTACGGCGTCCAAATTGAGTGTCGTGGTCGCGTGGCTCACCCCTTAATTGGGCGTTATGTATTTATAAGGATATGGTCACTTGAAAGAAGATATATTGGAACAACTGGTAGATGAGTATTTGCAGCATAAAGGTTACTTTACGCAACATAATATCAAATTTAGACCGCGCAAAGATCATCCTGATTTTATAACTAATCAAGATTCTAATCATAGTGATAGTGATATTGATGTTTTGGCAATAAATCCTCTTTTGAATGGGCCAAACAGAATTTTAGCGGTTAGTTGTAAAAGTTGGCAGAAAGGTTTTAATCCACAAGAAAAAATCATACAAATTACAGAAAATAAAACGGTTAGTGGCCGTGAAGCATGGAAAGGGTTTAGAGAATTAATTGTTCCTAAATGGAATGAAGCATTTAAGAAAGCTGTTTTTGATATGACAGGGTCAACAGAGTTTACGTATGTTACAGCGGTAACTAGATTAAAAGGTGATAAAGCTGTTTGGGAAGAGCATCCTCTATTTATTAAATCTATGGGTTCTAAAGTTGAGATTCTTACGTTTTCTAATATTTTAGATGAACTTTATCCTGGTTTAGATACAACTATGGCATCATCAGAAGTTGGGCGATTACTTCAACTGATTAAAGCATCTAATTGGTCACCAAATACATAACAAAGCTATCAACACGATGCTTATAACATTCGGCGTTTTTGGTTTAGAGTATAATTGGTTTGGAAAGTGAGTCGTCAGCACGTGTTATGGCGGCGTTAGGCCTTTGCGATAAAAATGGATAACTATGGAAAACGAGATGCGCAATCCTGATTTAGGCGCAATTTATACAACTAAAGTTCTGGGTACTTTACTGACTAACTGGCCAAGTAAAACTTATCTACATTGCTCTGAAATAACAGGGATAGAGTTCGACGAAGACTTGTTATTTGATTCCTTTTCTTCAGAGACATTTCCTCATGAGTGGAAAGTTTGTAGTGATTTGATTACATGGCTTGAAAAAGAGGGGCTTATCAGAACTGAGGGGCCTCGAGGCAGTATTTTCAATTTTGGTGCAACGGAGATAACTATGGCGGCGATGACAGCCATAAACCAAGTTCCAGACCCGTTATCCTCTGATTCTCAAAGAACGCTAAAGGATACGCTTAAAGATATTGCCAAAGATGGTTCAGGAAAGTTAGCCGATAAAATCATGGACAAAGCTTTTTTTGCATTTATCACAATGCTTGAGAAGAGTGTGGGTTGAGTACAGGCCTAACAAACTGTTTAGCACTATAGTGAAATTTGGAGGCAACAATGGTTACGATATACAACGGATTGAAATTCGACACAGAGCTTGAGGCTATTTGGGCATCTTTCTTCGATTTGGCTGGTTGGCAATGGTGGTACAATCCAGTGTCAATAGATAATTGGCAGCCTGATTTTAAAGTTACTTTCCCATGTGGTCATTCTGAGTGTGGTGGTAGTCACACCTTGATGGTTTCGGTAGTAGCTACCGATGATATTAATTCGATGTCTAAACACCCAAGTCTTTCTCATTCCTTTGAAGTACGTGATGAGCAGCAAAAAATAGTAGCTGATGGGGGAGCATTGCTTGGGTTAAGTCCTTCAATATCCAAGTGGGAAATAGCTCATGGTTCAGGTGGTGGTTTAGAGGATATTTTCTTTCGAGTCCAAAACGCAAATGAATTGTGGCAGAAGGCCGTAACGTCGATAAAATAGTGCTAACAATCTGTTTAAGAGTGATTCGCAACGCTTGGCATTTTTGCTGTGCGTTGCGTTTTGTGTTTAAGGTGGTATGCGGGAGCTTCGGTATTGCGTTGCTCACACCTTAACAGGGCTACATGGATTCCCCCGGTTGTCAAACATCCGCTAAACTTATGTTGATGGGTTTTGGACTGCCGCTCTACATTCGGCCTACTTATCGACGATTCGCATACGTCGTGGCCCTGATGACTTGCGCGACTGCGGTGCCTTATTCGTTAGATGACATCTAGTGTGTCCGCCGCATTAACAGGCTCTCCGCAAGTGGTCTTAACCTATCTCCATCATTAGCGTCTGCAATGACCCGGTGGGTTTAACTCTTTATGCTGCTCAAGGTTTTACTTAAGCAGCATAGTTTTCATATTCTGTTTGATTGTGTAAAAGCGACCATATAATTCGTGCGTTCTTCGCGGCAAGTGCCACTATTGCTCGGTTCATTCCTCTCCGTTCTAAAACGCCTCTGCACCACTGACTTAACTTATCTTGCTTGTCGCCAAGGTTGGCAATCACGGTCCTTGCGCCGTGAACTAATAATGTTCGTAAGTATTTGTCGCCGTGTTTGGTTATCCGACCTAACCGAGGTTTTCCTCCTGTGGAATATTGCTTTGGTACGAGTCCTAGCCAAGCAGAGAAATCACGGCTTTTATCAAATTGAGAACAATTGCCTATCGAAGCAAGTATCGCAGTAGCGGTTTGCGGCCCAATACCTCGAACTTTCATCACTCGTTGAACATTAGCGCTGACCTTAGCAAAAGAGTCAAAGACTTGCTCTGTATCGGCGATACGTTGATTCAATTCACCAAGGTGGTGATAAGCATCGGCAATGACTGTTCTTGCGAGGTGTGGCAGTTCATTTTCTGCATCTTCGAGCATTAAGGGAACGTGTTTCTGTAATGAAGAGCGACCAACAGGGATGATTAATCCGAATTCAGAAAGCAGGGCACGCATGCGATTCATAAGCGCGGTACGTTCACGAACCCAATGCTCTCTCATTCTATGTACCGATAGGATGGCTTGTTGATCGGGGGATTTTATGGGCACAAAGCGAGTAGATGGACGCTGAACAGCTTCGCAGATAGCTACTCCATCATTAAGGTCGTTCTTCCCTTTAGTTCGATAAGGAACCACGTATTTAACGGCCATAATACGGGCATCTTGACACAGTTTATTGAGTGTTCTTGCCCAATAATGTGCACCACCACACGCTTCAACGCCTATACGCATGAGTGGCATATTTGCTATTGTAGTCAGTAGTTTAGAGCGGGTTACTGACTTATGAAGTATGACCTTACCATTTTGGTCTACGGCATGAAGACTAAAGTGGTTTTTAGCTAGGTCGATACCGCAGAAATAAGAATAATCAGACATGGTGCCTCCGATGCATTTAAGTACCACATAAGTGTGGCAGATCCTCGGTAGGGGGAATCCATGTCATTCGTTATACAGCAAATCTAACAATATACACCTTGATGCACCTTCTTGTGTGTTGTAACATTTTGTTTTTATTAAAATAGTTGGTTATAAAATGACAAAATTCACAGAATATAAAGTAGTTCACATCGTAGAAGGTGGCTGTGGAACAATCTTGTTAGGCGCAAGTGGCCTGCCTGTGCAAAAAATGGAAGCAGAGCTAAACAAATATGCACAAGACGGTTGGCAAGTTGTATTTCAAGTAGTTGAGCAAAAGCGCTTTATGCTCTTTTGGAAGCGTGAAGCTGTGATTATCACTCTTGGGCGTTAAGTTTGCTCAAGTATATTTCTTTGAAATTGATCCATCGCTATCAAGCTAGCGGTGGTTCAAAGCAACTGCTGAATATTGAATGTAATTTTGAGCCGACTTGCTCTGAATACACAAAACAATGCATTGCAAAGTATGGGGCTATAAAAGGCTGGAAGCTAGGTTTAGCAAGAATAAAACGTTGTAACCAACCTGACCTCGTTGAAAAAATACATGATGAGGTGTCGTGATGCGCTTATTTGAGCCAATTGAACAGTTAGAAAAAAATGAAGAAATCCTAAGAAAGCAGGTAAGCTCTTTACCTGAAAGCCAAAAAAAAGAGTTCTATGAACTGCAGTCTCAAAAGCTCAAGGATCCTGATACCTATGCGACGTTGAACTGGTTTTTTCTAGGTGGGTTTCACCACTGTTATCTAGGTAAATACGCGTTGTTTGCACTGGAGTTGATATTGCTATCGGTTAGCATCGTTGGCCTAGTTTTAGGGCATCCAAGCGCACTTGTTATCATCTCTTTACTCGTGATCTATGAGCTTCCTCAGCTGTTTTTTTCACAGAAGATCGCTAGACAGCACAACTATCAACTGTCTTGTGAAATCTTTAATGACGTACGAAGAACTTAGATGGGACCTGCTGTATAACAAACGACTATGGCGCCAATAACTAAATTTTGGTGCTGTGTTTCATCCCACATAGTCCCATATGTCATCAACCATTTCAGAGCGTTAAATGGTCGGTCACCACAATCTGTAGAGGAAAAGTGCATTGAAGTTAACGAATAAACTCGTACGTTACCCGCACATTGATGTTGATCGTGCGTTTGAAAAAGAAGCTGAGATATTGCAGCAAATACAGGCCGGTGAGATTGCGCAAGCCTTAATGCTTTGGCAAGCAAAAACGCCGACACTCGTATTGCCTGCGGGTAAAAAGTGGCCAGTGACGTTAGAGTCTAGAAAGCAACTTGCGGCACAAGGCTGGCAACTCACCTCACGAAAAACAGGTGGCGCTCCCGTTCCTCAACTACCGGGGATCATTAACCTATCGCACATTTATCATTGGCCTCGTGATGAAGCCTACAACATCCAAAAAGCGTATCGACATTTATGCGATGTATTAACCCTGTTTTTTAAAGAACTGGGCATTGATGTGGATGTACACGCAACCCCCGGTTCTTATTGTGATGGTGACTACAACCTCAATATCAATAAACAAAAAATAGTGGGTACTGCACAGCGTGTATTGCTTAAACAAGGGGGCGGCCAAATTGTACTTTCGCAAGCTTGTATCTTGTTAGATGCCGACTTAGAGAACATCGTTGCGCCTGTGAATTTTTATAATCAAATTTGCGATAACCCGACCGTGGTGGATGCGCAGGTTCATACACTGTTGTCCGCGCACTTGACGAGCCTTCCCAACGTAGATTCACTCTTTCAGCGGTTAAGCCAAGCTTTCATCAAGTATGCGTAATGTCTTCTTTTCGCTAACGCACAGCTCGCTCTTGGTTTAGGAAGACCAATTTCGTCCCTATCCCTTTTCTTTATAGATTGCAGGCTTGATATCCAACAGCGGTGTGTTGTTCAAGCAGTCCAAGCCTCGCACGGTCACTGTGCCATTCTCTATTTTTTCAATCGGTAGCACGGCAGTACCTATTGGGTTTGGTCTGTGCGGTGAGCGCAGTGCGAAGGTGCCTTTGGTTGGCATTTCTTCGTTCCAGCTTTGGATCATTTCGTCTCGTTTGGCGCCTTCTAACCAATACAAGATCAAGATGTGGTCGCCGGTGTTTAAGCCGAGTAAGCCTTGTTGGTAAACGTCATCTAAGATTATTTCACAGATTGGGCCGTTGTTCGGTTGGATGTTATTCGGACACTCTGAAATTGAGTGGTACGGCGTAGTAATTCGACCAATCAATTTTAGTTCTTCAGACATATTCAGCTCCTATTTAATTCTTTATTAGTCGTCATTTTTCATCGTCACTAAGGTGTAGATGAAGATCGTAATCAAGATCACCACACCACCGATAATACTGGTCGTTGGTGGGATCTCGGTGAAGAAGATAAACGCCCAAACTGGCGCTAACACCGTTTCTAACATCAGAGTCATTGATACCTCTGGCGCGGTAATGTGGCGTGTTGCGACCATAGATAACACTCGGCCAACCGGTGCGGTAAACAAGCCCATCATTCCCATGATTAACCACGTTTCAACGCTGTAGCTTGATGGCGTTGCGAAGAAAAACATCACAACCGCGAGCAACAAGCCACCTAAGCCAACGCTCGCCAATCGGCTGACGTCTTGATATTTACGCAGCAAGGTAAACATCATTGATAGGCAGATCACCGCGAACACGGCCAATGCATCACCCATCCAATTACCTGAAGAAAATGAGCCTGAAACGACAATCGTAATACCAATCATCACCGCAATAATGGCAACTAAAGTCGAGCGGCTGGTGGCCTCTTTCAAGATTAGCCAGCTGAAAATAGCGGCCACCGCAGGGGCTGCACTGAGGATCACAAAGGTATTAGCGATTGAAGTCATCTTGATGCTGAACACCAAGCCCGATGCACTGCCGAGCATAAGAATACCGGCTGCCAATAATGGCCAACCGCTTTGTGCTACTGCCTTTCGTATTCCACGTTTGTCGTTGAATTTAAGCAAAATCGGCATCGAAATTGCGCTGAATAAGCCGAACAAGAAGGCCGTATCAAATCCGCTGACACCCGCATAACGAATAAAGATTGGGTCAATACTCATTAATACGGCACCTGCGATCGCGAGGATAAAACCGAGGGTTCGAGTGTTTTTTACTTCAGTTTTAGGGAGGTTCATTGCTGTCATTTCTCTATCCAATTATCTGCTATCTGCAAATCATACTTGTGAGTATGATTTTAAAAATTGGTTGAGTCAACACAAATCATACTTTAAAGTATGATCTCTGTTTTGGGGTGGATTAAGTAATGAGCAAGATTGAGCAGAATAAAGAGAAGAAACGACAGGCTATTTTAAAAGCCGCTAAAGCTGTTTTTTTGGCTGAAGGTTTTACGCTCGCGAGCATGGATGTGATCGCAAGTGAAGCCCAGATGACTAAACAAACGCTCTATCGATATTTCTCATCAAAAGATGTGTTGTTCAAAGCGACATTGCAGCAAATGGGGGCTCAGTTTGATGAGCATTCCGTCGAGCAGTTAAAAATCTCTGATAATTATCAGGCATTGTATGGATTCGCGACGGCCTTTTTGGCGTTTCATCTGTCGGACGAACATATCGCTACGTTGAAGCTATTGATTGCAGAAAACGGTAAGTCTCCCACTATCTTGGAAAGCTTTATGTCGGTAGGTGAAAACGAAACCGATATTGCACTCGCTCAGTTTTTCAAGGATAGGTTTGATACCGAAGATGTCGCCACTAAGGTTACTCTTTGGACGGGGATGTTATTAAGCTTGAGAAGCGGCGCGTTGATGGGAATGCCAAAACCAAACCTACAAGATATTGAGCAACATGCTCGCGTAAGTACGGAGTTTTTGTTGGCTGCGCTGAATACAGATTGATGTTATGGAGTGCTCCTAAATACGGAGCACTCATTGTATCTGGCTCGTGAGCGTGGCATTAGCTAGAGCTGTTCTGCAAGTAACTGGTCGAGAGTCGTCACCAGCTTCTGATTTTTATCCGAATTTAATGCATCAGCATGAGGGTCTTTAAATAGCCCTGAGTCATTATCAAAATACTTCCCTGAAGCGTTAGAAAACTCTTCCGATAGTGCCGCTCGGCATAAGATATCAGCGCCAATCCCTAAGTCATTACCTTCCAAACCATACGCATCTTTAACCAATTTACTGCCAAGAAATGAGGCCGGATTAACGGGAATGATTAGAGGCCCTTGATCTCCTAATTGGTGCGCAAGATGGATTGACCACATCGTTAACGCCAACTTACTTTGTGCGTAGATGGGGCCATCTAAAGCGTCAGGATTTGGGCTGACAAGTGCCTCGAGATCGACCGATGACTGAGCGGCTGAAGATAGATTGACGATGCGACCGTTGGCATCAAAAAGTGGTAGCAGCTTTTGAGTCAGCAAATAAGGGGCAATGGTGTTGACGCTAAATCGGACATCGAGATTGTCTTTGGTGGTGATCTCGGAAACCTTGTAGACGCCAGCGTTGTTAATGAGTACATCGAGCTGTTCATGCTTCGACTTTATTTGGTTGGCGAGGGCTTCAACTTCAGAAAGAGAGGAGAGATCAGCAACATAACTTTCGATAATCGCATCCTTGGATAATCGAGAAAGGCCAGTTTCTACTTTGCTGATTTTTGTTGGGTTACGTCCATGGATAAGGATGTGATGCCCTTGTTGGGCTAACATTTTCGCGGTCTCTAAACCGATACCATCTGTCGCACCTGTAATCATGATCTTTTTTCGCATCTTCCTTCCTTGAATAAAGAGTCCGGACAACTTTTATAACAAAGTTTGATTGCACAAAGTTTCTACTACTTCACATGCTGAGATATAGAAAGTACGGATGTGTATTGCGATTGAGAAACCGTGAAACAAGGGTGTGGTTTAACAAACACAGTACTGTTTTTCTGGGCTTGATAAGAAGTTTTACTCAATGCTATTTGAGTGCTGTGAGTGGGGGTTCTTATTTTATTTTCTTGATATCGAATAAAGCTCAAATCAAAAAAGCCTCAACCAGTTTAATGGTTGAGGCTTGGTCGTATTAGCCTTGTTTCAGCCTATTTAGGCCAGTTTGACGTTGTAATTATTTTACCTTAGAGCGGCTTAGTGAGCGTGCTCGTGTGAATCTTGGTACAACTCTGCATCAACTTCTTCGCCTTTGTTTGGACGAGGAACAATCTCAAAAGAGGTATTAGCTTCAGTCAATGAAGACAGCAGTTTGTTCAACGATGTTTTGTCTCCTTTCACGCCCGCTTGGCCATCTTCCAATAATTGGTTGAGTGTCGTTTTCTTCAGTACGATGTCTGATACATCTGATTTGTTGATGATCAGTGTGGTATCGGCATCTTGAAGTTCTGCTACTTGAATGTTGTTCAGGTTACCGTTCGACATCTCTACGTAGTAGAACTCTTTCACATCAGGCAGCTGAATATTCAACGTAAATGGGGTTTCTTGCGCTTTCAGCGAATCCACTTTTACGGCTAAGTAATCCAGCAAGTTTTCGATGGTCATGTTCGCCAATACATCCGGAGAAGCCGTTTTTGGTGCGCCCGGCTGTGTGCCGATACGCAGTTCTTGAGCACCCGTTAGGTAGATGTTTCTCCACCCTGCACCTTCTGATTGGTAGCCTAGCTGTTCATAAGTATCGGCCAGTAAACCACGCGCTTTTTTGTTCTCTGGTTCCGCTTGGACAACCTTGTTCAGTGCTGTTGCAACGAAGCGATATTCGCCTTCTTGGAAATCTTGCTGAGCTTTCTCAATCACCGCGTCGCTGCCACCCATGTATTCAACAAACTTAACCGACTCTGGGTGAATCTGTAGCGGGTTCAGATTCGCTGGGTTCATGTCGAAGTAACCAAGGTACATGTTGTACACCGCACGAGCGTTATGCGAGTAAGTACCGTGGTAACCATTAGTGTGCCAAGACTGTTGAATGCTGTCTGGCATGACTTTGTAGATCTCGTCGCCAATGTCTTGCAGAACGACACCATTGTTCGCTAGGCGAAGTGTTTGGTTATGAGTAAAACCGTAAGCATCACGCTGCATTTTTAGGTAGTCAGAGATTTCTTGTTCGCCCCAAATTGGCGATGAGTGAGAGGCAAATAGCACCTCGGTATCTTCACCCCAAGTGACCAACATCTCGTTGATTTTCTTAGACCACTTCAAGCCATCACGTACTTTTGCACCGCGCAATGTGTAGAGGTTGTGCATGCCTTGGTACGTTAGCTCACCAGTCCAAAGTGCCTTCATGCTCGGAATGTAGGTCACCATTTCTGATGCCGCTTCAGTGCCGGATGCATCCATGAATTGCATTTCTAGGCCATCGATAACCAGCGTTTCAATTTCTTCGCTATGGTTAAGTTCGTAATCCGGCAATACGTAAGTGATGGTACCTGTCGACAAGCCTTTCGCGAGTGCCGCATCCACAATGCCGTGCTCATGACGATTCAGTGTTGCGCCATATTGATAAGCGGTACGACGAGACATCGCATTACCCGCTAGTACGTTTTCGTCGACGATTTCTTTGGTGATGTTTTTTGAACCGTACACTTTTACGTCTGGGTAAGCTTCTTTGATTGCTCGTGCACCGCCAAAGTGATCGGCATGTGAGTGTGAGTAAATCATCGCTACGACAGGTAAGTCGCCACCATCAGGCACGTTGTTCTTAAAGAACTTTAATGACTTTGCCGCGGATTCTTTTGTGAGAAGAACGTCGTAAGCAATCCAACCATTGTCACTGCGGATGAAAGAAATAGACGCCAGATCAGCACCACGAACTTGATACACCTTGCCTGGGACAACTTCGTACAAACCTTCAGCAGCTTGGTTCAGCACGGCTTGACGCCAAAGTGAAGGGTTCACTGAATCAGGCGCTTGATCGGCATTGTTCACGCTAGGGTCGATGAAGTTGAAGCTGTTACGAATAATATCGCCAGTTTCTTGATCGAAGCTCGCAATCAACCCTTTGTTGTTATTGTCGAACGCGCGAGTGTCTTTGAAGTTCAGCGTTTTCGCGAATTCTTGGTTTGCTTTCGTTGTCATTTCGGTCGCGTTTTTGCCACCCTGATCACCGATATCGCTAAAGTGTGCGTGGTCATGGTTAGCTGCAACAGCAGGAAACGCAAGAGAGATTGCTAGGAACAGTGATGCATTTTTAAAAGTGCGTGATGGAGTCATAGGTGCCTCTTCAATTCGGGATTTCGTTTCGTTGAGGAAATTATATGCCTAAGACATATAGCAAAAAATAAAGTAAGCTTTAGTTAATACATCACGATTGGCTATGTATTGAGTCGTGCAATGGTTAGGGAACGAAGATAAAACCTGACCTATGATTGATTAAGACCACATTGACAGGGAGAGTAACGGTGAGCGACGTGGAAAAGTTGGATTTAAATCTATTGAGCGTGTTCTTAGAAGTGTATCGATTAAAGTCGATCACGCTTGCATCAGAATCGCTTGGTATGACTCAACCTGGAGTTAGTGGCGCTTTGAAACGGCTGCAAGCACAATTGGGTACAGACCTTTTTATTCGAGAAGGTAGAGGTATAACGCCGACCAATGCAGCGATGCAGTTGGCGTTACGTGTAGAACCCGCATTGGACGGGATAACCAGCGCGGTCAGCACGCTAAAGCAGTTCGATAATCAGCAGCATCATGTGTTTCGAATTTTGGTCAACGAGATCGGTTTAACCAAGCTTCAGCCCCTTGTGGAAAAGGACGATACGCTTGGTAACATCTCAATTGAATTCAATATGGTGCCAAGCAATGAAGAAGATCTGCTGCAGAGTTTGAGCATGCAGCAAGCCGATTTAGCGATCGATATTCACTATCCACAAGTGAATGGTTATATGAACCAGAAAGTGATCGAAGATGAGCTCGTATTGATCGCCAAGAAAGGGCACCCAAGGATTGATGGATCGGTGACGGAAGCGCAGTATTATCATGAGAAACACATCACCTTCAGAATGCGTCGTTCTCGCCTTTATACCGCAGATTACTTTACGAAAAGTCCGATACAACAGCGAAAAGTCAGCTCCGAATGTGATTCATTAATGACGATGTGTGTGTTGGTCTCTGGCTCCGACTGTGTTGGTAGCACGTCTCGTGATTTTGCTAATCAGTTTGCGGAGCGATTCCAATTGCAAGTGCTCGACCAGCCGTTTGAGGTCTTGCCCATGAAGCAGTATATGATTTGGCATAAACGAACAGACTTAAACCCGGCACATCAATGGTTAAGAACCAAAATTCAGCAATACATGACGAGTTCTCAAAGCTGTTAACGATTCAATGAAAAACGGCCTCCATTTGGAAGCCGTTTTTGTCTCTGTTACATCAGAATTTTAATTAAGATTTTTGGGTTCAACCTGCTTATTGCGCGCGCTTTTGACGAGCGGCTTTGAGCATTTTCATTGGCGACATTCCTGTCACTAACATGGTGCCTGTGATAACAAGAATCGAACCAATGATCGTGTTGATACCGATGGTTTCATCTAAGAACAAGTTGCCCCAAAGAATACCAAATACTGGAATCAGGAAGGTCACCGACAATGCTGAAGGTGCACCCAATTCAGAGATGAGATTGAAATAAAGTAAGTACGCTAAACCAGTACACACCGCGCCGAGCAAGATGACCGACGTGGTGATCGTGAGATCGGGTGCTTCTCTCATCGGAATAAAGAACACAAATGGCAATACGATCAATACTGCCGCCCACATACTGCCGTGTGCGTTATTGAACGCCTCAACTTTTGGTGCTGTTTTGGTGTAGTTAGAGGCGATACCGTAGCTGAACGCAGCCATCACTGCAGCGAAAATTGGCACAATCGCTTCTTGGCCGATGTTCATCGCGTCCCAACCGACCAACACACATACGCCCGTGACACCAATACCTAACCCGAGTAACACCTTCTTCTCAAGTGCGGTTTTTGTCCATATCGCCCCGATGATCGCTGCCCAAATTGGCGCGGTAGAGTTCAAGATGGCAAGGGTCGACGCATTGAGTGTTTGAGCCGCATAAGCGAAAAACAAAAAAGGAAGCGCAGTGTTAAATAAGCCAAGAATGAAAAAGTGTTTCGCATGAGAATTAAAAGAGAGCTTCCTTTTCAGATAAAAAGAAACCAAAAGTAGGGTGATTGCCGCGCATAGAACTCGCGCTTCAATTAGGACTGCTGGGCCTAAAGGATTGGCTGCAATTCTCATGAAAAGGAACGAGCCTCCCCATATGGCAGCTAGCATGATCAGTTTTAAAAAGCTCACAGTTTAAATCTCGGATTGTGTAAAACACCGACTATTGATCAAAGCTATATATTACACAAGCTTAGATGTTAATACTGTGCAGCTAATTGTTGTGATTTTGATAACCAAATAATAGGAACACCTTTGATGAATTCTGTTCTGTTTATCCTTCCTGATTTGGCAAGTAATCTAGTGTCATACGTAAACATGAGGTGATAAGAATGAAGATAGAACACATCGCAATTTGGACCAAACAACTCGAAGTACTTAAACGCTTTTATGAAGATTACTTTGGTGCGACGTCTAACCAGAAATATCACAATCCAAGCAAAGGTTTCTCTTCATATTTCTTGTCTTTTGAAAGCGGTAGCCGCTTAGAGATCATGGAAATGGATTCGGTTCCTGAATCGAAAGATGACATCTATGATCAATTCACCGGCTTCATTCATATGGCGATTTCATTAGGATCTGAAGAGGCGGTCGATGAACTCACAAGTCGCCTAATTGAAGATGGATATGAGCGCCTAGACGGACCAAGACGAACAGGTGATGGCTATTATGAGAGCTGTGTACTCGATCCTGATGGTAATCGCTTGGAACTTACCGTTTAATGTAGAGACTTAATTGAGTTACTCATCTACTAACGGAACAGAGGTATGACAATGATGAAGCTTGCTGTGACTTTCCTTTTTAGTCTTGGGCTTGTGGGATGTGCTACCTCAGAACCGGTTTATGAACCAGAAGCTGACTCGAAGCCTGATCAACCATCACAGCCAATAGGTTACCTTGGTTTTAAAGCTCACCAAGAGTGGGCCATTCAATTTAACGACTGTACTGTCTATGATTTTACAGGAGCACAACCCTACCAGTGGTTTGATCGCACTTCCGCCTCTGTAAGCTGTTATACATTTAAGCCAAACGATGCTATCGAGCCTTTGTTGGTTTACTCCGATGCTGACTTCAACAGCAATATACTGACTCCAATTGACCGTTTTCAAGAGTTGCAGGTATCAGAATCCGGCTGGGGCAGTTTCCCCATCGTCTACGAGACAAACGGCACCAATTGGTTGAAAGTTAAAGAAGGTTGGATTCACCTCACTTTAGCCGATCAGACACTTGTTCAGTTCTATCCTGGAACCCAAGACCAATCTGGAAAATCTCAACATGACCAGTATTTCGAGCAGCATTGATTTGAGAGAAAAGAGAAGCCCCAATTTAATACAATAGGGGCTTGATGGTATGGATGTAGCGGTAATTAGCTTCGAGCTATTTGCTCTTTTTAGCCTTGATTACAAAAGGCATGATGGCACTCAATACGATAACAGCTGCGCCAACTAAGGCGACAGAGTTCGGCAGTTCAGCAAACAACAAGTAACCAAGAATCATGGAGTAGATCATTTGTGAGTACTCAACATTTGAAACCACGTTAGCTTCTCCCCATTTGTAGGCCGTCACACCAAACCATTGACCAATAGACGAGATCACACCAACCAATATCAACAACAGAAATTCAGAACCTGTTGGCCATTGCCACTCAATAATTGCCGGAATTAGAGCGACTGCGCCAACGAATATCGCTTGATAAGCCAACACCACAACCTTGGATTCTACATTAGCCATTTTTCTCACACAGATAACCGCTATCGCCGCACCTAACGCAGCAACCAACCCCGTCCCGATATAGAACAAAGACTCACTTTCTAACGTTGGTTGCACAACCAGCATTACTCCCGTAAAACCCAGAAGAATCGTGGTCATTCGTGCGAATCCAACATTTTCTTGCAAGAACATCTTTGAGATGACCGCAACAAACAACACCTTCATGAACCCTAACGCTGTTGCGTCGGCAAACGGAATGTTACTCACGGTTAAGAAGCTAAAGTAGAGGGCGATGAACGCACCGGTGACGCGCCACACATGCATCAACACCATCTTAGGGTTGAGCATCGCATCTATGTTACTGACGATAGATGGCATTAACAGAGTCACAAAAACAAGCTGACGAAACAGTAGAATTTGGAAGATGTCGATGGTTTGGCTTAACGCTCGCACGATCACACCCACTAAAATAAACAGCGCGTTCGAGATAAGCGCGAGTGCAATTCCTTTGGCTGGGTCGGTTAGCGAATTAAAAAATGACAGCAGTGGTTGAGGCACTGCAAAGGAACGATTGATAGACATGACATACCTCGATGTAAATTGAGTATGAAGTCTAAAGCCTACACTGGTAGACGGGTCAAACGTGATTGTTCGACTATTTCTTATGTGGTGAATTTGCAGCGCATTGGTTAAGTGTTGTGGCTATCTCTGCGATAGAAGTGAAGTCAAATTCGCCAAAAAACGCGCTTCTTTGTTGGTTGTAGGTGAAGTTGTATAGATAGGTAAAGATCGTTCGCCAATGTTTAGTCATCTCGTAGGAGAGCGTTTTTTGATGTTCAAGTGACAGCCATTGGTGGAGCTGTTCAAGGTAGTCTTGATGCCATTCAACACCATTAAACTCAAGAGTGGGCCTTTTATTGGCCGTTAATGCACAGAAGGTGACATCCCAGTAGCCGCTAGGGTAGTGCCGAGTTTGTGTCGACCATGTTTCTCCCCACCATCCAATGCTTTTGTGCTCAATAAGAGAGGGCGTAACGGCTAGCGATCGCTGTGCGTATAAGTAATAGAGGTTGTAATTGCCAGATATCACTTCTGGCGTCAGGTTGGTGATCGCACCGCCTCGAATAAAACTCTCGTGTTCGAGAAAGAAATCGAATGAATGGTACTTAGGTAATAATTTGGAAAGGCTTATCCAGTGAGCATGGGCGGCGTAAACAGGACGAAGTATCTCGCCATTGTTTGATTGGCATTCTGCTTGGATCGCATAGCCCAGTTCGTCAAATTTAGTTCTGGCGAAAATCTTGTCGTATGTTGCCTGAACCATTTGAAACGAAGAATCTGACAAGGCAGGGAGAGCTTCCACTGTATTTAAATAATAAAGCCCAACAGTCTCGGTTTGTGTTCTATTTAGGTACAAATTATCGGTATCTAAAACATGAAAGCCGTAGCGACATTCTGTTGTAGATAGGTTCCAGCATTTTAGGCTGTGCCCTTGTCCTGAACGTGACAGCGAGGTAAAGCTTGCCGTGTGCAGAGATAGGCAACCTTCAGATTCACCTAGATATTGTTGAATGTATAACTGGTTGAGTTGCCTCAGTAGCGAAGATAGCTGCTTGATACGTACATAGAAAGTCTTACTGTTGAGTTGCGATTTCTGAAGGAGCTCACAAGGTAATGTTCCAGACAACAACAGAGCTAGCAAAGGCTGAAGTGTGCGAGCAATTTTGTTTGGACTTAATAAGCTGAAAACGGATGAACATTGCTGGCATTTAAGCCGTGGCGTGCCGATTCTGGTGTAACCATAAGCGTGAGTGTAGGTCTGCTTTAGACAAGTAGGGCATTCGACATTGGGTAATTGGAGTTGGTTGGATTCAATTTGTCTGGTTAATGACAAAATAGGTTCGTTTTCCAATATCGGAGTAAATGCCCCACATAAGGGGCATTTGTAAGACGCAAAACCAAGTTGAGAACTAGTTTGGTAGAGGCTTAGATCAGGGTTAGCAAGGTTGCTACAGTTATATGTTTTACAGCAATTGAACTGAGTTCTCATGAGCATTGTACCTGCTAATCCCTGATACATATTTTATGACGTTGGTTGTTGGATATCTCTGTTACTGACGACTTACATCGACTTGACGACCAAGTTCAGGAACTGTGATGTTTTTGCGTTCTTGGAAACCTTTAATCAGTACTTGCATGACCGGATCTCCGTTCGATAGCGTTTCACCTTTATTAAATACCGTGTAACCATCGCCACCACTGGCTGCGTATGAATATGTCGCAACTTTGTATTTCTGATTCTCGGATACGGGCTCGCCGTTGATACTCAAACTAATTAAACGCTCACCTTCCGGTTTTGTACTGTCGTAAGTGGCTTTAATCCCTGAGAATTGCGCCAGACCGTAAGGTAATGTGTAGCTGTATTCAAGCAGCTCTTGAACGTTGTCACCCGTGAGTTCGACCACTGTTAGTGTGTCAGTAAACGGGAAAAGGTTCATTACATTTTCACGAGTGACTGCTCCTGGATTTAGGTCAACACGTAGGCTGCCTGAGCTGATCATCGCGATGTCGGCTTGGCCTGCATCTTTCATCAAATCAGCCACAAGGTTACCAACATTCGACTCTCGGTAATAACGGCGTGAAGCGGCACTATCAAGGGTTGCCAATTGGTCAGCCAGCGTTGGATTATCATCTCGCACTTTTTGAATCAGAGCGTATGTTGCTTCATCACGTTTAAGCTTGGCTGACTCGACAGGGATCAGTCTCCCGCCTAAGAATTTCACATCGTGTTTTTCAGTATCGACAGTAAATTTAGTGTAGCCAAGGTGCATGCCCTGACCAAAGGTTAAGCCGATAACCGTGCCGGTTTTTGGATGTACAACGGGTTCGATCAAGCCGTTGTCAGAGTGACCACCGAAAATAACGTCTACGCCTTTTAGCTTTCCTGCCATTGCGTAATCTTCATCGAATCCGCGCTGAACTTCAGCGTCGGCTTCTTTGTCGGTTTGCATTGGAGCCGTCTTATTTTGGTGCGTTAGTACCACGATCATGTCGACATCATCGCGGATCTTATCAGCCCATTTTTGAGCGATTTCCGTAGGATCTTTGACGGTTAACCCTTTACGGTTTCCCTTCCACATTGTGTTGTAGAACGCATCAATTCCCATGACACCAATCACGCCGATTTTAACGCCATCACGTTCAATGATTGTGTAAGGTTGAGCAAACATAGAATCAGAAGCTTCATGGAAGATATTCGCGTTGAGCACAGGGAAACGAGCACGAGGCATGGTTTCTACCAATGATTCCCAACCGTATTCGAATTCATGATTACCGAGTGTGATTACGTCATAACCCATTGAGTTATATAGGTCGAAAGGCAGCTTGCCTTTCGATTTTTTAGAGAGTGCGCCCGTATAAATATCACCAGCGTCTAATAGGAAACTGGTTCCTTTCTCAGATTGAACGTTTTTGATCAACGTCGCCAAGTAAGGGATACCGCCAATCAGCTCAATGTCATCATTCCAGAACGCATCTACGGGCTCGTAAACACTTTCAATATCGTTGGTATGAAGCAGGGTGATTTCTTTTATTTCGGCTAAGGTTGGCATTGAAGCCACTGTCGTTAATAAGGAGACAGCAAAGCATAAAGGTTTCATTTTAAGGTTTTTCATAGCGTGCTCATGTCAGTGAAGGGAACGTTTGCTATTTTAGGGAGGGAGGGCGATATGAGTGTGAGTCAGAACACAATCCTTACTTAGATCTTGCGTCTAATTGGTTATATTTACCTTTTGAGTTGGTTGCTGTTTTGATGAAATCAAGGCGCACTCTGAATGAAGTCTCATTGATCCTTCGATCAAAAAAGATCGTTTTACTATTGCTGAAACCGGTTTCAATCTGTATCTTTGCTTTTATTGAAATCGGTTTCAGGGCTGTGATGAGCTCTCAAATCCTGATCTTTTTCACGAATAACTTGTAGCGAGTAATGGTATGAACAACGAATTTCCGAACGATTTTTTATGGGGCGGTGCGGTTGCGGCGCATCAGCTTGAAGGCGGCTGGGATGCGAATGGTAAAGGTGTAAGTGTTGTTGATGTATTAACAGCGGGTGCTCATGGCGTACAACGTCGAATCACTGATGGCGTAATCGACGGTGAAAACTACCCAAACCAAGTGGCTGTTGATTTCTACCATCGCTACAAAGAAGACATTAAGTTATTCGCAGAGATGGGCTTTAAGTGCTTCCGTACCAGCATTGCGTGGACACGTATTTTCCCTAATGGCGATGAAGGTGAGCCGTGTGAAGCAGGTTTAGCGTTCTACGATGATCTATTTGATGAGCTGCTGAAGTACGACATTCAGCCAGTGGTAACACTGAGCCATTTCGAAATGCCTTACCAACTAGCTAACGAATATGGCGGCTGGATGAACCGTAAAGTGATCGACTTCTTCGTTAAGTATTCAACCACGGTGATGGAGCGTTACCAGCACAAAGTGAAATACTGGATGACGTTTAACGAGATCAACAACCAGATGAATACTTCGGCAGATATCTTTGGTTGGTTATGCTCTGGCGTGAAGTTCCCACAATGTGAAAAGCCGCAAGAGGCGATGTATCAAGCGGTTCACCACCAGTTTGTGGCGAGTGCGTTGGTGGTTAAGAAAGGTCACGAGATCAACCCAGATCTTCAGATCGGTGCAATGTGTGCGATGGTGCCTTTCTACCCTCGTTCTTCAAAGCCAGAAGACATTATGGTGGCACAGCAAGCGATGCGTGATCGCTACTTCTTCTCGGATGTAATGGTGCGTGGTCATTACCCAAGTTACGCAAAACGCGATTGGGCAATCAAAGGCTTCAACATTGAGATGCAACCTGAAGATGAGCAGATCCTAAAAGAAGGTAAAGCAGATTACCTTGGCTTTAGCTACTACATGTCGAATACCTTGGATTCTTCTTCTCACCAATCTACAGAAGAAGCGATGGACGGTGGTCATGAAAACTCGGTCGATAACCCGTTCATCCAATCTAGCGATTGGGGCTGGCCAATTGATCCAACGGGTTTGCGTTTCTGTTTAGCGTCTCTGTATGAACGTTATGAAGTACCATTGTTCATCGTTGAGAACGGTTTTGGCGCTGTTGATACCATTGAAGAAGACGGCAGCATTAATGATGACTACCGTATTGCTTACCTTGGTGACCACATCAAAGAGATGAAAAAAGCAGTCACAATTGATGGTGTTGATTTGATGGGTTATACCCCTTGGGGCTGCATCGATTTGGTGTCGTTCACCACGGGCGAAATGAAAAAACGCTACGGATTCATTTATGTAGATAAGCACAACGATCAATCTGGTTCTTTAGAGCGCAAGCGCAAGAAGTCGTTCGAGTGGTACAAAGGCGTGATTGCATCTAATGGTGCCACTATTTAGAATGCATTTCCCAGAGCAGTTATGCGAACTGTGAGCTGTGATTTTGGAATGAATTAGTCGGCCTATGTCGACTAATTTTTTATAAAGGAAAAGAAGCCAATGGTAACCATGCTTGATGTCGCGAACCGCGCAGGCGTATCTAAGTCGACCGTTTCTCGTGTCTTAAATGGCAAGAACATCGTGCGCCCAGATGTGGTGAAAAAGGTATTCGATGCGATACAAGAGACAGGTTATCGGCCAAACCTGTTAGCTCAGCAATTGGCGACCAAGAAGACCAATTTCATCGGTTTTGTTATCACCAATGAGTTGTTCAATGGCCCTTACTTCTCTTCCTTGATGTATCACGCCGCTTCCTACAGTGAAAAGTCGAATCACCAATTGGTGATCACCGATGGTAAACACAGCGCAGAAGACGAAAGAAAGGCGATCAACTTCCTGCTGGATATGAAGTGCGCGGGCATCATCATTTATCCGCAATGTTTAACGGAAAGCGAGATCGCTCAGATCATCGAAAGCACTGATACACCGATTTTGGTGCTCAATCGTGAAATGCCGTCGAAGCCCAATTACGCGATCACCACCGATCATTATCAAAGTGCTTGCTTGATGGTTGAACACATCATCGAGCAAGGTCATACCGATATTGCAGTGATTCGTGGTAAAGCCGGCTCTTCGACCGATGAGCTGCGTTACCAAGCCTATCAAGATGTGTTAACTAAACATGGTATTGCATTGGATGAGCCCAAAGTTGTTCAGGGTGATTGGACGATGGAGAGCGGTTATCACGCGGCTCAGGCTCTGGTTAAAAGCAAAACCATATTCACTGCTATCTTGTCGGAAAACGATGATATGGCGATTGGTGCGATTAAGGCGTTAACCGAACTTGGTTACTCATTACCTCAAGACGTTTCTATCGTTGGTTTTGATAACAGTAAAGTGGGGGCGTTTTTAACGCCAAGCTTAACGTCTGTCAGCGTGCCATTAGAGCAAATGACACAAAAGGCGATTCTGAAAATTGTCGGTGATACTGAGCAAGCTGAGGCATTAAGTACTACTGGCAGTTTGGTGATTCGCGACTCGGTTGCCGTGCGTGTCTAGGCTCAGTTAACCGTGATTGAGTTTCATATTTCACCTACAAAAAGTGACGAGCTGCGCATCTCTTCAACCAAGCTCAAACACTCCTTATTCACTGTTGTTTAGATGTGCGATATTGCGTTTTTTGGTGGTTGAATTGACCGCCATTAGGTAAGTAATGTGAAAGAGTAGGTAAGTAACGTGAAAACAGAAAAACAAAAAATGCTAGCGGGTGAACCTTATAAAGCTTGGGATAAAGAGCTATATTCAGCGCGAATTGAGTGTAAGAAAACGCTTCAAAAACTTAATAACAGTATTCCCGATACACCAGAGTGGGAAGCGGCGACGCAAGAGCTTATTCCGGGTTGCGAGAACGCGCACTTAGAGCCCCCATTTCGCTGTGATTACGGCTCGAATATCAAGCTGGGCAAGAACTTCTACGCTAACTTTAACTGCGTGATTTTGGATGTCGCTGAAGTGACTATTGGTGACAATGTGTTGCTTGGCCCGAACGTTCAAATTCTTACCGCAGGTCATCCACTCGATGTGAAAGGCCGAGTAGAAGAAGGCGTCGAATTTGGCACACCGATTAACGTTGGTGACAATGTTTGGTTAGGTGGTGGTGTGATCATCTGCCCTGGCGTGACCATTGGCGAAAACAGCGTGATTGGCGCGGGCAGTGTGGTAACTAAAGACATCCCAGCCAACGTGGTTGCAGTAGGTAACCCATGTAAGGTTCTGAAAGCGATCGATAACGAGTAAACATCGTTATTTTCGTTCGAGTGTAAGGCCTACTTATATTTCAGGTAGGTCTTTTTGTATGTGTAATCACGATAACTCATCGAACCATAGGGGCTATGTGACGTTCCTTTGACCTTAAATAACTGTCGCCGTAGTTGCTCAAACTCATTGGTTTAGATAAGGGAACTTTGAACTAAATTTCGCCCTTGATTTTTAGCTTGATACAACATTTCATCAGCGGAAATAATGGCCTCTTCAATCGACTGCCCAGTCGATAAATCCACAAGTCCAAGCGAAGCTGATATTCCGCCTTTAATCATATTTCTGAGTTGTGGATCGTAGGCGATTTTATCTCGGATACGGTCAGCAAGTTTAATGATATCGGATTGACTTTCTGTTTTGAGAATTACGATGAATTCATCTCCACCGATACGATAGCATTCATCGTTGTTTCTTACATTTTCCAATAATATCTCGCTTACCCGAACTAACACGTTGTCGCCGACATGGTGCCCGTAGTTGTCGTTGATCAGTTTGAAATGGTCTAGATCAATGGCAATGACTCCGATACAGCGATTGTTTTTACTCGTTCTATTATGGCGAATGCGAGAGTTTGCACTTTCTAAGTACGAGCGGTTCTTCAACCCTGTTAATGCATCTGATTCTAAAGCAATTGAAGTTCGATATTGATAATGAGAAAAGGCAATTAGTAACACATAGCCGATCCCTAACAATGCGATGACCTCAACAAAGCTTTGAATCTCCCCCTTTATCTCAGCGACGGAACTGGTCATATTATCAAAGATAAAAAGGGTCGCACGGAGTTGTGGCAAAGGAACTTCAACGAGATGGAAGTACCGAGAATTGTCATTATTTAATCGAAAAAATATGACGTCTAGTAGTTTCACTTTACTTACATAGAAAGCGGAGTTTTCTGAAGTTTGTATGGTGTGCGTATTCGAGAAATCTAGATTTATCTTTTCTCCAGAAGGCATAAAGTATTGATGTTGATTGTCTCTTATCAAAAGAAGCGTATTGGCTGTACCCTTGACTCCTGGGAAGTAATATTGCAGGTCGACACTTGCCTCGTGGTAAAGGGATGACTGCCGCGACACGAGCCCTGCGATTAAGCTGGTATGAGGCTTTGGATGATTGAAGTTAAATCCCCATAGTGTTGTTTCACCATTTTTCATGGCAAGAAATTGAGGTGATGACGTGCTGACATTGAATCGTTGTGCGATGCGTTGAGTGTCAGAACTTGAGAAAGGTTGTGCAGGCTGATAATAAACACCGCCCAGATTAGGTTTGTTGGAGTTTGTCGCTCCAGAGCGTAAAGAAGCGCCTAAAATATTCAATGTTCGAACGACATTACTTTGAACCAGCGTTTGAATGAGCTCGCTTCTGTGAGTTTGATCTTTTTCGATATAATGAATGGTTTTACGTATTTCACCAATATGAATATAAAGGATGACCAAAGCGAAGCAAGCCATTACCCAATGTCTTTGTTTCATAGCTAAATTGATAGCATTCATATTGGTGTACCTTTGTTAAAAATGTCACTGCGCTACTTTAGTAAATAGGGTCTATCGCTTTCACTTGGATATGTAATTCGTCGCGGTAACTTCCTGCTCGTGACAGGTTGGTGTTGTCAGTGATCGAGAGTGAAAAAGGAATGATGTTCTGACCGCGATTATAGGTTTTTATGGATGTCATGCGGTGCAATCTAGATACCTCTATCCCATCGGCGGTAAGCTGATAGGTAATAGCCCAATCAGGGTTCTGAGTGTTGATCAGTTTGCCATGTCGAGGTTTAACCCAAAGCTCTGTTTGAGAATTAGAACGGATCACAAAGTCCGCTTGATAGCGCTTTCCACTATACAGTTCACCGAGTTGCCAGCTGTATCCTGTTGCTGAGCGGTGAATGTTGCTTCCTCGGCCTGACCAATCAAAGGTAACGAAAGACTTTATCTTGTAAGTCGCGGTGCTTGTTAGCGTTGATACTGGGTTGTCCTCATACTTGAGCTTGGCAATAAAAGGTACGATGTATCTTGCAGCGTAGTTAATTTTTGCTCTCGGGTCGACCAAGTAAAAACGGACAGGAGAATTGTATTTTGCGTATAGCAAGTACTCTCGTTCTTTGGGATCGTAAGCAAGTAATGTTTGGCTTTGGTTGACGAAATAAGGTCCATTTTTGTCCTGTGTATTGAGGATTTTCAACCGAACCGATTTTAATGAACATTCGCCGCTTTGAGTGCGTAGCTTTTTGAGCTCGTATTGAATTTTCGCAAATCCCGATTTATCAAACTCAATCGGACCATTGTTAAGTTGGGTTAAGCTCCATACTCCGTTGCAACTCTGTGCTAGCAATGGTGAAGGCAGCCAGAGAATGCATAATGTGAGCAGCCAATTAGTTTTTTTCATTGGAAGTACTTTGAACATTGTTTGCTCCTTGTTCTAGTTGAATATCAGAAAGCCTCAACAGGTTATCGTCTGATTCAGGGATGCTGATGCTCCCCGTTGCGTCGGAGTTGATCGCTTCGATTCGATAATCACCGCTGCCTATACCTTCAACAACGAACCTTCCGCCTTTGTTGGTGAAGAATGGATAAGATGTGTCATCGAGATCGGTTAAATAGCCTTGAGTTAACGCAAGCGGTTGACCGTTAGCTAGCAGTAACTTGCCTATTATGGTTTTAGATTTATTGGACCCAACGGTGATGAGATGACTGGTATAGGCGCCTGGGGTGATGTTGTACATATAATTGCCGATGTCATAACCAACAGGTGCGTCTGGCGCATCAACAGTAAAACTCTGAGTGATATGGGCTGTAGAGAGGCTGATAGCATTGGGGTAACCTTGCTGAGAAATCGCTTCTGCATGCGCGTCTTCATCGCTGTTTATCAGGGCATCCGACTCTAAGCTTTCATGAACTTGCACTAAAGCCGCCGCACCGTATATTGGGCGTGACCAAGAGAGATTGCTGTCACTAATCGTGAATGCTGTGCTGGGTCTAAACGAGGTGACTACAGTGTCTTCGGTATTGGTCGAGTTGTAATAATTGATATCTCCATCATATCTAACCCGGTTGCCTATGTAGTCACCACGTAATTGGTACTGCCCTTGGCTTGATTCGATATCAGCAGATAGAGAATAGCCATATTGGCCGACTTGGTTTTTACTTGGCTTACTGAAGCTTGCTCGTAAGATCTCTGTATCGCTGGCGTATCCTGCATCTGCGGTATATTGGCCGTCATCAGAACTCCATGTCCAATCGACAGACACGATCCCCTCTGTGTTCGAAATTCCCTCATTTGGGTCTTCTTCATGAGTGATACCTAAACCAATCACAACATTGGAGTAAGACCAAGACGTTGAGGCTTCTGCGCTCCATTCCGTATCGAAACCATTCTGTTTATCAAGGTTATATGAGAGCGATAAGTAAACATCATCGGTAATGCTTAAGGTATAGCTGACAGCTGCCGAATGGCCTGTCGTTCCTTCTTCCGTCCAGGGTTGATAGGAATAGGTATCATAAGATTCAAGCGCGATACGTAAGTTGGGGGCACTGTAATTGTTTTGATCCCAGAGCGAGGCGGCATAATCGATGCTTGCGATATAACCGGTTTCATCATATTCACTCGATTGGCTACCTGATAGTCGAAAACCAAGATTACCGATGGGGGTACCAAACGTAGAGATCCCTCCCAGTATGAATCCGTCTTTATGATAAAAGCCATTTAACCCAAGCGTTAAGTGTTCGGTTAAGCCATAGTCATAATAGGCACTTGTGATTAAACTTTGGGTATCGTACTTATAGTGGCTGTCTGCTATTTCTGAAGGAGCACCAAAATACACGCCAAAGTCAGATATACCCTCTTTAAGCAGTTTTGAATTGTAGAACACGCTGTAGAGAATGGAGTCTCGTCTTCCTGATTGATATTCAATATCCAAACGAACGTCGTTGCTACCTGAAGACAGCGGCAAGTTATCGAGCATGTAACGCCCTGGTGGAAGTCGAAACTCTGTCACGTAAGAACCATTTATGTACAGTTCGATATCGGCAGACTCTTCAAGCACTAAGGCTTGAGTGCCTCCTACCTGAATACTGCGATTCGGTTGTAATGCTGAGTAATTACGTTCGAACCCGATTCCGCCAAATTGCTGGCTAGGCAGGTGACCTGAAGTGCTGTTGACTTGGTCGCCAAAAGTCACTCGATAAGGGATTTCTGCACGATCAATAAAGGCCGATATATCACCACGATAGAAAGTTTGTTTCTCATCGGTGCCGCCATCAAAATAGCCTGAAAGTTTATAATTAACTCCTCGTGAACCAGCAAAGTTCCCCGTAGAGACCCACTCTATATTCCACTTTTGTTCTTCACTTTGAGTCTCAACTCCTCGTGTATCAGATAGGCCAAAGTTAAAGTTATTGATGTTGGTGAAGAAGGCCGACGTAGAATAAATGGGAGGAGAGTAAGGGGCGCTGAAACTTAGCGCTTGCTCTTTTCGTGCATCTTGAACGAAAGATAATGAGATTGACATGTCAGACGATGAGAAGGAGAGCAACACGCCCCAATCTTTTAGTGTTTCAACTGAAATAAAAGTGTCTTTGTACGAAGATAACTTACCTGATACTTCATTTGTAAGCGCTGAACCAATCAGTGTATGCAGTTGAACAGTATGAACTTTGGAGATAGTTTTGCCATCAGAGAAAGCATCGATATCGCCCACAGTTGAGCCCAAATAGTTGATTGGGAATGGAAATAGCCAATCCGCGCAAAAGGCGTGAGGTTGGGTTAGCAAACATAGAGAGACGCACAGAAGAACTGTGTAGTATCGGCTCATGTTTACCTCCCAATAAAGCTCGTGTAGAAGCCGGTGGTTCAGTGTTAATCATTTTTTTTAATGGTGATACCAGTGACTTTTTTGAACTCGTTTGGAATAGGGTAATAGGCGGTGGCGCCAGGCATTAAGTAACCACTTGTCTTAGTGTCTATTTGGCTCCAAGGTAGGTCTTTTTTCTCGCCATTCATTTGAAGTTCGAATACTGAATGAAGCAAGTTCACTAAGACTTGGCTGGTGTTTTCTACCACTATGTTCCTGTCTTTAATCGAGGGCTTCATAGTCGGCTTTATTGAGTTAGGAGATACAAAAGCTAAGGTCGAAAAACTAAGAAGTGTTTTTATTTTACTGTCACTATCTTCAGGCCCTTCAACTTCTAGTTCGTTGAATTCGATTCGGTACAGTTTGGTCATTGTGAGAGCATCGCTAGGAATATAGCGCACCCGAATTTTTTGAGAACTTTGTGGATCTACCATTATTTGAGGAGGCAAAATGAGAAAACTATCCTCATTAAGCGTTAGCACCTCACCGGTTTCATCGTAACTTACGTCATACACCACAACTTCAATTGGAAGTGAGCGGTCTTGAGGATTATTGATCGTATAGCTTGAGAGAGCCTTTCCTCCAAATTCGTTCATTTCTTGATACATGGGGGTAATTTCGTAGCTGAAAGCGGCGGTGTGGAAGAGTAGCAGACTGATAAATAAAGTAATGTTTTTCATAAAACCCTTCCTAGGTAAAACGAGCCCACGTTTGCGGGCTCTAATTTATGAGCTAAAATCCACACATGCGATGACAAGTTTTCGCTTGGAGTTTCACATACACTGTAGAGCGATAATTACCGGCTCTTGCTAGAGCTGCACCCTCTGTAGTAATACTAAGAGGAACTTCTGCAATTCTTGCTTGTTGGTGTTCGCCACTCCATTTAACTTGGAAGTTACCTGTCGTATGACCAAACAAACCATCACTTGCATTGCTTGTATCGAAAATGTCAGTTTGATTTGCTTGTAGCGTGTAATCGATACGTTCTTTACCAATGGCCATGCCAAAACGAGTCATTTTGAAAGGTGTGGCTGTCATATCGACTTCCATTGATTTTCCGTAGTTACACCACGCGCGAAGGCTTGCAATTGGCTTACTAGCAGTTAGCCCTGGGATCAAATTCTTGCTATCTGCCAACATGTTCGTTAAGTGGATATCGCCATTCACAAACTCTCCGGCTTGTGCTGACTTTAAGTTGAGTACACAACGTTGTGGAATCGTGCCTTCCATGCGAATGTGTGCTCCATCAGTGTTACTTGCATTGGTGAGTAGGGCGCTAGTTGCGCCACCAAACTGAACTACATTAGCTTCTAACTTGGTTCCACCTGAACCACCACTAGCAAAACTATTTACACTGAACATGACACCGGCTACTGCTACCGCTAATATTAATTTTTTCATAATTATTCCCTCATTACTCTTGTTATTCCAGACAACAAATACATAGTAATTAGGATTTTAAAAACATACCTCGCAACGAGGGGTGATATATCGAATAAATAAGTATGAAAACAGTGCTAGTTTTAAAAGGTTAATTCATGAGCTTTAGCGAATAGTTCATGTCGAGAATGGACATTCAACTTGGACATCACATTGTAAGCGTGTGTTTTTACTGTATTTATGCTGACATTTGTATCGTTTGCTATTTGTATATTTGAAAATCCTTGAATCATTAATTCAAAGACTCTTTGCTCTTTCTTTGTTAAAAAAAACTTTGATGTTACTTTTTCTGTGATGGAATACGATTTTTTATAAGTACTATTGATGCAAAGGTCAATAATAAAGCTTTCCATAATATGTCTAGGAAACCAAAGCTCTCCTTCTTGAACAGATTTAATGGCTTTTGGAATAAATTCAAAATGATTCACTTCTATTTGGCCAAAAAAACCAAACTTTAGGTAATCGTAACAAGAGCTGCATTTAATATTGATGGCGATCCACTTATCTTTTCTATTGATAATGGAAACACCACACTTGTCCGGCATTGGTATCGTACTTCTGTCTAAAAGCACAATGCCTTTATACTCAAGATCAAGTTCAGAATACGATTCGATAACTTGAAGTTGATTGAGTGGGAAAGAAAGTTTCAATAAATCTCGGATTACTCGCGACAAGGTATTGCTGCGAGTGATCAAGCATGTGTAAGGTGCTGGTCGATTATTTTGCATACTTTGAGCCTTCCCTGGCAACAGAAGCGAATTAGATATAAGCAGAACGTATTGAAGGGCTTGTGAGCCACTGTCCTTGTCCAAATCGAGATATCAGTTGGTTTTGGTTTTTACATTGTGTTTTGTGAAGAATACTTTTGATTTGGGTTCTTACTGTTTCTTTGGAGACACTGCGTACTTGCGCCACTTCTGACCCCGTTAACCCCTTGATTATTAGTTCTAAAACATCAAGTTCTGACTTTGTAAGAATTGGGGGAAGGTCTGTGATTGTAGGCTCTGCGTAGCGGTTCCAATGCAGTAACATTGTATGGTGAGCTATCCTAGAATTTGCCCAAGCGATAGTGATGTCACAGATGAGCTCAAGTAGACGGAGTTCTTCTGGTTTTAGTGCATTGATGCTGTGAAAAATAATGACGATCTCATAATTGTAAGAAAGTTCATCTGTGATTGAGTAGTTATTTAGAGCATGTTCAAGGATTGACAGATCTCGATGATCAAAAATTCGATTTTCGATTATTGTATCTTGATTATGGAATAATTGACCTTTTTTGTTCATTGAGTTCAAAGACAGGTAAGAGTCAAGCTTCTCTGTCACTCGTTTTGAGATAGAAATTCGTCCATTAGTGCTTTTGATATATTTGAAAACAGGGTTTTTGCTTTTTGACATGATAACTAAAGTGGCATGTTCAATCCCAATGCCTGTGAGGCTATCTTTAATTTCTTCTTCAAATTCAGAAGGGGATTTATTAAATCCATGACCCAACGTAATAGTGTTTTCTGATGTCTGCATCTCTCATTCCTTAAGCTTACAGCAAGTGGATAGTTTTATATTGTCTTATTTTTTACTATCTCATCTAGATATTAGTCAATAATTGACGACTTTATCATCACCCAATTGGGTGAAAAATAAATAATATAGCTTTGATTTGAAAGTTTTACATTATTAACAATTGGTTTTGATCCAAATCAAAGTTAGTGGGTAAATTATTAAAAAATAAATTAAATAACTAATTGGTATTAAAATTAATTATTTAATAATATCCGCTATTACTATTTCTGGACCAACGTTGATTATCTAATATTAGTTATTGCTGGCACACTTTTCGGTAAGGGTGATTTCCAATAAAGGGAATTGCGAATAGATAGGTCTATTCACCACTTTATTTTCAGTGTGAACAACTAGATATTTTGAATAGTGGTGCTTGTTTTTTTTCCTCTATTATCTAACGCTCCACTGAATCGAGTCAGAACAAGAGCGATCAGAACGAACACAGCACCTACCCAAGGGGTGTTCATTAATCCAGACTTAGCAACAATCAAACCACCACCCCACGAGCCTAATGCAATACCGACGTTGAAGGCGGCAATGTTCAACCCAGAAGCGACATCGACTGCGTCAGGTGTGTATTTCTCAGCCAGTTTCACAACATACACTTGTAGCCCCGGAACGTTACCAAATGCGAATGCACCCCAAACCAAGATGGTGACAACAGCTGCGTAAGAGTTTACTGCGGTAAAGTTGAATACCACCAGTACTGCGGCTAAACCAGAGAAGATAACGGTCAGTGCTTTAATCGGGCCCATCTTGTCGGCCATTTTTCCGCCTCAGATGTTACCTACCGCCACTGACACACCGTAAACGAGCATGATTAGACTGATTGAGCTCGAATCAAACCCTGATACGTTTTCCAGTATTGGAGCAAGGAAGGTAAAGGTTGTGAATGTGCCGCCATAACCTAGTGCTGTGATAGCGTAAACCAACAGTAAGCGTGGTTGAGTTAGAACCTTTAGTTGTGCTGAAATCTTAGCCGCTGGTGGTTGCTTAAGGTTGCTTGGAACTAAGATAGCGCTACCGATAAGAGCAATAAGACCAAGCAGAGCAACAATCAAGAAGGTCGCTTGCCAGCCAAAGGTTTGGCCGATATAAGTGCCCAGTGGTACGCCGGTTACCAATGCAACCGTTAAACCCGTAAACATGATCGCAATGGCACTGGCTGCTTTATCTTTTGAAACCAAACCTGTCGCGATCGTCGATCCAATCGAGAAGAACACACCATGGGCAAGGCCAGTCAAAATTCGTGCGGCGATCAGCGTGTTATAGCCCGGAGCTTGCCACGCCAATAAGTTACCAATGACAAACAATGCCATCACGGTCAGCAACACCGCTTTACGATTCCATTTGCCGGTTAATGCAGTTAACACTGGCGCACCAATAGCAACGCCAAGTGCGTATAAACTGACTAATAGACCTGCCGATGGCAGAGATACATTCAAGTCGCTCGCCATGGTAGGAATCAAGCCTACGATGACAAATTCTGTGGTTCCGATGGCAAAGGCGCTGAGCGTCAATGCGAGTAATGCTAGTGGCATAATCATCTCTCTTACTGTTCTTTGTTAAATACCGAGCGCGACAAAATGGGGCAGCTTGTGACTGCAATAGGAGCACTTCGTTTGATGGCGAGGATTATCTAGTAAAATATATTTGTGAAAAATGCCGTCATTAACAAATAACCTTTGTGATATTTGCAATAATTAGAGAGTTAGCCGATCATTGGATTAAGCTTATAAGAGCGAATAAACTCGGAAAATTTGAGCTGTGATGAGTACAAGCGAGACGACATTAAACAACATGAAAATAGCGAAGGAGCCTCATGCTAACCCGTTCAGATGATTTAGAAATGGTACTCACCGTAGTCGATGCTGGTGGTTTTTCGGCGGCGGCAGAGGCGTTGGATGTGCAGGTCGCTAAGGTGTCTCGTGCGGTGAGTAAGGTTGAGTCGCAACTCGGCGTATCAATATTCAACCGAACAACGAGACGCGTGGAATTGACGGAGGAAGGGCGGCAGTTTGTCGATTCAGTAAGATTGGGGTTGCAGATGATTCAGAGCGCGGAAGAGGAAATCGTGTCGCGTGGTGAGTTACCAAAAGGTCGTTTAAGAGTCGATGCCGCCAGTCCATTCGTATTCCATCAGCTAGTGCCGTTGGTGCAGTCATTCAAAGAGACTTATCCAGACATTGAATTGGAACTTACTTCCAACGAAGGCTTCGTTGATCTTCTAGAAAAAAGAACCGATGTTGCGATTCGAATCGGTAAGTTGTCCGATTCAACATTGAACGCTCGCCCGCTAGGAAAAAGCTTACTCCATATTGTGGCGTCACCTGATTATCTCGCTAAGCGTGGGCTACCCACCAAACCTGAAGATTTGAGTTCGCATCAAATTGTGGGTTTTGCAGGGAACAAAGTGCTTAACCATTGGCCTTTACCACACCAAAGTTATGTCGCACCTACTGTGACGGCCAGTAATGGTGAAACCGTGCGTCAATTAGTCTTAGCAGGAAATGGGATTGCTTGTTTATCGGGGTTTATGGTTCAGGAAGATATGGCGGCGGGTCGTCTAATACCCATTTTGGAACAAGATAAACTTGCCAACACAGACCGAGAGCGAGTGAATGCGGTTTATTATAAATCGTCTTCTGTCTCTAAACGTATCTCAGCGTTTATTGATTTTATTCAGCCAAGGTTGAGCTTGTAGGAAACAATGAAACACTCTTTAGCAGCACACTGCCAAACCGTTATTTGAATCGTTTGAGAGTGGGTATTCGTATCAATGTTTAGAGAGCACATATTGTTGTATTGAGATTTGATAGGTGGATGTGATCTCAATATTGTTTACCAACTTTTACTGTTTAAAAACCGCCCGCCCACACATCAAAATCGTCAATGTTGTCGAGCTCTTCCTTGGTTCTTGGCGCGGGGTAATAAGGCAGAGCTAATCTTTGAACGGAAGGTTGCAGTTCCCAATCGGGCGTAATCTTGAGTCGTGTTAACTCATCGTTGAGTCGCACAAACATATAGTAGCCATCGGCATGGGTATTGGCGTAACTTGCGATGGTCGCAATGTCACCAGAAGGTAATTTTACATCTCTGCCGAGCGGGTAAAGTTGATGCAAAGCGAAGCTGACTTTAGGGTCTTGCAGCTTGCCTTGTTTAAAGCGTTCTAGGCCAATCGCGGTTGAGGTCGTGCGAGGCTTCCAACCTGTGAGGAATAATCCACTCAAGCTATCTTGGAACGGTTTACCCTTTCGATTGCCTTCATTGCTAATGAATTGAACGGTCAGTTTGTCTCCAGACTCTTCCAGAATTTCTAAAAACTGTTCACCAGTGCGATCGACTAAAAGCTTCATAAGACCCAGATACCATTAAGAATGAGATACGATAAATGGTACTACTTTAAGGTTGGTTTTGGTAGGGGCTATAAAGGTTATGCAGCGTGAACACTGTTTTCAGTGTTGATCGTTACATTCCCTTTATATGGACAATAGTTTATCGCTTACGCAAGTAGTAAGTAGTAAGTAGTAAGTTTGCACTATCTCATCTAAGTAGGTCGACACACCTTTTAGTGTGAAATCAAGCGTTGACACTAGATCTTCAAACAATGGTGAACCACCACCCAGACCGAACAGAACTCACCATCGAAATGGTATAAAAACCGCTAAGTTTATATTGCCTAGCTCTCACTCAACTTAAGTGATTTGTAGGTCAATTTATTGGTCTTCAAATTTATACTGGATAATTACCTATAAATTTCAGGCTTTAGCAGTAATAATCAATGAATAGACCTGAATAGCTTGTGAGTCGCAAAGCTGTCGGGACAGTTTCTAAAGACGTTACCGTGAAAAGGAAGTCAGACACATGCCTGTGCTCCAACGCATCAGTTTAACCTTAATTTTAGTCGCTATTCTCGGCGGCTGTTCTTCATTACCAGAAGGCATCGACCACCCTGCAGAACCGTACACCTCTTATGGACCAAGCACTTTGTCGGTTTTAGCGGATGAATATCAACCAGCATCAGAACAGGCGACTACCGCCGTTCGTTTACAAGAATCCGGTTGGGATGCGTTAGCGCAGCGATTGGCGTTGGTTGAAAGTGCAGAGCACACCATCGATATTCAATACTACATCTGGAACTCCGACGAATCGGGCAGATATCTAGCTAGTCGTTTATTAGCAGCCGCTGATCGTGGTGTTAAGGTGCGAGTGATGTTGGACGACATCAACCTCAATGAGCGTGAAGGGCTATTATCAGCACTCGACGCTCACCCGAACGTCGAGATCCGAATCTTCAACCCAACACCAACACGCCGTGGTTTCAGTAAGTGGTTAAGCTTCCTTGGGGATTTCTCTCGCTTAAACCGCCGTATGCACAACAAGTCGTTTACCGTAGATGGCATCTTGTCTGTGGTGGGCGGACGTAATATTGGTGATGAATATTTCGACCTTTCTGACGAGATCAACTTCCGAGATCGTGATGTATTAGTGATGGGCTCAGTCGTTACCACGATCCAAACCAGCTTTACTGAGTATTGGGACAGCCGTTGGTCTTACCCTGTCGATATGTTGGGTGACGACGAACAACCGGATCTTTCAAAGATTGACGATATCACCGTTCCACAATACAAAAACTACCCAGAGTTACCATTAAACCGTGAAGCGGCAGATGGCTTGTTGAAAGAGGCTCTTGATGAGATGACTTGGGTCAACGCTCGCTTTGCTTACGATCGCCCTGTGCCTATCGATTCAGATAATACCGATGAACCGAAAGCAACGGCGGTTCTTTTAGGACAGCTTGCAAGCGAATCGAAACAAGAGATCTTGTTGGAATCCGCTTACCTTGTATTCGATGACGGTCAACTCGAAGAGTGGCAGGTATTGAACAATAAGGGCGTTGAGATAAAAGCGCTCACTAACTCTATGGCGTCTAATGATCTTGTGACTAATCACTCCGCTTATGCAGGCAGACGTTACGACATGTTGGAGCATGGTATCGACCTGTTTGAGCTAAAACCAGAATCCAAGCTGTGTGAAGCTTCGACTCAAGACGTGTCGAAATGTGCGCCTGAGACGGCCTACGGCTTGCACGCTAAATCAGTTGTATTCGACCGCAGCATCGCGAGTATTGGCTCATTCAATTTCAACTTACGCTCTACCTACCTCAATACGGAATCGGTTTTGATCATCGAGAATAAAGAGATTGCTGAAACGCTAGCTGACACCATTGAGCAAGCGATGAGTGAAGACAACAGTTGGCGCTTGGAACTCGAAGGTGGTGACGTGTATTGGTATTCAGGCGAGCAAAGTTGGGACAGCGAACCTGAAACTGGTAAGTGGGAACGAATGCAGTCAGGCTTCCTACAACTGTTGCCGATAGAGAAATACCTCTAAGAGTGTCAGTATCCCAGAAATGAAAAATGTCAGCGTATTATACGCTGACATTTTTGTTTGTGATGACGAAACGGAGCTAACCTATCTGAACCTTTCTCTATCTTTAGAGCTGCTCTAGAGCTATCGTTTGGTCAGCTGTTTACTGTTCAAGTAAGGCAGGATATGCGGGCGAGATTCACCAGACAACTTTTGTGTGATCTGTTGTGACCAACTACTTTGCTTCTGATTGCTTGAGCGGTTTGCGTAGTAGCTTTGCATCGAATCATCGTAGCTGGCGATTTCATCTAGGCTCAGCGGTTGGTATTGGTTTTCGTGCATGACCACGTGAGCAGGGAGGCGAGGCTTAACTTCTGGTTGTTGTGCTGGGTGACCTAAGCACATTCCGAACAATACGGCGGTGTGTTGTGGTAGTTCTAACAGTTCATCGACTTGTTGTGCGCTATTACGCAAGCCACCAATGTATACACCACCTAAGCCCAGTGACTCAGCAGCCAGCATGCAGTTTTGCGCCATGATGCCGGAATCAACAGCGCCAATCAGGGTCAGTTCAGTAAAGTCGGTTTTTACTTCAGGGTTGATCTGAGCGTGGCGTTGATAGTCGATACAGAACACCAAAAACTCAGCCGCGTTCTCAACATAAGCTTGGTTACCTGCGTATTCGGCTAGCAGTTTTCGCTTCTCTTTGTCTGTCACTCTCACGATAGAAACAGCCTGTAATAAGCTCGATGATGACGCGGCAAGGCCTGCCTGAACAATTAAATCGAGTTGCTGCTGCTCTATTGGTTGATCTGTATATTGACGAATGGAGCGGTGCCCCAGAATGGTTTCAATCGTGCTGTTCATAACTCTCAGACAGTCCTTGTGATGATGACGTAGAGATTCACAATAACGACAATTACCATGAGCGTAAAGGGTGTTTGAGTCTTCTGGTTGGCGGAATGATATTCATGAATTCAAAGGATTGCTCTCACAGCCAATCCTTTTTTATACCGTTTCCTGCTAGAAGCTAGAAGCTAGAAGCTAGAAGCTAGAAGTTAGAATGGAACGCTCAAGAGTTCGCTTTAATGGCGAAGAGACAAAGTGATGAAGTGAACTCTGTTGGTCGAATAGCTGCCAGAAGGCTGAAATAGTCCTGAGTCAGCATTAATTTCACCATGGCCTAGATCTTGGTATTGGTAGCTCAATCCTAGATGTAAGTCATTGGATATCTTCTTCTCAGCGCCAAATCCGATACGCCACTGTTTATCGAGTGGGAGTAACACATCTCGGTTTTGACTGCTTAAAGGGCTAGTGTCACCGCTCAGTCCGCTGTACAGCAACCAATCCTCATAAGCGTATTCCACACCAACCCCAAGAGAATAGGTGGTTGAGTATTTGTCATCATAATCTTGCCATGTCTCCATGTTGGAACTGAGTAGAAGGTTCAAATCTTCATTTAATGAATGCTTCAACCCTAAATTTAAGCTTCGAACCCACGTCAGTTCAGAGCTAATTCCAAAAGCGTTGACGTTATCAAGGGAAAGGTCGTGATCAAATTGGCCCTGATAACTGACACCCAATTGTGTGTTGTCACTGATGTGGTGATTGAGACTCAGGCCGAACCCTAGGTCGAGGCTATCTCCTTGGAGTTCTTGACCATTCAAAGCTTGAGTTTCAAGCGCTGTGTGCTGCAATATCAAAGAACCACCAAGAGACAGTTGTTTATTGACCTGATATGACAATGACGACGTTAAGTTGAGTGCCGAAATGCTATTTTCTTTGATCAACAAAGCAGGGTGCGCGCCAACGCCGTGAGAGTATTCAACGCCAGTGCCGCCAGCTGCGTGCAATGCTGCGCCGACGACCCATTGGTCATTTAACCTTGATGCGTAAGACAAGTGAGGGAGAACATCCGCGCTGCTTCCTGTGGTTGAAGCCGAGTTATCGTCACGGACAAAAGTGGCTTCAACATCGAGGTATTGAACGCCGAGAATCCAAGCGCTTTCTTCAATAGCCGATAACCCCGCAGCATTGTTGATCACTGCGGATGCATCGTTCGCGGTTACGTTTCCTACGCCAGCTGTGCCAACGCTTTTGGTAGTCGCAATCTGAGATAGGTTTAATCCTCCCGCGTTCGCGAGAGAGCTGACTATCCCTGTTACTAACAGAGATAGTGTGATGAAAGGTGTTTTCAAGAATAGAACCTTATTTTCAGTGTATGAGTCATGTTTCTAGCAGTTTGAGTCATGTGTTTAGGGATAGAACGAATTACCACGAGCGAACACTAATAACGCCGTGGCAATTGACTTGATCGACTTAATTGGGGCTAGAGTTTTTCAACTTGTGGCAGTGGATATTCATTGTCTAGAACGGCTTGAGTCGGCTCATACAGACGCATGTGAAGATAGAAGTCATCTTGAGGTGCAGGCAGCCAGTTACACGTAGGATCGGTTGGTTTTGCGTATTGAATGCATATTGGCAATGTGCCGTCTTCTGCGTATTTCAGTTCATCTTTACGGTTGGTTGAGATGGAGTAGCGTTGAATGAAGTTCTCAACCATGAACAGGTTTTTAGCGTCGTACATGGTCAAAGACCAAAAGGCGTCAGCGGGTGCATCAGCTGGCATGGTCATTCGATATTGATTGGATCCCGATAGCTGTTCGCCATTCGAGTCCGTGTATCGATTTGGGTAGAGTGCTCGCTCTGGTACATTCAAACCAGCCGCACGCATATTGATGCTTGCTCGGCTTAGATAATCATTTCCGTAACGGCCTCCCTCGTACATCATCGACCAGCCGTTATTGACATCGCCGATGCTTCGACCAGCGTATTGAATGATCTGTTGTGAAGACTCAATCGCGCGCATTAGCCCTTTTTTCTGTGCTGAAGTTAGCGCTTCAGGGTTAAAGGGGGTCGATCCTCCAATACCAATTTGTTGGAATTGATCAACGATGGCGGCATCTTCTGGAATTGGATTTTTACGTAGCTCGCGGTCAATCAATGAATACCACTCTAACCCTTCAGGCCTCGCCATGGGTGGGATGCGACCTGTCGAAGCTTTGAGTTCTACGATGTCATGCGCTGCGCCGAGTTGATCTAGTGGGTAGCTGAGGAATTTATCGTGAGTAACCAGTGCATCAGCGAGCTCTTGCTCGCCAAACACGCCCGTTCGTTGAATCAACCAAACCATAGGAGTGCGAGACTCTACGACACGATCAATCCCCTCTGGCACTTCGCCAGCCCATCCTTTGTTGACCAAAAGCACTTTTGAACCTTGGTCGCCGACATTCTTCACGTGCAGATCTTCAATCGAATCTGAGTAAGCATCCAATAACTGAACAATGTAGTAACGGTTATCGGTGCGAGGAATATCAATCACCATTGGGCCCGATAAATCCAGATCGTAGTGAGTTTGTGAGTAGAGCGTATCGTTGTTGACGGTAGGTACAATTCTATCCTGAGGTCCGGATAGAACGCGCGTTTTACCCATCTCATTCAATGGTGCCATGGCGTTGTCCATTGGCGCATCAACAGATGTGGTCGTTTGCCTAACCGCTGCCACGGTTAATGGGCCTGTACCATAGATAAATGCTTGAACACCTAGGTTGTAAGCGAGCTCTTCTTCAGGATTAATAGATTGTTGGGCAAGGGATGGCATCGCGATAATACTGGATAAAGAACACACTAAACTGGTCAGTACACTTCTCTTATAGAGGAGCTTTCTCATGGAACACCTTAGATCGTAGGAACAGGATTAGGCATTTATCATATGAGCAAGTGAGATTAAGGAGTGTAATAGCCGATATTAAGGATGTTAATAGTCTCTTTTTACCCTTCAAGTGTTTGTTTTAATTAACATTGATTTGGAGTGGTGAAGCGACTCGACGACGTGTGCAGGTAGGGGGCCTGAGACGCTATTGTTTGATTGATTTTCGGTTGATATGTTGGCAAAAAAGTACGGGAATCGATATGAACACATCCACTTATCCTTTTAGCTTATTCATTAAAGCAGAAGGGGCTCAGTGCAATCTGGATTGTAGCTACTGCTATTATCTCAATAGACAAGATGTCGATAAAAGATCTTCAATGTCTCTGGACATGATGGAGCAAATTGTCGGTGCTCATATCGACGCGCAGCCAATGAAAGATCAGCAAGTGGACTTTATCTGGCATGGTGGCGAGCCTATGTTAAGAGGGCTCGATTTCTATGAAACGGCGATGAAAGCACAGGCAAACAAAGCAACGAAAAAGTGCGTCGTGAATACGATGCAGACCAACGGAACCATGATTAACGATCGCTGGGCGAGCTTCTTTGCTAAACACAATTTTATGATGGGCATCAGTATCGATGGGCCCAATATTCTGAATGACATCGCTCGGATCGACAAAAATGGCGAGTCGTCTTTTGAACGCACAATGCGTGGGATGTCTTATCTAAAGAAGCACAATGTTGATTTTAATACGTTAACGGTCGTGAACAATAAAACCTACAAAAACGGTAAAACGATCTATCAGTTTTTGGTTGAAAATGGCAGTGGTTATATGCAGTTTCAGCCTTGTATCGATCATGAGTTGGACAGGCGAACAGGGCATGATTGGTCGTTAACTGGGGAGCAATGGGGGCAATTTCTTTGTGATTTGTTTGATGCATGGAGCGCCAAGGATGTCGGTAAAGTGTATATCCAGTTTTTTGAAAACTGTTTAATGGTGTTGATGGGCTACCAAAGCCAAATGTGCCATCACAGCGCGACTTGTGGGCAGCAATTAATGGTTGAGCATGACGGCAATGTTTACAGTTGTGACCATTATGGGTATCAAGATCATCAATTGGGCACTATGAACAGTGATAAGCTTGCAACCATGGCGAGCTCACCAGAACAAGTAGCGTTTGGCACCAACAAATATGATGAGTTAAACAGCGCTTGTCGACGTTGTGATTTTGTTGAACTTTGCCAAGGTGGTTGTCCTAAAAACAGAATAGCAACAACCGAAGATGGCAGTGCGATGAATCATTTATGCCAAGGGTATGAGATGTTTTTTCGTCACGCATTACCCAAATTATTGCCTATGGTAGAAGCGATGAAAAAAGGGTATTCGCCAGCGTACTTTCCACTTTTCTAAATCACTTGGAGTAGGGCATGACCAAAGACTTAAACTTACTGCGGCTCATTTTGGTGCTTAACGAAACTCGTCAAACGGTGAGTGCAGCCAAAGCCTTGAACGTAAGTCAGCCGACGATCAGTGTCATGCTTCGTAAGCTCAGAGAACAATTTGATGATGAGTTGTTTGTTAGAGATAAAGCTAGGCTTGAACCTACCCCTAAATGCTTGAAGCTTATCGAATCGTTACCTCTGCTATTAGAACAGCTAGATAACCTTTACATACCCAATGATGAGTGGGGCTTGGAAGATTTAAAAGGGGAGGTTCAAATCATGTTGCCTTCCCCGCTGTTGATCCCAGTAGGTGTGCCACTAATCAAAAAGCTGACCAAAGAAGCACCGCAAGTGACCTTCCAATGCTCGCCTTGGTTAGATAATGGCGTCCAGTCCCTAGAGACCAACCGAATGTGTTGGGGAGTGAGCTATCTTCCTATGGACGTCAATAAAACCCTGACTGAGCGCCCAGTTGGCTTTGATAAGTTCATGTTGGTGCTAAGAGCTGACCACCCAATTCAAGGCAATTCCCTTGAGGAAATCCTGAAATACCCACTCTGTATCAATATGATCCCTGGTTACATTCAGCCGTCCAAGACGGAAATGTTGATCAAAAAATATGACTTAGATAAACACATTGGGCTCAGAAGCAACAATATGAATTTGATGCTAGAAGTCGTTAAGGACAGTGACTTCATCTATGTGACATCGTCGAAATGCCGTTATTTGCTTGATCACTCTTATCGTTGTATCGATTTACCGCCAGAACTGTTGAAAGACACCTATCGCCGAGAATTGGCACTGTTTACTCATCAAGCAAACCGTAATAACCCGTTCACTGATTGGCTTCAAAAAGAAATTACGTCGATTATTCAATCCTAGTGTCACGCTACTATTCTTTCTAAATAACGCCCCTTTATCACTACCACTATTAAGAATCGTAATAGTGGCTATCAAGCCATTTTGGACCTCTTTCTTATACCATTTGCCTCAACAATGGTTCGCTGAGACATGCACAATTTTCGTTTTGACTTCAGCGATTTACTCATAGTGAATGAGGGTTATAAATGTATAAGTCTTTTGTTAAATCCGCTCTGGCGCTCTCGGTATTGGCGAGCGTCAACGTACATGCAGCGAGCCAACCCAATGTGGTTGCTATCATGCTTGATGATGTGAGCCCAACGGATTTGTCTGCATACCACCGTGGTTTAGGCGCGGTGGATACGCCGAACATAGATCGAATTGCCGAACGCGGCATGATGGTCAGCGATTACTACGCACAAGGCAGCTCTACCGCGGGGCGCTCTGCCTTTATCACAGGTCAATATCCTTTCCGAACAGGCTTAACGTCTGTCGGTCAGCCGGGCTCTTCACTTGGCCTTCAAAAAGAAGATCCAACCCTAGCCGAAATGCTGAAAGACAAAGGCTATGCGACCGTGCATGTCGGTAAAAGTCACTTAGGCGATAACAACAGTCACCTCCCAACGGTACACGGCTTTGATGAATTCTTCGGTTTCCTTTACCACCTCAATGTTATGGAGATGCCTGAACAGCCGGAATTCCCGACAGACCCTAACTTCAGAGGACGCCCTCGTAATGTTCTTCACACCTTCGCTACCGAGAGTGTGGATATGCAAGAAGACCCAAGGTTTGGTGTGGTTGGAAAGCAAACGATTGAAGATAAAGGCCCTTTAGGCGCTAAACGCATGCAAACCGTTGATGGCGAATTTTTGGAGTTTGCTACGAATTGGCTTGATAGACATGAAGCGGAGAAAGACGAACAACCTTACTTCATGTGGTACAACCCGACTCGTATGCACCAAAAAACGCACGTGCGTCCGGAATATCAAGGCGCGAGTCAAATCAACACCTACTACGATGGCTTGATCGAACTGGATGAGCAGATTGGTGTGCTGCTCGATAAGCTTGAAGACTTGGGCGAAATCGACAACACCATTATTCTCTTTACATCTGACAATGGCGTAAACCTAGATCACTGGCCTGATTCTGGCTCTGCCTCATTCAGAGGACAAAAAGGCACAACATGGGATGGTGGTTTCCGTGTACCTATGTTGGTGAGTTGGCCAGATAAAATTCCTCAAGGTGAATACACCGATGGCTTCATGACTTCTGAAGACTGGGTGCCAACCATTATGGCTGCAGTGGGTGAAGGCGACATTAAGCAACAACTGCTTGATGGAAAAGAGTTAAACGGCGAGCGTTATCAAGTTCACTTGGATGGTTATAACCAGCTGGACATGTTGATCAAAGGTGAGCCGAGTCAACGTCATGAGTTCTTCTTCTACAACGAACAAGATTTGAATGCGTTCCGAGTTGATGGTTGGAAAGTGCACCTAAAAACCAAAACGGAATGGATTGCGCCTCCTGAAGAGTGGCCACTAGGGATGCTCATCAACATCAAGGCTGATCCTTACGAGCGTAGCCCTGATACTCGCGGTTGGTTCTTATGGATGAAAGAGAAGTCTTGGGTATTACCAAAATTGCACAAAGCAGCCGCGAAATATCAAAAGTCTCTTGAAGCGTTCCCACCAAGACAGAAAGCTGGTGGTATTGGTATGGCAGACAAATCAGTGATTGCTGACTAACGCCAAATACGACTAATGCAAGGTGTGCTGTAACAAGCGCACCTTTTGCACTCCTTTTAGTTGGGATATCCAATGATGAAAAAAAACATACTTGCGGCAGCACTGGCTTGTGCTTGCATAGTTGCACTTCCGTCTCCGGTACTTGCGAGCCAATCCGTGGACGCGACGAGCGCAGTTATTGGGATCAAGACGGAAACTCTCCCCGTTGAGATGGCGAGCTTAGCGTCGCTCAAAAAGGATAATCAGTTATTGGCACAACTTACCTACGAGTACGCGTACTCGATAGATGAAGCCTACAAATACTTTTACAAAACCGTCGTTGAGCAAGATTACCCTCTGAATCGATTCCAAAATATTCGAATACTTGCTGACGACACTTACACTGCACATCCTACGATTAACAATGACACATTACACTTGATGGGTTGGATGGACCTAGCGGTAGAGCCGGTCATCATTACGATTCCAGATCATGATGACAATCGATACTGGTTGTTCCATACCATGAATATGCAGCACTTTACTGACTCGGCTTTTGGCTCTCCACAGCGAGGCACAAAAGGCGGCAGTTTCATGTATGCAGTTGAAGGGTGGAAAGGTGAAGTGCCTGCGAGTGTCGATCAAGTCATCTATGTAGAGCACCCGCTGGTCAAAATGATGGGTCGAATCATGGACCTTGGCGGCGACGATTCTGCAACTGCTCAAAAGTTAATGGATCAATGGAATATTAGGACGTTGTCGGAATACTTAGGTCAAAAAGGGCCCGCTCCTGTTGAGCGCGTGTATCCAGATCCTGAAGACTCTAATTGGGTCGAGCGAACCAACTTCATTTTGTCTGAAGGAACAATGAAGGCGCATGACCAAAAGTTGCTTGAACTGTTCGAGCACATTGGCTTGGGAGATGTTGAATTAGGCAAATCCAATCATCCATTTACGACAGAGCAGCTTCGTATGATCGAGTCTGGTCAAAAAGACGGACTGGAACGAATCATTAATGCGGGCTTTGATGATTCACGTGACGTATTAGGCACACGCGATGAAATGACCAAGGTTCCGAGCTTTCAACACGCCTACGGCACGTTAATGGGCCAGTGGGGGCTACCTGCAAAGCACACTATGTATAGCGGTGATTTCGTTGATAATGAAGGTGCTGTGCTCGATGGCGGAAAATACGATTACACGGTGAGCTTCGATGCGCCACCGCTAGAAGAGGGTGGTTTTTGGTCATACACGGCTTACAGTGGCGAAACCCGATTGATGGAGAAAAACGAGTTAAACCGTCACTCCCGTGGAGACAGAACGTTAACGCCTAATGCTGATGGCAGTTACACCATTTACATGAGTAGCGATGTAAAAGGGCATGAAGATGATCCTAACTTCTTACCTATCCCCGATCACCAATGGTATTCAGTGTTACGCATGTACACGCCCGGTGAAGAGGTAAGAACAGATAAATGGAAATCGACACCATTTACTAAGGTCAAAAAGCCCACGATAAAGTGATGACTTAAATCGCCTGTTTAAGGTTTTGTTTATAATCGATTAATGCCAGCTGTTATGTAGCTGGCATTTTGCATACTCAATGTGTAAGTTCTGTAATTGGAACGGATTTTTGACAGATAGGAGGTATGTACAGCTGAAGGTAAGACTCGGTTAAACGGATTGCTTCGTTGGCAAGTTCTGGTGTGATACAGCCATGTTGGCGATAAGATAACGAGTATATTTTATCAGCGACTTGCAGTGAGATAGCGAAGACATTAATGGATTGTGGCAATTGAGGAACATCAAAGAACTGTCGATAAATCGTTTCTACTTCCTTACCAAGAATTAAGTCATTTTCAGTGTCCGCATGGCCTAATTCGGTGAATGTATGACGACCCAAAATAAGCTTTTTAGCAATCGGGTTATTGTTATAATAATTCACATAGGCTGTTTCAATCATACGATTGATATCAGTCCAATGACTAACATGCTTGGCATCTATACATTTACTGAGTAGAGATTCGAAATCAATAAATACGTCATCTAACAGGTTATGGAATAAGTTCTCTATATTTGGATAGTGATGATAAACCGTGGATGTTGCCATTCCACACTCTTTAGCAACATCGTACATTGAAATATCCGTTGCTTCACGGCGTTCCATTAGTTGCACAACAGCATCATGAATTCGAATTAATTTTTCTTCGGTTGTTACTTTGCGCATCTAATGATCCTCACCTTTATTGTGGAACACAAAAAACATAAAGGGTTTTCAAGAAAAGTTCCAATTGGAATATCAAAACTTAGACTTTGTGACCCTTTATTTATATAAACCATGATAAGCCGATGTTAGGCGTTAATATGTGTCCCCGTTTTCCCTTCAATGATCTCTAGTGCGCTCGATAGATCACCAATGTGTCCGTGTTGCTTTGTCTTTTCAACAAAAAGACAGCATGCATCGACCTTTGGCCCCATCGAACCGGCTGGGAACGTGTATTTCTTCATTTGTTCAACTGACACGTTTTCAAGTTTCTCTTCTTTTGGTGTTCCCCAATCTAAACAAACATGAGAACCGTCGGTGAGGATCAGTAAATGTTCTGCGCCGATTTCTTCTGCAATGAGTGCCGCTGTCATGTCTTTGTCGATTACTGCTTCAAAACCCACATAAGCACCATCTTTTTCTACGACTGGAGCGCCACCGCCACCGCCACAAATAATTAGGTGTTCTTTCTCTAGCAAGTCTTTGATAGCTTTTATTTCTAGCACTTCTTTTGGCGAAGGTGATGGCACCACGCGACGCCAGTGTGTGCCGTCAGGCTTCACAACCCATTGGTTGGCTTCTGCGAGTTGTTTAGCTTGTTCCTCGGTATAGATAGGGCCAATAAATTTGGCTGGGTCGGCAATCGCAGGATCGTTCTCGTCAATAACAATTCGAGTCAGAATCGTGGTTGTAAAGCGGTCTTTAATTGCAGCATTTAGCCCCTGTTGGATAAGGTAACCAATCATTCCTTGAGTCTCAGCGCCAAGTACATCAAACGGATAAGGGGGGCAATCTTTATAAGCATTGTTCTGCAATGAGAGTAGGCCGACTTGAGGGCCATTTCCGTGCACCACCACCAAACGGTAGTCTTTGCTTAGCTCAGCTAAAGAGCCTGCGGTTTGCGCGATGCTCTTTTTTTGGTTTTCGCAACTCATTACCTCACCACGTTGTAGTAAAGCATTCCCACCGACAGCAACAACAATAATAGGCTTCGACATGTTTAACTCTCCAAATAATATTTTGCTCAGTGCAAATAAGTTAGTTTGAATTGTATTTAAATATTGTCGGTGTCGTGGGGATAAAAATCACAATTCGATTTGTGTTCAATATTTGATGTTTTTAGTCGCCTATATGTCACAGAAAGCCTTAATTATCGCTAGATTAACTAGATATGTGATCTTGGTTTTGAATTAGAAAATGTATTTATTAATCGAATAGTTATTGACCAAAATCAAGTATTCCGACTTTTAGCATTATAAATCTAATATTTGTTGGGTTTATTTTGTTTTTGCCCTGAACTCTTTTATGTAAAACCGATATTCAATTTTCATCCCAGTTCACTTCATCGCTTTGCCGTTTAATTAATCCCGAATTAGAGATTAAGGAGCTAAGAGATGAGTAACGAAACGCAAGGAAAAATGGGGGTTACGGGAATTGCACTCTTTACACTGTGTGCAGTTTTGGTCGTCGACACATTAACCGCGTCAGCCAGTATTGGTGTCAGTGCCATTGGTTGGTGGGTGTTAATGCTGGTCTTCTTTGTCATTCCATATGGCTTAATTACTTCCGAACTGAGTACCACTTACCCAGGTGAAGGTGGGATATACGATTGGGTAAAACAAGCCTTCAATTTTAAATGGGCAGTCAGAACAACGTGGTTTTACTGGATTAACGTTGGTTTATGGATGCCAGCGGTATACATCATGTTTGCAGGGATGTTTGCTGAGCTCTTCATGCCAGATCTGTCTTTATGGGGACAAATCGCCATTTGTATATTACTGACGTGGCTAACGGTTTTGATTTGTAATGTGTCTGCCGACATCGGCGTGTGGGTCACCAATATTGGCGCAATATTAAAAATTGTTGTGATCAGTACATTGGGTGTGGGCGGCTTTATCTATGCAATGAAAAACGGCGTTGCCAACGAGTTTACGTTGCCCGCAATGATGCCTTCATTGGATTCTGCGGTCTCTTTCTTACCCGCGATTGTGTTCAACCTAATGGGTTTTGAACTGGTTGCGACCATGACTAAAGAAATGAAAGACGTTCGTGATATGCCTAAGGCCGTCTTCCTCTCTATCGGTATCACCGCTTTCTTATACATCTTCGGTACGGTAGGCATTTTGATGGCGCTACCTGTCGAAAGCATTGGTTTGGTGTCTGGCCTTATCGATACGTTTAGAACACTTTTCGGCACTGGTGTGGTTGGTACAGCGATGGTGTACATCTTCGGTACTTTCGCTTTGTTAACGCTTATCGGCAACATGGTGAGTTGGACAATGGGTGCCAGCCGAGCTGCTGCTGAAGCCGCTCAAGAAGGTGAACTTCCAGCCCCTGTCGCGAAAGTGTCAGAGAAAGGTTCCCCGGTTGGTGCAAACAATATTACTGGTACGGTATCAACGGTCGTCATTCTGTCTTACGCGCTGTTTGCTCAGGGCAATGATGATCTGTTCTGGTCGATATTTGCCTTCTCCAGCTGCATTTTCTTACTTCCTTACCTGTTCATGTTCCCGGCATACCTAAAGCTTCGAGTGGTTGATGGTAAACGCGAACGCCCATTCAAAGTTCCGGGTGGTATGGCGGCTCAATGGGTGATGTCGATTGTTTGTTTCTTGGTCGTCCTTCAAGCCGTGATCTTGTTTATTTTCCCTGAGGCTCTTGATTTAACCGTTGCAGATTGGGGATACACAGGACCTGTTTTGATTGGCGTGATTGCCACCATCCTCGCTGGTGAGTGGATACTACTAGGCGCTCTAAAGCGTAAGAAACAGCAAGGCTCGGACGATAACGACACAGCCGATACGCAAGATAAAAAAGAAGCTCAAGCATAATTTAGGGGACATAACGATGAAAAAACTGATTGAGACTACTCCAAAACATGATGGCTTCAGAATGCCAGGGGAACACGAGCCACACAGCGAAATTTGGATGGCTTGGCCAGAGCGTACCGACAACTGGCGCAATGGAGCGAAACCAGCACAAGCGGTATTTGCAGACGTTGCTACCAAGATCAGCCATACGACGCCAGTCACCATGCTAGCGAGTTCAGACCAATACGATAACGCAGTATCTCGTTTACCAGAGGATATTCGAGTATTGGAAATCTCGACGGATGACTCTTGGATGCGCGACATCGGTGCGACTTATGTGGTCGATGATAGCGGTGAACGTCGAGGTGTGGATTGGGAATTTAATGCATGGGGCGGGTTTGTGGATGGTTTGTATTCACCATGGAACCGCGACAACCAAGTTGCCCAAAAGATGTGTGAAACCATTCGTGACTCTCGATACCGCGCTCCAATAGTACTAGAAGGCGGTTCAATTCACGTTGATGGCGAAGGCACGCTCTACACAACAGAAGAGTGCTTATTACACGAAAGCCGAAACCCAGATATGAGCAAAGAAGAGCTGACAGAAGTGCTGTGCGAACACCTCAATGTTGAGAAGGTAATTTGGCTACCTCGTGGTTTATACAACGATGAAACCAATGGTCACGTCGACAATATCCTTCACGTCGTGAAGCCGGGTGAAGTCGTTCTGACGTGGTGCGATGACGAGAATGATCCTCAATATGAGATCAGCAAAGAAGCCTATGACTACATCACCAGCCAGACCGATGCCAAAGGCCGTCAAATCAAGGTACACAAGCTGCCGATGCCAGGCCCTCTTTTCATGACCGAGGAAGAAGCGGCAGGTATCGATATCGCAGACGGAATGGAGCGAGAAGCGGGTGAGCGTTTAGCGGCGTCGTATGCCAATTACCTGATTACCAATAACCAAATCGTGTTGCCTTTGTTGGATAAACGCTACGACAACGATGTTATCGGGATCCTAGAAGGCATCTATCCGGGCTACGAAGTGAATGGCGTTCCGGCTCGAGAGATTTTGTTAGGTGGCGGCAATATCCACTGCATCACCCAACAAGTGCCAAGAGTTTAGTTACAACGATAAACCTAATAACAACTAAAGACTGAGAACAGTCGTTAACACCAATATTTAATCCCAAACGTAGCGGTTCTTGAAAGTGATGGCATGTATTCAAAATCAAATCGCCATGAAAGAGAACTTAAAAGAACCGCGCACAAAGTTATGAAAAATAGGAACTTATTATGAAATTACCTTCTTCTAGCGCAACTGAACTAAACAAAGCAAACCTAGAGCATATGGTCTCCATGAAAGACTTCTCTGTTCAAGAAATGGACAACATGATGGAGTTGATGACTCACCTGAAACAGGCGCGTAAAGACAATGCAATCCCGCCACTGTTCAAAGGCAAATCGGTAGGAATGATTTTCGAAGCGGGTTCTACGCGTACGCGTGTTTCTTTCGAGGTGGCAGCAACATTATTGGGTGGTCATGCACTATTTCTATCACCAAAAGACATTCACTTAGGTGGTAAAGAGTCTATTGATGATACGTCTCGTGTGCTATCACGTATGTGCGACATCATCATGGCTCGTACTAACAGCCCTGAGACACTAGATGGCCTACTTGAAATGTCGACAGTGCCAGTGATCAACGGCCTTGATACTCGTTTCCACCCAACTCAAATGCTAGCGGATCTCTACACGATCAGAGAGCACATCACAGATGGACGTAAGTTGTCTGATCTCACCTTAGCATTCATGGGTGACGCGACGGATGTGTGCCGTTCACTGATGCTGACTTGTGCTAAGTACGGTATGGGCTTTAAGCAAATTGGTCCTAAGAAATACCACATGGAACAAGAGTGGATCGACATGGCGCTGAACTTCTGTGAAGAGTCTGGTGGCACGATTGAAATTACTGATGATGTAGAGCGCATCAGTGACTGTGATGTGGTGTACGGCGATAGCTTCTACTGGGTCACGCAAATGGATGAGAAGGAAGAGCGCCTTGCGGCATTCATGCCTAACTATGTGATTACTGAAGAGCTAATGGCTAAGGCTCGTCCGGGCGCAATGTTGCTGCACTGCCTACCTGCGAATGACAAAGAAGAAGTGACTCGCGGCGCACTAGAAAGCGAATACTCAGTGGCGTTCGATGAAGCCGAAAACCGACTCACTGCTCAGATGGCAATTTTAGTGTACTTCACACATAAAGATGCGGTTATTCCAACGCAAGAAACCGTTAAGCATCATGAAGAAAAAATCAGCAGTTTCCTAAGCACGCTGTAGAGGTTTATTCGTGGGGGCATCAGTGCCTCCACTGTTTAAAGTGAATTAAGCTGAACCAGTATTTATGACGATTTATTGGTTCGGCTATTTTTGTGCCTTTTATTTTGAAATGTCGATAAACACGTGGCCGATTGGCTCTATCTGACATCAATACTCGAATAGGAGATGTATCGACATGAGTGCCGATATTATTAAAGTTTCAAGAAACACGGAAGATGCACCACAGAGCCCTTTCTCAACACAATCGGTGGCATTCTCACACTACAATAACCTCTCTGCTCAATTACCGATTGACCCTAAAACAGGCAGCCTGATCTCAGGCTCTTTAGAAGATCAAACAAAGCAGTGTCTATTAAACATTCAAGCGATTGTGGAGAGTATTGGACACCGCATGCACGATGTAGTGAGAGTAAATATATACTTGAAAAACATTGCAGATATCGATGCAGTTAATGAAATCTACGCGTCCTTTTTCCAACACTACGTCCCTACATGCACGACACTCGCTGTTGCTGATTTACCGCTCGAAGGCGCTCATTTGCAAATGGATGCTGTGATCTCGAATGGTGAAGGCACTTACCCACAAGCGGCTTGTGAGTTAGTTAAGATCGCGAGAAATACCCCACACGCGCCAGTCAGTTCTCTATCGACTCAGACGGTCGCTTTCTCTCACTATAATCACATTTCAGCTCAGCTACCGATTGATCCGAAATCGGGTAGCATCGTCGCTGGTGGAGCAAAAGAGCACGCGATTCAATGCCTCAGAAACATTAAATCGATACTGGAAAATGTTGATGTTCCTCTTGATGACATCGTGAAGGTAAATATCCATGTGAGAAGCCTTGATGACCTTACAGCAGTCAATGAAGTGTATACCACCTTCTTCCCGGACTCTGCGATTGCAAGGGCTGTCGGTTACATGCCAGCACGCTCGGTGACGGTGGTTGAAGGCCTAGCAATGGGAGCGTTAGTGCAGATGGATGCGACCGTGTCACACGGCGATGGCACTCCGCCACAAGCGGTTGAAGATCGACATGGAATAGTGATTAAGGCAAACAATACCAAAGCTGCACCAATCAGCCCGCTTTCAACGCAAACCGTGGCTTTTTCTCACTACAACAATATCTCGGCTCAGTTGCCGTTGGATCCAAGAGTTGGAGCGATTGTTGCGAATGGCGCAAAAGAGCAGGCGATGCAGTGCCTGAATAACATTAAAGAAGTGATTGAGAGCGTTGGTCATGTCATGGATGACATCGTGAAGTTGAATATCCAATTGAGAGACATGGCTGATTTAGATGTGCTCAATGACGTTTGCACGCGTTACTTTGGAGGTCCATTACCTGCGCGCACAGTTATTGGTGTGTCTAATATCCCTATGGGCGCCTTGGTGCAAATTGATGCGATTGCTTCTAATGGAGAGGGAACCCCGCCGAGTCTTTAAGCTTTTATCGGGCACTAGAAAACGAGGGCTAGCTGTGAGGCTAACCCTCTTTTTACGACAGCCCCAACGACAATATGAGTATTGGTTATAGTGTCCATAAGTGGAAAATCAGAGTAGACCGACTAGGATGAATTGAATTAAACCCTACAATTAATTCAACAACATGGTAGTTGCTATGAAGAAAATAACCCTTTTATCCGTTGCGATTTTATCTAGCCTTTCTTTCTCATCTTTTGCTAAAGATTGTGATCCCAATTTGCTGCCTTCTTGGAAAGATAGCGAGAGCAAATCCGCTATCGTCGACTATGTTGGGAAAACCACCAAAGCTGAGTCTGATACGTTCGTGGCGATTGAAGATCGTATCGCCGTGTTCGATAACGACGGTACGCTTTGGTCAGAAAAACCTTACTACTTCCAATTGGCCTTCGCGTTAGATCGTGTAAAAGAGATGGCGCCTGAACACCCTGAATGGAAAACGGAAGCACCGTTTAAGTTTGTACTCGAAGATGATATTGAAAGTGTTCTGGGCAGTGGCGAAGAAGGGTTATTGAAAATTATCATGGCGACACACTCTGGTATGACAGTCGAAGACTACCAACAAGAGGTTAAGCAGTGGTTGGCGGTAGCAAAAGATGAGCGCTTCAATAAAGCGTACACAGACCTAACTTACCAGCCAATGAAAGAGATGCTGACCTACCTGCAAGAGCACGACTTTAAAACTTACATCGTGTCGGGAGGTGGTGTTGATTTCATGAGAGCGTGGGCCCCGAAAGCTTATAACATTCCGCCAGAGCAAATCATCGGCAGCGCTCTTAAATATAATTACAGCTACAACGATGGTAAGCCGACGGTGACCAAAGACTCGTCCATTTTGACCATTGATGACAAAGCTGGAAAGGTCACGAATATTCAGCATATTATCGGTAAGAAGCCTATTTTAGCAGTAGGCAACTCAGACGGTGACCAAGCTATGATGCAGTGGGCAACGAGCCAACCAAATTCAATGGCTATGATTGTTCATCACACTGATGCTGAGCGAGAGTGGAAGTACGATCGTAAGTCTCATGTTGGTAAGTTGGATAAAGCGCTAGATGAAGCGAATTCCAGAGAGGACTGGACGCTGATAGACATGAAATCAGATTGGTGTGAGGTGTACTAACGCCTCGTTTACCTTTGGTCAAAATCATAAAGGCTCGGATTGTTAATTCGAGCCTTTTTTGTTCGGGGACGTATTTGAAATCAGAGGTTTGGAATGAACGCTTGAAAACAATGAAGGCTTAATGCCTCGCTATAAGCAAGAACGTACTATAAGTTCTTAACTCATGACGGTTTAATCGGATAGTCGAAAAGATAAAGGAATAGAAACATGAAAACGATCGGTTTGCTCGGCGGTATGAGTTGGGAGTCGACAGTAAGCTACTACAAATCCATCAACGAGGGCGTTAAAGCGACCCTTGGTGGGCTCAATTCTGCAAAGGTTTGTATGTACAGCGTGAACTTCGATGAGATAGAAAAGCTCCAACATCAAGGTCGTTGGGAAGAGACAGCCGACATCTTATCAGACGCGGCTTTATCGGTAGAGAAGGGCGGGGCTGATTTCATTCTGATTTGTACCAATACCATGCATAAAGTCGTTCCTGAGATCGAAGAGCAGATCACGATCCCTATCTTACATATCGCTGATACCACCGCGCAGAAGCTGCTTGAACAGGGCGTAAAGAAAGTAGGATTACTCGGTACCGCTTTCACGATGGAACAAGATTTCTATAAAGGGCGCCTGACTAACAAGTTCGGTATTGATATTGTGATTCCAGATGAGAGTGACCGACAGAAAGTGCACAACATCATTTACCAAGAGCTGTGCCGAGGTGAAGTAAAAGAAGAATCTCGAGCTGTCTATCGTCAAATCATTGAGAAGCTAAGCCAGCAAGGTGCAGAGGCTGTTATTTTGGGATGTACCGAAATCGCCCTGCTGATTCAGCAACAACATACCGATGTGCCACTGTTTGATACCACTGCCATCCATGCGGAAGCGGCAGTACGTTTGGCGACTAGCGACTAACATTTAGCGACTCGTTTTTTAGATCCTCGTCATAGATCCACAACTGTCCTCTTTCAGTTTCTGATCGATTTTTATTTAGTTGAATGAAAGTTTTTTGTACAAAAGCAGGTCGTTAATTAATGAAGCGATGCTTTGTTCATTAACCAAGGCTTTATCGGTAGGTAAGGCTTTAGTTAATGACTGAGGTATCTGCACTTAAAAGCACTATGCTTTAGTCATGACTAAAAGAGGATTAATTATGAAATGGCTTATCTTATCTGTAACGCTATTGTTTGTGGCAGGATGCCAATCGACAGGCTCTGACACATCTTCACATGATCAAATGAATAAAGTGGATACGAGTGGGTGTAGTAGTTAATCTCTTTTTCAGAAACACCTTTTTAGCTGCTTCGATAGCGACCCCCATAAAAAACTCCAATAAAGAGTTACTCCTATCAAGCCTTGTGAGATCACAAGGCTTTTACTTTGTCGTAAACGAAAAAAAAACCTCTTTCGAGGGGCTAAAACTTATGTTTTATAGGTAATTCTTAGAATGCGTATTGAACGCCTACACCTAGTACTGAATCGTCAGAAGAAGCTGCAACAGTACCTGAAGCAGACCAACCTGTATCTTCAAAGCTGTGCACAACACCGATTGCTAGAGCTGCTTCAGAACCAGCGTAGCCAACACCTGCGCCGAATGCAGTCATACCGTTTGTCAACATTGGGCGAGCATTAACTGTTGCCGCGTTTAATGCCTAAGTTTGGTCGATACGAGTATCTAGGCGATCAACTTCACCGAATAGAGTATCGATATCAGATGCGTTTTGGTTGCCAATAACGTAAAGCTCATCGATTTGGTTGTGTTTTACTGCTGCTTGTTGTGCTGCAGCTTTTCCTGAATCGTTAAGCTATTGACCTGATTCAGATAGTTGCTCAACTGCTTGGCGAATCTTTTTGTTGTGGTCTGGTAAACCTGGTTCAATGTCTTCAATTGGTAGTTTAATTTCAAGAGTTTCGTCGCGTTTTCTTCATTTTCAGCACGGTTTTGAGCTAGTTCATCAACACGAATCATCACTTTGCTGCTGAAATCGTCTTTAGAGATAACTACATCTTTGTTTTTGCCATCCGTCGTCGCGGTTAGTTGATACAGTGTGGCCTTCTGTTTCAGCTCTAGCAGCAACAGTCGCCAACATATCAGTGTTGTTTTGAGTTGCTACATATTTATTGACAGCATCAACGGCATCAACGGCATCAACAGCATGAGCAGAAAGTGCTTTACCAATTAGTGCTTCATCTATTTCTCTTGGACGGTCTGTGCTTGGGTTAGCTATTGCACCAAAAGAAGTTGTTGCGATTACTGTAGCTAGAATTGTCTTTTTCATTTCATTACTTATAAAATTTCAAAGCATATATGTACGTGTTGGGTTTTGAAATAAAGCCGTTTAACCGGCTTAGAAACGTTGTTTCGTTTCGATGGTGTAAGTTATGGGTGTATGTACGAATAATGACGGGCAGTTTTAAAAGAAATTAAGTTATTGATTCATTAAGGTTATTATTGTTGTGCCTAACGCGGATTTTATTGCCGAATCTGCGTCTTCTGGACTCATTTGCTGACCTAAAATGCCTTTTAGTCGGATAATACCTTGAATTGTCTGCGGGCTAGTCTCGGCTTCCAGAGCACTTTGAATGAGCATTCTCACCAAAGAAGGAAATAAGCCTCCACCTTGGATTGCGACATCCCATGAGGACACAAATGCCTCTTTAGAAGAGAAATCTAATTGATGTGCGACCATTGGGAAGACACGACCCTGCAATGCTCTGCCAAAATCGACCAGTCGAGGATAATAATTTTGTAGTGATGAAGCTGTCACCCCGACTTCTTTGGCTATACGTCCATAGCTGATTGCATCCCAACCTTCAGTAATGAAGATGTTAAAGACAACCTCGTCATATTTCTTTTGTTTCTCTTCTTTTTCTTTTGCAGATATGCGTGCCATTCTCTTTCTCCAAATTGTTTTTGTTACTATAACGTATAAACACCTAATATCAACAAGGAGCTTGATGATCTTTGTTTAAAGGACCTTGCTAGTGACTTTTGTTATGGAGATTAATCAAAATCAGTAAACCTATTGTCTAGGTGGATGTTGTAAATTTGTGAATCTAAATTGTCTATATTCTATGCTGTGTACTGGATCTCATTTGTTATTTGAGTCCCTTGCTAAGGTTAATAATGAAATGTGCTTAATACCAATCACTTTACTCAACTTAAGAGGTTTCTATGCTAGGTGAAAATCACTCTCTTGTTCACGAATTTCCTGAAATGAAAGACAAAATTGCTGAGCTTGCTAAAACTGACGATGGCTTTGCAGCAGATATGAAGACATACGACAACCTTGATAAAGAGATTCGTAAACTAGAGCTGAAAGATTCGCCCATTGATGACGGCTCGATGCACCAACTAAAACATGATCGTTCTGAGCTTAAAGATTCACTGCATGCTCGTTTAATTGCCTAGCTAGTTATTTTGCTGAATAGCTAAATTAAATAGTTAGTTAGCAAATTGCAGATTGAGACAATAAAAACTCCTTCGGGAGTTTTTTTGTTTCTGCATTCCTGTCCCTATCTGAACACATAAGCTTGGGTTTCATTGGATATAAAAAAAGCTTAGCGCGGGGGACGCTAAGCTTCGTTGTTAAGTATGTTCTTGAACTATGTTTAGGCTGGTGGGGTTAGCCTACTTGAGAAAAGCTCACTACCTTGCTTTGTAGTTTCTCTTTCAAGTAATCGGTCACCGTTTGCTGATCTGATTCACTCATGTACAGGCCAAGCTTGGTTCTGCGCCACAAGATGTCTTCGTCAGTCATCGCCATCTCTTTATTGATCAAGTAATCGATTTCAACTTGATAAACGCCATGCGCTTCGCTTGAGAATTGGCTGCCAAGGTCAGCTTCGTTATTGGCACCTTCTAGAAGCTTCCAAGTGTAAGTACCGAATTGAGTCACGTAGCGAAGCAATAGCGCTTCAGGTGCCCAAGGGTATTTAGTGTGGATCATCTTCGCAAGTTGCTCTCTGCTACAGCTGAAGTTACCACCTGGAAGCGTGTTGTTGGCTGTCCAAGGCGCACCCATGTTGGTTAGGTGTGGTTCTAACTTCTTAAGTGCTGCTTCTCCTAGCTTACGATAAGTGGTCAACTTGCCACCGAAGATCGAAAGCAGTGGTGCTTGATCTAGCTCTGCGTCCAATTCCAATGTGTAGTCACGAGTGATCGCTTGTGGTGAATCCGATTCGTCGTCACAAAGCGGTCTTACGCCACTGTATGTCCAAACCACATCTTCACGGTCAAGTTGTTTAACAAAGTGTTGGTTAACAATATCAATCAAGTAATCCACTTCGACATCATCAATTGCTACGTTACGTGGGTCGCCTTTGTATTCAAGGTCGGTAGTACCGATGATCGAGAATTTATCTAGGTAAGGGATCATGAACACAATACGATTGTCTTTGTTTTGCAGAATGTACGCTTGTGGTTCGTCATGAATGCGTGGCACAACAATGTGTGAGCCTTTGATAAGACGAATGTTACGAGGCGAAGCCTGCTCTAGGCCATCATCAAAGAACTGTTTAACCCAAGGACCAGCAGCGTTAACAAGCGCTTTTGCTTTGCGTTCAAAGCGTTGGTTGGTCATCACATCAAGGACCGTTACATGCCAAATACCACCTTCACGGTGCGCTTTTTCAACACGGCAGTAGTTACGAACTTCTGCGTTGTTTTCTTTTGCTGCCAAAACGTTGAGCAATACCATTCGTGCATCGTCAACCCAGCAATCTGAGTATTCGAAACCGGTCTTCATTTCTGGCTTCAGTAAACCTGATTTAGCCAAGTTCACCGTTTTACTTCCAGGAAGTGTGGTGCGTTTACCCAAGTTATCGTAAAGGAATAGGCCACAGCGGATCATCCAAGCTGGACGTAAAAATGGTCGATGAGGTAAACGGAAACGCATTGGTTGAGCAACATGAGGTGCTTTTCTTAACAATACTTCGCGTTCTGCAAGCGCTTCCGAAACCAAACGAAACTCGTAATGTTCAAGGTAACGTAAGCCACCGTGGATCAGTTTTGAACTTGCAGATGAAGTAGCAGAAGCAAAATCATTTGCTTCGTATAAGCCAACGTTGAGACCGCGACCTGCTGCATCTGCCGCGATACCTGCACCATTGATGCCGCCGCCAATCACGATCAAGTCTAAAGTGGAAGATGTACTGTTGTTTGAATTATTTTGTTGAGCACTCATGATTTTGACCTCTTGCTGAGCGAACGAGCATTTTAGAACATAAGTGAATCCTATCTCAACTTTCGTTTGCGGTCATTTATTATTTTCGTTTATGCGCGTTTTATGTGATTTGGACATAAAAAAACCTCTGCTTATGAAAGCAGAGGTTCAAATGTTGGGACTCTATGTTCTGACTACCGCTCACGCATCAATAAATAAGGTCTCACTATGATTGCAGTAATTGCCGACGACGGCAGCACAGGCATAAACTCGCTTGGTACGCTAAAGGGAATTTAAAAAACCTTACGGTTTCTAACGCTGCCGAGTTCTCGGGTAAGGAATTGCACGTCGTGGTCACTCTTCCTATCTCTGAGTATTACGGAACCGACCACCGCAAGAACGAGGTAAACATCGCCAAGAAAAAAGCCAACGTAATGACCCCGGTCGCTCACGAGCAAAAGAAACCGATCACTATCTCGGAGGTGGTTGTTTACCCGGAGGGCTTGCCGGTTTCCGAGTCTGCGATTACTTCGCCACTTAGAAACCTAAACGTTGGCGACGAAGACCACACGTTCCTGTTTGACTTTGGCGGCATTACGCTCGATCTCTGCTTGTTCTCGGGCAAGGCACAACGCATCGAGCGCGCAAAATCGATAGAGCTTGGCATGTTCGACGCGTTCGAGGAAGTCCAGAATACCCAAACCAAGAAACTCAGCCCCCTAGCAATTCGCAAAGCTCTCGAAACCGGGACGGCTATGGGTGGTCGTGTTGAGGTTGTACGCGAGGAAGTTACCCGACCACTTATGCGAAAGGCCGCAACTGAGATCGTTCAATTCATAGGTGACGAGTTCATTAGTCACCATTTCGGAATCGGTGGCGGTGCTGAGTTACTTGCCAACCAATTAAAAGACCATGGCATCGATGTAACCACGTTTGAGGATTCGGTCGAAGTGTTGGCCGTATCTATCGCAGAGATTGAGAAACCTAAAAGGGAATGATAATGGTGAAGCATAAGGCACCACATTTTCTCATCGACGTATCGTATGTCGGCAGCTTGAGCAAAGGCGATAAGTCTCGCGCAATCATCGATCTGTTGATCGTTGGTATGGCCATCGAGAGACTAGACGCTAACGTTTTCGACATGGTGACGTCTATCTCTCGACGAGGTGACACGTTGACAACCTGAAAGGCTTTGCAGCTTTTGAAGTTAGCCGCACCTCAACCCGTAGCCGTCCCGGAAACCATCCCGGAACCTGAGCCCTAAACGACGTCCGAACCCAAGACGCACCCCGACCAAATGGGGCTATTAGGCGGCATGGGCGAATAAAACGAAGACTCCAAAAGGTTTTTTTGCTTTGTACTGTCCTAAATTTTGTTGACACATTTCCAACATGAAATCACATATGACTTATTCATGACTGAGGGACGGGTTGCAGAAATGGCGGGCGTGAGAGCTTCGACTTTGCAGGGTTATTACTCAAGCTGAGCGGACTTTGGTAAACCGTTGCAGGGACGAGTATTTCCTCGCATGATGGCGATGCTAGAGATATCAAGCCCGCAAGCTTTCGAGGACTCTTGGGTCAGAGCTGTGGGAGCGGTGGCTTCTTTTCTCAAGTGGTTAGAATGTTATTCCATAGCGCACTCGCAGAGAACACAAACGCGCAAACTATCAATGGAGTAAACTGGCTTGTAGGCGCATTATCTCAGAACATGACACGCGACATGTAATGGCAAGTATAAAAACTGTATTTAGAACAGCATTATTTTCCTTTACGAATCAATATATTAAAAATTAATTCGTATTTATACCAAAAGAAAGGTTGTGTTATAATAGGTATATATACATAATACATCCCATCGAAGCGGACATCGAGTTAAAGCCAAATTGAATTGGCCTTTTTTTAAACTCAATACGTACGTATACGTATATAATTTATAGGTAAATAAATTATGAAACGCACTATTTTAGCAACTCTTATCGCTGCAACTTCTTTCGGTTCTATCGCTGCTGAAACTAACATCCTAGACCCTCGTGACAAAACAGGTTACGAGCTTCTGGAAACTCTTTCAGACCTTGGAAACGGTAATGCTTCGGAACTTCGCGAGATCATGGAAAACGGCACCATTGGAGAGAAAAACGCATTCTTTGACGAAGTTAAAGGCGACATTCTTGAAATGGACAAGAAAGAGCAAGCGGCCGCGTTGATGGTAATGAATAACATCTCTGTAAGCACAAAATACGACAGCCTACTTGACCAACTGGTTAACGGTGGCAACTACTCAAACTTTTCGCCTGAGTTCAAAGCGGCTTACAACGACTTTAAAGAGTCTGATTACTACGGCGGCGATCGTTCAAATGCGGACGTTAAAAAGTTCCTTGAGAGCAAGCAACGTGACAACACGCCAGTTGAACCACGCACACTAGGCGGTCAAACTACCATTGAGCAAAAAGTAGCAGTTTTGGATCATATGATTTCTGATACTTACACAGTGACAAACTCGGGCGGTGTTGTTTCAGTTACTGATTCACAAGGCAACCAACTAACACAAGATCAAATCTTGGATGTAGTTAACGATTCTCGCAATAATGTAGGCATCAACCCACCAGTTGAAGACCTAGAGCCAATCAAGCCGATTCACCGTGGCAAACCGGGCGCGGGTGTTCCAGAATTGGGTGATGGTTGGGTTAAAGTTCCAGAAAACGGTTCTCCAATCGTTAAACTACCGACTCAACCAGTTGAAGACCTAGAGCCGCGCAACCCTGTTGTTGATGAGCGAATCGTCGAAGCGGTTACTGAATACGTTAAAAATAACAATGGCGAGGTTGGTATCCCACCAATCAACGACGGCGATTTAAACCCAATTCAGCCACCAGTTGAAGACATGCCAATCGTTGAACCTATTCAACCGGGCGAGATGGGGCAAGGTCAAGTGATCGCACACTCTCAAGCGGCACAGGCTCAAACACAAAGCCAAATCGATGAGCTTTACGCTCTAGGCAACCAAAACGCGTCAGACATCGACACTCTATTCTCTGAGGTTGACCGTCTAGACACTCGCATCGACCAAACGCAAGCTCTTAACGCTGCAACTGTGAACGCTCGCCCAATGGTTACAAACGGCATGACTGCATTCGGTGCGGGTGTTGGTTACGCGGGCTCTGAGGCTGCTCTAGCGATTGGTGTTGCTCACGCTTTCGTTGACACTGGTTGGTCTGCATCTGGTACACTGGCGGCATCTTCTGACGACGTTGTTGTTGGTGCGGGTGCTCAGTACGCATTCTAAGAATTACCTATAAAACCTAGAGTTTTGGCCGTCCTTTGGGACGGCTTTTTTTTGTTTCATAGCGGCTTTCCGGGGAACGCCGCTTTTCTCTTCAAGAAGAAGTAGTCTGTATCTCGATACCCATACCCCATTCGCTTGATTAGCTTTATCTTGTTGTTTATCCCTGCCAATGTGCAGGTGTTGAGCGGATTACTTGCCGATGCGATAATGCCGTGAAGATAAGGACTCAATTTTCGTGCGAACTCTTTCAATGGCTTAATTCCACTCTCTTGTACTTGTGTCCACCACGCCTCCCAAAGCCCTTTTGCATGTACTTCTGATTCACAATACCAAGGCTCTTGGAGTTGTACTCCGAGTATATAATTGGTCATTAAGTCCTTATTGATATTCAATATTTCGGTAAGATAGCTGTCTTGCTGTGTATTTAAATTGCCTCTGTTTTTATGCCGCATTCACGGCACTTAATCCTTCGAGTTTGAAAGGAAAGTTCAACAGGAACACCGAGCAACATCGCTTCTTTTACATGACGCCATTGATACTTATGGATAGTCTCGGCCTCAAGGCCAAAAGGGCATTTAGCCTCAGAGTTAGGTTTAAGAGTCAGGATAATAAGTGATGCTGTCTGGTGAGACTTTACTATTTTAAAGCCTTCCCAGAATGAAGATAGAAAAGTCTCATTCGGCATGAAAACGGTAGTTTGTGTATGATTTTTGTTTGGCGACTAAACCGTATCACTTACTACCGTTTTTGTTTTTAGTTCACGCTAATCCGCGATGAACCATAAAAAAGCCAGCTATCGATAAGTGTTTATCAATAGAACTGGCTTTTGATTGCTCACGAATGCGAGTGCTTAACTCCATTCAACTCAATTTAATCTAGCTTGGCTTAGCAGGGGCTATTCACTGGGTGTTGAAGGTTGAGCGGTATCGATGACTTCTAACGGAATGTCTGAATCTTTAAGGATGTTGAGAATCTCTTCCGGTGGCTGCTTATTAGTAAACACCATGTGTGCTTGAGAGATATTACCGAGCTTAACCATCGCATTACGACCAAACTTAGTATGGTCGACGGCTAAGAAGATACTGCGGCTGTTTTCGATGATGGCTTGTTTCACTCGAACTTCGTGGTAATCAAAGTCGAGCAACGAGCCGTCAAAGTCGATGCCACTGATACCTAAAATGCCGAAATCGAGGCGGAACTGCTTCACGAAATCGAGTGTCGCTTCACCGACAATGCCACCATCGCGGTTACGTACTTCACCGCCCGCTAAGATAACTTTTATCTCTGGGTTCGGTAGAAGGATGCTCGCAACATTGATGTTGTTGGTCACGACTCTTAATTGTTTGTGATTTTTGTTGAGTGCGCGAGCGACCGATTCTGGTGTGGTGCCTATATCAACAAACAGGGTTGCGCCATCTGGAATGTGTTTAACCAGTTCATCGGCGATCACGTCTTTTTCGTTGAAGTTAAGCGCTTTACGCGTGTTATAAGAGGTGTTTTCCGAGCTTAAAGGAATGGTTGCACCACCATGATAGCGACGAATTTTGTTGCTATCGGCCAGTTCATTGAGGTCTCGTCTGATGGTTTGTGGGCTGACATCGAACTTTTCAACGAGCTCTTCGGTACTCACATATCCTTGTGTTTTTACCAGATCTACAATCTGCTGGTGTCTTGGTATCTGCTTCACTTAACTTACCACTCCCTGCGCGCAAAGGGCTCTAGCGCGTCAAAATCGAAAATATAAACTCACGCTATTGTGCTCGAATTGATGAAAAGAGAGAAGTAATGATGGTAAGGAATCATGTCTAAACCGCAAAAACGCTGCTCAAAACATGGAATTTGAGCCTGAAACGCAAAAAAGAGCACAAAATAGTGCTCTTTTTAGTTTCGTTTGCTGAGGTTCGAACAATCTAATCGATTAATAAGGGATTATTCGTGCTCCTCTGTTAACTCACGCTTAGATTACTCTTCGTCGTCATCGTGCAGTTCAGACCAAACCTGTGCACACTTGATAGCACGCTTCCAGCCTTTGTAACGGCGGTTACGCTTCTCTTCGTCGTGGTGTGGCATGAAGGTGCGGTCAAGAACGGCTTTGTCTTGAAGCTCATCAATGCTGTCCCAGAAACCAACCGCTAGGCCAGCAAGGTAAGCGGCACCCAGAGCGGTCACTTCCGTTACTTCAGGGCGGTGAACTTCAGTATCAAGCACGTCTGATTGGAATTGCATTAGGAAGTTATTCGCTACTGCGCCGCCATCAACACGTAGTTTCGCTAGCTTGATGCCAGAGTCAGCTTGCATCGCGTCTAGTACGTCACGAGTTTGGTAAGCAATACCTTCCAGCGTTGCACGGATGATGTGGTTAGAGTTAACACCACGAGTTAGACCGACAATCGTACCGCGAGCATAAGCATCCCAGTATGGTGCGCCTAGGCCAGTAAATGCAGGAACCACGTAAACGCCGTTTGAAGAGTCTACTTTGGTTGCGAAGTACTCAGAGTCTTCTGCGCCAGCCAGCAGCTTCATTTCATCACGTAGCCATTGGATAGATGCGCCACCCATGAATACCGCACCTTCAAGCGCGTATGCAGGTTCGCCTTTAGGGCCACATGCTAGCGTTGTTAGTAGGCCATTTTTCGATGTTACCTTCTCTTGGCCTGTGTTCATTAGAAGGAAACAACCCGTGCCGTAAGTATTCTTAGCTTGGCCTGCTTCTACACACATTTGACCGTAAAGTGCAGCTTGTTGGTCACCCGCAATACCAGCGATTGGGATACGCGTACCGCCTTTACCACCAAGGTTCGTTTGACCGTAAACCTCTGAAGAGCGCTTCACTTCAGGCATCATGACTGATGGAATGCCCATTTCATCAAGTAGCTTCTGGTCCCAGCATAGGTCATTGATGTTGAACAACATAGTACGTGACGCGTTGGTGTAATCCGTAACGTGAACACGTCCTTGAGTCATTTTCCAAACCAGCCAAGTATCAACCGTACCGAACAATAGTTTGCCAGCTTCAGCGTCTTCACGAGCGCCTTCAACGTTGTCTAGAATCCATTTTACTTTGGTACCTGAGAAATACGGGTCAAGGACTAAACCTGTATTGTCACGTACGTAATCTTCTAGGCCACGCGCTTTAAGGTCTTCACAGATATCTGCTGTACGGCGACACTGCCATACGATTGCGTTGTAAACCGGTTTGCCAGTTTCTTTGTTCCAAACAATGGTGGTTTCACGTTGGTTAGTGATACCGATACCCGCTAGCTCGTCGCTGCGAATGCCTGCTTTAGCAAGAGCTTCAACCAATGTAGAGCTTTGAGTTGCCCAGATTTCCATTGGATCGTGCTCAACCCAACCCGCTTTCGGGTAAATCTGAGTGAATTCTCTTTGAGAAGAGCTAACGATGTTTGCATCGTGGTCGAGGATTACAGCGCGAGAACTTGTGGTGCCTTGGTCTAGGGCAACAATGTATTTTTGCTCGGTCATGGTAAGAATCCTTTTTCTTTCGTTATTTATATTTTAGTAAATGTAAGGTCGCTTAGGGATTAAGCTTGAGCTTGTTCAGCTTCTTCTTCTGTTTCACATTGGTTTGGAATTGTGCAGCCTTGGCCTTCTACTGGTAGGTAAGCACCGATAACACGTGGGTACAACCAACCACCAAAACACGCACCAGCAATTGGAGCAAGAATTGGAACGATGAAGTAAGGAATATCACGAGCACCGCTTAGTGCGAAATCCCAACCTGCAAAGTAAGCAAAAAGTTTTGGCCCAAAGTCACGAGCAGGGTTCATCGCAAAGCCAGTCAGTGGACCTAAAGAACCACCAATTACTGCGATAAGAATACCGATCAGTAGAGGATTCATTGCACCGCGAGATGCGCCGTTGTTTTCATCACCTAACGCTAAGATAGCGAACATCAAAACAGCAGTAATCACAAATTCCACAGCAAAAGCGCCAAAGAAAGAAAGTGAAGCATGTGGGTATGTTGAGAAAATACCTGCTGTTGATAGTGCGTCTTGGCTGCTACGAACAAAGTTATGCGCAATTTCGTAATCAGTAAATAGGTTGCTGTACAGGCTGTATACCAGCGCAGCAGAGCAGAATGCGCCAAGCAGTTGCGAAATGATGTAAGGCACCACTTTCGCCTTATCAAAGCCATGGAACATTGCCAGTGCGATGGTCACTGCAGGGTTAATGTGTGCGCCAGAAACACCAGCAGTACAGTAAATCGCGATAGCAACACCGAAGCCCCAGATGATGCTGATTTCCCATTGTCCGAATGTTGCACCGGTTAATACCAGTGCTGCCACACAGCCAACGCCAAAAAATATGAGCAATCCTGTGCCGATAAATTCGGCTAAGCATTGCCCAAATAAAGAAGGGTGTTTATTTGTTGTCATGTTCGAGTCCTTTTTAGTTTTGCTTATCTAGCACGTGTATTGTGCATATATTTGCGAACTCGAAAATAAACGAACATCAAAAGTGAGCGTTTGAGCATAAAATTGTTAATTAAAGTCACTTGAAATGTTAATCCGAACACTTTTGCTCGAAAAAGATGCTCGCATGAACGTCATTGCTCGAATTGATAGGTTGCGAAGTCGCTCAAACTACCTATATGTAAATGAATGCGCAACTGGTACGAGGAGTTTATGTTTGGATTTGTGATGCTACTTCGTGAGTGGTGGATTATTAGACTTAATTAGGGAGGGCTGTGTGATGTTTTTGCTATGTAACAAGGGCGTTAACAAATGAGCTTATATGCATAAATGAATAAACTGCCAACTAAGTTGTAGTTTGGCAGTTTCAATTTGGGTATTTGTTCTTGTTATAAGTTAAGAACTTACAGCTCTAAACCAGAGCTGCAACCTTTCCTCTCGCAACCAATTGAGCTCGGATCGAGTCATACACCCAGTTGAACGCAATCGCGTAAAGTACGAAGAAGATAACAATTCCGATATCCATTACTAATACAGTCCAGAAATCGAGTTGAAGTACCCACATCAGTAGCGGGAACGTCACCAGCATCAAACCCAGTTCGAAACCTAAGCCGTGCAGAATACGTGTTTTCTTGGTTCGTTTGCTGCGGTCAGCGCCGTAAATCTTGTCGTAACCGTAGTTGTAGACGTAGTTCCACGTCATCGCTATCAGCGACAAAGACAGTGCCAAGCCTGCCATTTTTACTGCTCCGCCACCGACAATGTAAGTTGCCGCCACGGCCATCAAAATCAAAGCTGCTAATTCAAATAGCACCATGTGTAACATGCGTTCTTTATGTGACATCTTTTTACTCTCTTTATGTTTTCTAGCCTCTATGGGCTAATGACTTGCCTAGATAATATCTATTTAAGTGATAATATAAAGATAGTTAGCATCACATATGGTGATAGTAAGTGTTGGGAGAAACTGAATGTACAACATAGAACAGTTGAAGATGTTTGTGTATGCCGTTGAATTAGGGTCATTTTCTGCCAGTGCTCGCGAGTTAGGTAAGGTACAGTCGGCGGTGAGCCAAGGTATCAGTAATCTTGAAATAGATTTTAATGTTCAACTTTTTGACCGTTCGACACGCAAGCCAACGCTGACGGCGCAAGGTCAGCAGATTTTCAAGCAGGTCAAAGCGATTATTCTACAAGTGGAAGATCTCAACTTGTCGGTCAATGCCATCAATAATCAAGAGGAAGGGCTACTGCGTATCGCTTTAGACGATGCCTTGTTACTTCCTTCATTGCCCAAGGTGTTGGATAAGTTCAGCCGAACATTCCCAGCGACAGAAATTGAGTTAATGGCAGCGGCGAGTACCGATGTGAACCGCTTGGTGTCACAAGACCGCGCAGATATCGGCCTGATGTTTACTGACCTCGCTTTTCATGCCGATTCAGAGCCGTGCTTTATCGGTAATCTGCCTTTTGTTGCTGTGTGTCATCCAAGTCATGCTTTAGCTGAAGTGTCGGTTGCGAAGTTGCCCGACTTTATTTCTCATCGACAGCTTATTCTACGAGGCAACAAAGGTAAGGTGATTGACCATTTTCCAGTGGTAGCGGGCAAGGTGTGGTGGGCGAACAGCTTTGTTGCCATCAAGGAGATGATCGTACATAGCTCGGTGGGTTGGGCATACTTACCGAGTTATTTGGTGGAACATGAGATTCAACAAGGGAAGCTTAACCAGATAAACGTCTCGTTTGACCATAAAACATGGTCGCCTCCTGTCGATTTGGTGATCTCCAAGAAAGCGATGAAAGGGCCGGGTTTGCTGTGGTTGGAAGAGCATCTCAAAACCTTACTCGATTGATCTTTTCCAAACCGTAGACAAATGAAAGGGCTTACCCCGAAAGGTAAGCCCTTAGTTTTTCTAATCTTCTGCTAGATGCTAGATGCTAGATGCTAGATTTAACCGTCAGACCGTTGTAGTACTTGTCTTTCATCTTAAGCGCAACGTTCACTAGGTAAATCAGCACGGGTACTTCAATTAGTGGGCCGATAACGCCTGCAAACGCTTGGTCTGAGTTAATGCCGAATACTGAGATAGCAACGGCAATCGCTAGCTCGAAGTTGTTACCTGTCGCAGTGAAGGCAATAGATGCGTTTTTGTCGTACTCAATGCCCATCTTCTTACCAATGAAGAAGCTGATGAAGAACATCGCTGTGAAGTAGATAGTCAGTGGAACCGCAATCAACAATACGTCCATTGGTAGCTCAACAATCATCTCGCCTTTTAGGCTGAACATCAGAACGATAGTCGCCAGTAGTGCAATCAGTGTGATTGGAGAGATGCGTGGAATAAACACATCGTTGTACCACTGCTCGCCTTTCATCGATACAAGGATCTTACGGCTTAGGAAGCCTGCTAGGAATGGGATACCTAGGTAGATAAGAACACTGTGTGCAATATCGATCATCGAGATATCAACCATCATGCCTTCGTAACCAAATACTGGTGGAAGAACGCTGATGAATAGCCACGCCATAAAGCTGTAGCTCACCACTTGGAATGCACTGTTTAGAGCAACTAATGCCGCACCGTATTCTTTGTTACCGCCGCCGATGTCGTTCCAAACCAGAACCATTGCCACACAACGAGCAAGACCAATCAGAATGACGCCGACCATGTAACCTGGGTGGTCGCCTAAGAATGTTAGCGCCAACACAAACATCAGAGTTGGGCCAACAAACCAGTTCATGATCAGAGACAGTTTGATGGCTTTCTTATCTTTGACCACAGTGCCTAATAGGTTGTAGTTAACCTTAGCCAAAGGTGGATACATCATTAAGATAAGGCCAATTGCCAGTGGAATGTTGGTTGTGCCAACAGACATTGATTCGTTCCACTGTTCGATTTGTGGAAACAAGGTGCCAAGCAGTACACCAATGCCCATGGCGATGAAGATCCACAGCGTTAAGTAGCGATCGAGAAAACCTAATTTTGGTTTCATTATATTATCTCTTTGGTTGTTATCGTTAATCGTCGAAAAGCGATATTTAAAGGCAAAAAATACGCTTAGTTTATTGTGTTCGACAAACTAAGCGTGGTTAATCTATTTTAAAATGGTGTCGATAAGCGATTCAAATTTCTGAATATTATCTCGGTTAATGCGATAGCACATCTTCGGTGGTATCGATTCAGCAGTGATGAAGCCTGAGGTTTTCAATATTCTTAGGTGCTCTGATACTGTTGATTGAGCCAAACCTAATTCACTCACCAAGTCACTGTTCAAACAGCCGCCCGATTTTTCTAACGTTGAAAGGATACTCAATATACGAACTCTTGCCGGGTGAGCGAGCGCTTTCGCTAGAGTTGCCATTTGCTTTTCAGCTTCGACATCACCATGTTCGATTGGTAGAGCACAGCCACCAGTTGTAGAGCAAGTTTCGTTCATATTGATGTTTCGCTTTTCATAATCGTTAAAAGACGATTAATAGTAAGCCCATTTTATATAAGGGTCAATGTGATCTTTCAATTTGCTTTTAAATTGGATGCCAAAATCCATATTTATCATTGAAATTCAATGGACTAAGACTTGGATGAACCAAACCAGTATAACGGCCACTTTTGTTGTGAATCGCTGTTATTCAATAGCGCACTAATACAAACTAAAGCGATGCTGCCTACTAATACGGGAGTGAATAAGAACGTCCAATCCATATGTGCGGTACCTGCCAAGGCTATCACAATCGGATTAGCGCCAGCGGGTGGGTGAACCGCTCGACAGTATTGCATTAGCATGATGGATGAGCCGACAGCGATTGCCATAGTCAAATAAGAATCCCCAAAGCCATATAACGCGATTAAGCCCACAGCAGCTGAAATAAAGTGTCCCGCAATGACGTTTCTAGGTTGAGCTAACGGCGATGTTGGCACCGCAAACAGCAGTACGCACGTCGCACCAAATGGAGCCATTAACCACGGGAAACCAGAACTTTCGGCTAATAGACACAAGGTTAAGATGCCCAGTGTACCGCCAATAAAACCTTTAATAAGCTGGCTAATGCTTGCTTTCGGAGGAAGGGCTCCACCACCAGATAGTTTGCTGATCATAATCGTTTCCTCTTCGTTATCTCTTTTATATTAAGTGTACAGATCTGTACCGTTTGATTTGGATGATACAGATCTGTACACTTCTTGCAATGAGAAATTGAGCTCTACGATTTCAGAGCGATTTGAGGTTGATGAACGATGAGTAAAAAAGATCTGATTCTGGATGTAGCAGAATCGTTGTTTAATCAGTTTGGTTATACCGCTGTTGGGGTGGATATGATTAGAGATGAGGCTGCGGTTTCCAAAACATCCATGTATCGCCATTTTGGTTCGAAGACCAAGCTGATTGAAGCCGTGTTAGAAAGGCGTCATCAGCGTTTCGAGTCGAGTTTAGAAGCGGCGCTATCATCAACGTCTGGATTACAAAACCAACTGGATGCGCTGTTAGATTGGCACCTTGCATGGTTTGAACAACCTGACTTTAAAGGCTGTATGTTTATGCACGCGCTAGCCGAATTTAAAGAGTCGGAAGATGACATTGCGATGCTCTCGCGACAGCACAAGGTTTGGCTCAAAAACAGCATTCGTGATGTGGTAAGAGGTAATGAAGAAGTAGACACTGCAATACTCGAATTACGCAGTGAATCGGTTATGACTTTTATCGAAGGACTTATTGTAAGAGGTGAATTTGGTCAGCTTGATTCAAAGTCAGACTCAAACAGACAAGCCTACCGAAAACCATTGCATTCACTGGCTATTCTAGCGATATAATCGAACGCAGAACCGTTACACAAGATAACGAAAAATCATAATTTACACTTTAATCTTTACTTATAGGTAAGCCCTCAAATGCCACAACAGAACATCAAATTTATCGCTGCTGATATGGACGGCACTCTGCTTAATGAACACGGAAAGTTAGACCCAGAATTCTTCAATCTTTATGAGCGACTAGAAGCTCAAGACATCATTTTTGCTGCGGCATCGGGCCGCCAGTACTACAGCTTGATGGAAACCTTTTCCCCGCTAAAAGATCGCATGATGTTCGTTGCTGAAAACGGCACATTAGTGATGCACAAAGGCCAAGAGCTCTACAGCTGCTTACTTGATACTGATGCCATCAAAGACATCATCAAAGAAGCGCGTGCCATTGAAGGTGCACATGTGGTGCTTTGTGGTAAGAAATCAGCGTACATCGAAACCAAAGATGAGCGTGCTCTAGCGGAGATCTCTAAGTACTACCATCGCCGTGAGCAAGTAGAAGATTTACTGGCGGTAGACGACGATTTCATTAAGGTGGCTATCTGTCACTTCGACGGTTCACAAGAGAAAGTGAACCCAACTATTGATGCCAAGTTTGGTGAGAACTACCAAGTGGTTGTGAGTGCGAAAATTTGGTTGGATGTGATGAATGCTGAAGCGTCAAAAGGTGCGGCGATTAAGCACCTACAAAACACATTAGGCTTCACTTACGAGCAGACCATGAGCTTTGGTGATTACCTAAATGACTTGGAAATGCTTAAAGAGAGCTATCACTCTTACGCGATGGAAAACGCACATCCAAAGTTAAAAGAGATTGCGCGTTTTGGCGCGCCAAGTAACGTTGACGCGGGTGTGTTTCAAGTACTTGAGAAGTTGCTAGCGTAACACTCTTAAGCTCGATTCGATTTTTATCAAAGCCAACTCGTGAAAATGAGTTGGCTTTTTTGTTGGCTGCTAGTGTATTTATCTAGATTGAACGATTGTTCAAGATGGTGTAACTTGTAGTTAATCAGTAGTCTTAGTGATAAAGATGGGTATTCACTTTGTATTGGATACGCCTTATCAACCACATTTGGAATGACGATGAGCAAGAAACTTCAACTTGATATTATTTCTGACGTAATGTGCCCATGGTGCGTGGTCGGCTACAAAAACTTAGAGCAAGCTATTACGGAACTTGGCTTAGCGGAGCAAATTGAACTTGAATGGCAGCCGTTTGAGCTAAATCCCGATATGCCGCAAGAGGGTGAAAACCTGCGTGACCATATCATGAGAAAATACGGCTCTAGCGCAGAAGAGAGTCAAAGTTCACGCGAACAGCTTGCGGCGCGTGGCAAAGCGGTTGGTTTCGATTTCAACTTCTATGACAGCATGAGAATGGTCAATTCACGTCACTTGCATGTGCTGCTCGATTTCGCGTTGGCGCATGGCAAACAGACTGAGTTAAAGCTACGTTTCTTTACTGCTCATTTTTCACAGCAGAAAGATTTGTCCGATCTTGAGGTTATCGCGCAAGAACTTGAAGCAGTTGGCTTAGACTCAACGAAGGCACTGAAGCGCCTAAAGAACACCGACAACTTGAAGCAAATTGAAGCGCAAGAGTTTGAATGGCAACGCATGAGAATCTCAGCGGTTCCTACCGTGGTATTCAACCGAAAGAGTGCAGTCACTGGTGCGCAGACGGTCGAAACGTACAAGCAAATTCTTCAAGAACTTATTGCTGAATCATAAGCCGATTATTGGTATCAATTAGAGTCTGAATTACATGGAATCATTGTCACTCGCTCAAGCGCAAAAAATTGTACTGCTTTCGCAAAAATTGCCACCTAAAAAGCAACGCAATGGAGGCGCTTTGGCTAATACCCTGTCTGCGATTGAAAACCTTGGGTATGTGCAAATTGATACCATCTCTGTGATTCAGCGAGCTCACCATCATACGCTGTGGAATCGTAATCAAGACTACAAGCTTGATCATCTGGATAAGCTGTTAGAGCGTCGAGAAGTGTTTGAGTATTGGTCGCACGCCGCGGCGTATTTACCCATGCGTGACTACCGCTTCAGCCTGCATCGAAAGAACGGGTTTGCGAGCGGTAAGCTTAAACATTGGTATAAAAAGGATGACGCACTGATGGCGCATGTTCTCAAACGTATTGAGAACGAAGGGCCATTGATGGCGAAAGATTTTGAAGGGGATAGACCAAACCCCGGTGGATGGGGTGGAAAACCTGCCAAACAGGCACTAGAGACTTTGTTTATGCAAGGTGACTTAATGGTGCCGAGCCGAGTGAACTTCCATAAGGTGTATGACCTAACCGAACGAGTTTTGCCGAGTGGCATTGATACGTCTGAACCAACGGAACAAGAGTACAGCGAGCATCTGATCACGCGCTATTTAGAAGCAAATGGTGTGGGAATAGTGTCGGAAATGAGCTATCTACTCAAGAACACAAAACCTCTGATTCAGACAACACTCCAACAGATGCTTGAAGATAATCAAGTGGCGAAGGTGGATGTTCAAGGCTCTGATTATTATGTGTTGCCTAATGCGTTTGAACTGCTGAATCAGCCTCTTTCTCGAACTAAGTTAAAGATACTTTCTCCGTTCGATAACCTGTTGATTCAACGTAAGCGAATGCAATCATTGTTCAACTTTGATTACCTTCTTGAGTGTTATGTACCTGAAGCTAAGCGTCAGTTTGGTTATTTTAGCTTACCGATTCTCTGGCAAGGTGAGCTGGTGGCACGAATGGATTGTAAGGTTGATAGGAAGAGTGGCTTACTCAATATTCGCAACTTGGTTGTGGAAGACAGGATCAAAAACCATGAGTCGTTGGTTCATGCTTTATGCGATGAGCTAAAACACTTCATGGTGTTCAACCAATGCGATGAGCTGATCGTCCATAACATCACACCTTCTGATCTTGGCAAGCGCTTAATGAGCCATTGGCAAACAATCTAGCGGTTTTGTTGTTTAAAAAACTCTTCGTTACTTAGAAGCCTCTTTGCTAATTCGCAGCGCTTAGTTACTCAGAAAGAGAGGCTAATAAAAACTCGACAAAAGTTCGGTTCTTTAAAGAAAGTTGCTTAGTTTTGTAGAGCAAGTGAATCGGCTTTGGTAACGGCGCCATGCCGGGCAAGATCTCCAATAGCATTCCACGCTCAATTTCTTCGGCAACTAAGATAGTCGGCTGTAACAACACGCCTACGCCTTGAAGGGCAGCATATCGCAATACATCCCCATTGTTCGACATCAAACGTACTTGTCCTTTGTTCCCCGGAGTGTGAGTTGCTTGGTGACTCTGAGGATCTCGGGATTGAGGTTCACTATTTTGGATATGACGGATGTGAGTATCACGTCCAATAATGTCACGACGACTGCTATAGCTGAATCCAAGCGATGGGTGTTGTGCAAGGTCTTCCAACACACGAATCTCAGCATGTTGATTAAGGTACTCAGGAGCCGCGCAGTAACACATCTTATAATCGCCTAAGTATCTGGCGACTAAACTGGAATCAGACAGGTCACCGATGCGCACAATCAAATCAATATCGGATGAATAAGGATCGACAAGGTCGTTGTTCAGCACGAGTTCGACATTAATCGTTGGGTGATGCGCGAGGAACTTAGCCACAATCGGGGCAAGCACCTTGTTCCCATAGGTGACCGGGCAGTTTATCTTTACCGTCCCTTGTGGCTGGTTCTCCAAGGTTTGAATTAGGTTTTCAGCATTGCTGATGTCTTCGAGAATTCGTTTACATTCTCGATAATAAAGCTGACCTGAATCGGTTAAAGACTGCTTACGCGTGGTGCGATGAATCAGTTGAGAGTTGAGGCTCGTTTCAAGATGGTGGACATGTTTACTGATCATGGTCGCCGACAGGTTGAAGTGGTTGGCGGCACTGCGAAAGCTGCCTTGCTCGACCACGTAAATGAAGACCTTCATGCTGGTTAACTTATCCATTGAACACTCTCGGTTGATAAATAATAAACAAAAGGTGAGTTTATCAATTATTAGGGGTTAATTATATTAATGGCAAACCGATAATTAACAAAAATAAGAGCGTGAAATGCCTCAAACAAACGAAACCATCTTTGTTACTGCCGAACTTAAGATCAAAACCAACATTGATCGTGAGGCTGCGATTGAAGCCATCGAACAGTTTTGCCTAGATATGCAGAGTGAGCAGGGTTGCTTACAAGCGATTGCAACCTATGATCAAAACCAAAGCGATCGCGTGATCTTGCTAGAGCAATACGTTAACCGTGAAGCGATCAATCAGCACTTTGGAATGCCTCATACTCAAGCGTTTATTGAGCGTGATATAACGGAATTAGTACAAGCATTTGAAACTCATAAGAAGGAGATCTAAGCCATGAAATGGGGAATCCTAGGAACCAGCTTTATCTCAGGCGTAATGGCGGATGCGATCAAAGGCGATGCACAAAGCGAGTTGTATGCCGTCGCAGGGCGCACAGAGAAAACACTGAACGAGTTTGCAGCCCAATACCAACCAACACGAACCTTCAACAGCTATGAAGCCCTGATTGAAGATGAGTCAGTCGACATCATCTACATCGCTCTACCAAATCACGTTCACCACGAATACGTGATTAAAGCGGCTCAAAAAGGCAAAGCGATCCTGTGTGAAAAATCGTTATCGGTTGATATGGAAAAAACCGAGCAAGCTCTGCAAGCGGTAAAAGAAGCGGGTATATTCTTCGCAGAAGGTTTGATGTATCTAAACCACCCGCTCATCGCTAAGCTTCATCAAGAGTTGGCGACAGGTGAGATTGGCGAAGTGCGCTCGATCCAAGGTTCCTACGTTGCGGCGATTGACCAGTTCGTTAACCCTGCGAGCAAAGGCGCGTTGTACAACTTAGGTTGTTACCCAATGTCGCTGATTCATTCTGTTGCGCAGCAGCAATTTGGCGAGAGCGTGTTCGATGATGTGCAGATCTCAGCAATCGGTCGACGAGGCCAAGATGGCAATATCTGTGAATCATCGGCGATGATGCGCTTCAACGACCACTTCACTGCGCAAATCCATACTGCAGAAGACCACGGCTTAAAGCATGACTTCACGATTCTAGGCAGCAAAGGCTGTATCACACTCGACACTAACCCATGGCTACCGACCGAAGACAACACATTCACGGTTGAGATCTACGAAACATCGAAACGTGAAGTGAAAGTCGAAGCGCAAGGCGACGGCTTCCATTATCAAGTGCGTAATGTTCGCCAAGCAGTTGAGCGAGGTGACACACAACTTGCTGCACCAATGGCAACTCATCAAGACTCTCGCGTAATCATGAAGTTACTGACGGATTGGGAACAAGCGGCGAGCTAAGATCTTCGTAAATTCTATATTCGGCTCATGTTTGATTGCCTCGTCAGTGATCAAGCATGAGACGTTTCCTCTAAATCTTCTCGCCAATTATCTCCCACAAATACTTTGCATTTGAAACAGCCACAGTGTCCAATGTCGGCTAAGACAATATTGACCGAAAAACCTTATTTTTTAAGGTGTTAAATAGGAACTTTGCTTCATGCGCAAATCAGATAAGAAGATCGAAAATCAAATCAGAGACGTGTTAACGGACGTGTGTGAAGATACGTTGAAAAGCTACGATGGTTTTCTTTGGGTGACTCATACGGTCAATTTCTCTTCATTCCCGCAAAGTTTGAAAATCGTCTGCGTATTCGATACCAATCAGGATAGAACGAACTTCTTAGAGGGAGGAGGTCAGCAGGAGGTCTCTGTTGCTATCCAAAAGGCGTTCAGTCAGGTTGGGATTACATTGAAGAATATCGATAAGCACGTCAGTTACGATACACAAGAAAATTGCGACCGCGACCATCAAGGGAAGTGGAACCATAGACTTTAAGAAGCTTTCGTAAGAGTCCTTATTGGTTCGTTAATTAAAGAACGAAAGCCTACGCGAGGTAGGCTTTGTTACTGAATTTTGTTTTGTTATTTAATTGCGGTGCAGAAGCTAACGTCTGAATGCTGAGTTTGTGGATCGTAGCTGTGGTAAAGCTCAAAGCAAGGGCGGTCTTCGGTTTCGATGCCGGACTCTATGACCTTACTCATCAGGCCGTCCCAAGCTTTAGCGTATTGGCTTGGCTCGGTGATGGTTTGGCGCATCACTGCATATTGTCCGCCGGGAAAATCTTTCAATTCGATTCCATTTGGTACTTCAGTGTCGTCTGAGACCATCAAGCAGATGTCAGTACGGCATTTATCATTCGGCGTGATTTCTGGATTGTCATGATAGATAAAGATGCAGCTGTTACCTGCTAATCCTTTCATTTCGGCCCATTGATAAAGACGACCGCTTGGTTCTTCATAACCCTGTCCATAGGGGCCGGTCACTCGTACATACGCTAGTTTTGACGGTTCGAATTGTTGCGTTTTCATTGTCCTACTCCATGTTGTTGGTTCGGAGTCAGTATATGAATTGCTTGCGGTTGCTGCGTTTCCATTCTTGCGCAACGTGTGTCCAATCTTGCTACTTCGCGTCAACTCAGAAAACGCTTGGTAGTCTCCACAATCACGAAATGCCGTAGGAGTTACTCCAAAGTGCTGTTTGAATGCTTTGGCCAAGCTTTGCGAGGACGAGAAACCATATTCCAGTGCGATATTCAGGACTGATTGCTTGGATTTGAAAAGATCATCAGCTGCGGATTCAAGCCTCAGTCGCCTGATGAAATCAGCAAGCGTCTCGCCTTGAACGGCTTTAAAAGTGCGATGAAAATGGTAGGGTGAAAAGTTGGCTAACGCCGCGACTTCGATTAGGTTGAGTGGCTCGTTAAAGTGTTTCTCTAAATAGCGGACAACCGGAATCAGCCGCTTATGATAGTCAACGTACATTGCTTTATTTACCCCTCTCTATCGTCATCGTTCCTATATAGCTTCCGAGACTAACCTATCCCAATTGAGTTTCAATAGAGTGGCATTGAAACTGAGATTAGATGCAGTAAATCCAGTTCCCGCGTTCCGTTTTCCTTCGACCAACAAGATTAATCTCTCCCAAACTGAGTTGCCTTTTTGGCTATCGTGCGTTCACTGTTCGTTCGACTTAATTCTCATAATGAGAAAAAGTGAAGCAGAGAATCGTGACACTCGAATACTTGGCTTGTCAGCAAAATTAAGATTATAAGTTTTTAGCTTTCTTTCTAACGTACTGACTTAAATAGGGTATTCAAAGTCGTTTTTGGATGGCGAGTTAACAAGACACCTTGACGCTTGATCAATGCACATTTCTAACCGATACTTTTTTCGTATTTTGATTCCTAAATTGACACGTAAGTTGGCTGACTTTTCGTCTCGTAATTCGAGTAACGGCTGTATCGATTAGGACAATTTAATAATGAAAACCTACATTTTATGGTTACTAGCTCTCATTCCTTCATACCTAACCGCTAGTTACTCTTTTGCTGCTGGCACTGCGATTGTTTTACCTGGATTACATCAGCCGGCTATTGATTTAGACAACTCTCCAATGTCTGAACGTAACGTTATTGATTGGGAAATTACCAATAACGACATCGTGTTTGGCTCTTATGCAGATAAATCTGACAATGAACGAATTACTGCGATTGGTTACATGTACAACCAAAAGTTGGAACTCAACTCTGGTTGGCTAGAAGACGATCTGCGTAATAACGCAGCGCTAAATGGCGTTAATTTTGAAGATTTCTTCCTGCACTTCTCTGAAGATACTGTGATTGCTGAAGTCGACAAAACTCATGGTGAAAACACTCTCCTAAATCGCAAGCCCATGATCGTCGGTTATACCGCAAGTGAAGATCACGCAGGGTTCTGGCTCTATCAACAACCGCCTTGGGATGCTGATGTGTTTGAGAATTTCGAACAAGGCGGTGCGCTTTATGTGTATCACGCCGAGCAGTTCGATAGGTTGACGCTGAAGTTCTCTCAGTTTGCCTCGGGTGGTCAGTTTTGGTTTGAGTATCCAACTGAAGTTGATGCCCATGGGCAGGTTTCACAATGGTCTGTGTTGGATTTAAAGAAAGACAAAACCCTTAATATGACTAAGAACCAATCAGTGCTGTGGAATCTTCCATCTGATTGGGTTCGGGCAACCACACACGATGGTAGCGGCGCCAGCTATGGCAGCGGTCAGTATTTTGGCTCGACTTTTGTTCGCGATGGCGGACGTTTGTATGTGGTGAGAATCCGTTGGCAAGGTGATCACGCAGATGACAGGCCGCACCTTAAAGAATTGAAGTTGAGAAACAGTTTTCCGGTGGTGAAGGTAACCAATGCACCGGAAGTCACACCAGATGGCAGTGCCATCAGCCAGTGGCGTAAGATCCGTGGCTTTGATGTCTCGGCCGACATTAATCAAGACAATTACTTGTCACAAAGTGAATATAAAAATCGCACCAATAAAAAAGCCACCGCTCGATTTCGTTGGGAGTCTCGTGTGGTGCCATTCGGGCGAATGTGGAGTCAGAACTCTTCATGGGCACTGACTAACGTCGATAATCCCGACTACTTATCGGCGGTTCACACTTACTATCAGCAAAGCTGGGCTGAGCAGGGGCTAAATGGCGCTTACAATGATGACACCAACAAGTTGCTTGGCGAAAACCAGTTCTATGTTCATTCGGGCGGTACTGTTCAAGAGCTTGGGTTGATTGCTGGCTCGCCAGAAGCGGATCAGCTCTATAAAACACAATTTGCTCACTTTCTAAAAAGCCTCTCTTCACTCAATAGTGATGCTCTCGTTGCTTTGAATATTGGAACGGCCAATTTGTTTGGTCGTAATGGTCAATCTCATCTTGTTGAGGCTGGTTCCTTGTACCTTAGAGAGCATTATTTGTTTCCGTCGACTGGTTTTAGTGGCTATTCAGGTATCTCAAAACTTTGGGATAACTCCGCATTGGCGTATGCCGATCAAAGTGTGATTTTCCAAGCGACGACTCGTTTTGGTAGGGTTCAGTTTTTTGGAAGCAGTGAACAGAACTGGAAGCAGGACCAATATTCAGCGTTGGCTATTTACTATCTTAATCATCACGCGCAACACAGCTATTTTAATCAATGGAACAATGGCTATGTCTATGGGAGTGACAACACGACTCAAGACAATTTCTGGAAGAGTGGGGTACCCAAAAACGTCGCCTATCAACCCAGTTCGTTATTGGCTGTCGATTTAGGTGAGCCTAACGCACGAATACCTGACGGTTTTAATGCCATTCCTCTGATGATGTCGACCAGTACACCAGAGCCTGCGGATTACACCATCGTCGGTGATTCGTCGATGAATGAAGTCGTGCACGCCGACCTCCCCAATGGGCTGACTCACCTGTCTCCCACGCACACCTATTTCTTGTACCACTCTGCACGTTCAGTCGTGGCGGGTGGCCCTGAGGATATGGTATTGGCAAGAGAGTTTAGCAATGGCCGAGTGTTATATCGCACTGATTTCCACGGTAAGAATATGAGCTTTTATGAAACGCCAAAGCTGACGATTACACTGGATGTGCCAATGAAGCCCGTCGATGAAAATGGCAACATCGGTGAGTATGTGACTGAGATTCAAATTGGCGGTTATGAGGGGCTGTTCTTACTTTATTAGAGTTTAGTTAGAGAGTATTAGAGCGTACTTGAGTTAGGGTGAATACGAATTAGCGTTATTTTGAACTCACGCTAATTCGAGCTTAAGTTCTTGAAATCAGCTTGTTGCTTTTACACTGTTTGAACTCTTTGGCGATCCAAGATTGTTCGTTTAAACCGTTGTCGATCAATGCAAATAAATAACCATCGACTTTGCTTGAGGCTGCCGGATATTCTTGAAAAACATGCTTTGGATAACCGGGGTAATCGGTCTCATATTTTTTGTCTAGTTGCTTGCCAAGTTTACGCCATTTGACGAACAACTCGGAAGAGGATGTCTCAACTTGGTATTGACCTAAAATACGTTGGTGATGAGTTAATGCCACCTTAGCGCAGTGGTTGGTTTGCACTACTTTTTGTATCAATTTGACCTGCGTATCCGTCATGGTTTTCGCAAGCGCATTTTCTTGTCTGATACGTTCCATTCGCTTATTAAATGTTTCCGCCTGTGCAGGAAGCACAAAAGTAAGTGGTAAAGCCAATGGCAAAAGGTACTTGTAGAACATAACCAGACTCGCTGAAGGGATTTGTGACCATTATGCCGTCTGATGACAATATTATTAATGAATATAAACGCTTAATTGTAAGAATTATTTTTGTCGAGTGGATAAGGGAATGTTTCGGAGCGGGTAATCAAGTCTGGAACGCTTGATATCAAGTCTCTAGATACGTGATTACAAATGTTGAATATCAATGGAGTGATAAGGGAAGCCGATCGCTTTTGCCGCGTTCAACAACGCCTGTTGAGTCTTAAACACTCTAGGTTGCATCTTTCTGTCGGACTCGAGAAAACTGTTCACGCCCCATTTGTTACTCTTCACCATTAAGTAATAACCATTGGCTCCTGGTGAAACGACACCAATTGCGGCTTTAAGGTCGCCACGACTAAAGTGGTTTTTGAACTCACGCAATACCATATCAATATCCTTATTCGATGATTAAAAAAGGGAGCGAATCGCTCCCTAGATAATGTTGATCTTAATGATTACAAGAATGCGCGGTATGGCAGTTCTGGATCATTTTTAAAGATATCTGCAAAGCCGCGGAAGTGTTGGTAGTGCATGCGACCTTTATCTGTAGGGTAAGTGTATCGGCCACCGACTTGCCAGAAGAAAGGTGCGAAGCCGTATTGCAGACGTTCTTTCTTCATGTTCCACAGCATTTCAATTTCACGTGGGTCATTTTGGAAGTTAGCCCAGATATCGTGGTGGAAAGGAACCACGACTTCACAATCCAAAGATTCAGCGGCACGTAAAATGTCTGAAGATGTCATTTTGTCAGTCACGCCACGTGGGTTCTCACCGTAAGAAAGCAGTGCAACGTCGATCTTGTGGTCATTACCGTGCTTAGCGTAGTAGTTTGAGTAGTGAGAATCACCAGAGTGGTAAACTGAACCGCCTGTCGTTTCTACTAGGTAGTTCACTGCACGATCGTCCATGCCACCTAAGATATCTGTGTCTAAAGAAGAAGTGCCTTCAGGAAGTGTTACAAGTGCAGTACGGTCGAATGCATCAAGAACCTTAATATTGACGTCTTTGATCTTAATCTCGTCGCCAACTTTCGCGATAACACAACGATCTTCTGGCACGCCCCATTTCATCCATAAATCAACACACGCTTTAGGACCAATGAATTTAACGTGCTCGCCACAGTTTTGTAGAACGGCTGCAGCAACGTTGATGTCAATGTGGTCGCCGTGATCATGAGATGCCATAACCGCATCGATCTCTTTAATAGCGAAAGGGTCCAATGGGAAGATTGCAGTACGTAGGTTTGGCTGAAGTGCTTCAACACCGCCCATACGCATCATTTGGTGCTGGTTTTTCATTTTTTGAACAGCTTGTGTTTTTTTACCAGTACCACACCAGAAGTCCATTGATAGGTTTGCACCACCTTCTGATTTTAGCCAAATACCTGTACAGCCAAGCCACCACATAGAAAATGTATTCGGTTGCACGACGGTTTGCTCGATCTCTTCATTTAACCATGTGCCCCACTCAGGGAATGTATTTAGGATCCAAGACTCGCGAGTGATTTCGTTTACGTTGCTCATGATAATACCTTTTATTTCAATAATTTGATTAATTTTGGATGTAGGGAGCCGAGCGCCTTAATTTTGATTAAGGCACTGAGCTAAATTTATTATTATTGGTGGGCTAGTTAGCCCTTCGATTTAAACTAGGATGACTTGCGTCCCTTGAGCTTCAATCCGCTTGACGACTTCGGGGTTGGCATCTTTACCAGTGATGACGATGTCTATTTGTTTAGTGCTGCAAAAGAGCATTCCGGTACGTTGTCCAACCTTTGAACTGTCGACAACAACAACGAGTTTATCGACCTGTTCAAGCATTTGCTGCTCGGCGACTGCGGTTAACATGTCGGCTTTGTAGAGCCCTGCATCGGTTAAGCCTTTACCTGAGGTAAACATCCAGTTTCCGGCATAACCACCTAATGAATTAGGTGCTGGGTTTAAAAAGATGTTCTGTGCTTTGTTGTATTGACCGCCAATGATGATGACATCATCATGATCTTCGTTGATCAAGTAACTTGCGAGTGGGAAGTAGTTCGTTACGATCTGTACATCTTCCCCACATAACTGTTGTCCAAGTAGGAACGCAGTAGAACCACAGTTGATCACAACTGTATCTCCAGCCTCGCAAAGTCCAGCTGCTGCTTGCGCAATCTCAGCTTTCTCTTCATAAAACTCAGTGCTGTTGATATTGAGTGGTGACCACTTTCTCTTCTGATTCTCTATTCGTTCAGCGCCATTTCGAACTTTTCTAAGTCGGCCAACTTCATCTAATTTAGCGATGTCACGTCTTGCAGTAGCAGGTGAAACACTAAATTTATCAATAATATGTGAGACGTTTATTGTCTGCATATCTTCTAATAGCGACACGATGCCGTTATGTCTTTGTACTTCATTCATATTTATCACTCTTTATGTCGTTGTGACAATTTGATGATTACTTTTGATTTGTTTTGATTCTAATAATCACCATCATGATTGTCAAACCACATTGCTATAAAAACTAGATCTTAATCACAATGATTTATAAGTCATTGATTTTATTTTATTTGTTGTTTTTTGATGTGATCCGAAGCTCAATTAGGCGCATTCTGGGTGTGGTTAATTGATATAAATCAAAGTAATCACAAGTGAGCATTGAATGATTACTTTTGATTGGTAAAGTCTAGTTCGTGAGCAAAACTAGACATCATCACATCCTACATACCATTAAAATTAAAAATTAATCAGGGGTAAAGATATGGAATTCTTATATGATATTTTCTATATTTTTTACAGTCAGGTAATGACCAAAGCACCGTTGCTACTCGGTCTTGTTACTTGTCTGGGTTACATTCTACTCAAGCGTGACGCAACAACTATTATCTCCGGCTCTATTAAAACCATCGTTGGTTTCATGATAGTGCAGGTAGGTGCAGGAACATTGGTAGCGGGTTTTAAACCGGTTATCGAGAAAATGAGTGAAATACATGGATTGACAGGGTCGGTGATTGACCCGTACACATCCATGATGTCCACCATGGAAACTATGGGCGACAATTACTCTTGGGTTGGTTATGCCGTATTAATGGCACTTGGGCTCAACATTCTACTTGTTGCCTTCCGCCGTATTACTGGTATCAGAACCATCATGCTGACGGGACATATCATGTTCCAGCAAGCTGGCCTCATTGCTGTTTTCTACTTCGTGCTTGGTGCAGGTATGTGGGAAACCATCATCTATTCTGCAATATTGATGGCGTTGTACTGGGGTATCTCGTCAAACATCATGTTCAAGCCCACTCAAGAAGTGACTGGCGGAGCGGGTTTCTCTATAGGTCACCAACAACAGTTTGCGTCATGGATAGCAACCAAGGTTGCTCCTAAGCTTGGCGACAAGAATGACAGCGTCGACCACATTAAACTGCCTAAATGGCTACACATTTTCCACGATAGCATTGCAGCGACAACGCTCGTAATGACGGCTTTCTTTGGCATCATTCTTCTTTCGTTTGGTCTTGATAACCTTCAAGACATGGCAGGTAAAACACACTGGTTTATCTACATTTTCGAAACGGGTTTGAAATTCGCAGTAGCGATTCAAGTTATCGTCACCGGCGTTCGTATGTTCGTAGCGGAATTGTCCGAGGCCTTTAACGGTATTTCTCAACGTCTTATTCCTAACGCTGTGTTAGCAATCGATTGTGCAGCTATCTACGCATACTCTCCAAACGCAATGGTGTTCGGCTTCATGTGGGGTGCGGTTGGTCAATTCACCGCTGTTCTTGCAATGTTAGCGTTTGACGCACCAATCATGATCATCCCTGGCTTTATTCCAATGTTCTTCTCGAACGCAACCATCGGCGTGTTTGCTAACCACTTTGGTGGCTGGAAAGCAGTAATGAAGATTTGTTTCGTGATGGGCATCATCGAAGTGGTTGGTTCTGCTTGGGCAATCCACATCTTTGCTCAATCTGGTACTGAGTTTAACGGCTGGATGGGTATGGCTGACTGGGCTCTGGTATTCCCACCTATCATGCAAGGTATCTCAAGCTCTAGCATGTTCTTCTTTGTGATTTTGGCTCTGGCTGGTGTCTACATGTTCTTCGCTTCTAAGCAACTACGAGCTGAAGAAGACGCAGAAGCTGCCGCTGAAACAATGACCGCAGTAACACCTGAAGGCATTGAGGTTGAAGTCGCGGTTCCACAACAATCGACAGCAACTGCTCAAGCACCATCTGCTTCTGCAACGACAGCTTCTACAACATCCGAAAATCGAGTCTCACCAGCAGCTGATCAGAAACCAGTCCGTGTCTTAGTGTGCTGTGGTTCAGGGCAAGGTTCTTCAATGATGTGCTCTAAGAAAATCAAAGAGTACTTAGACAAGAAAGGCATCCCAAGCTCGACCTTTAACAGCGCTATCACTGATTACAAATCGCACCTTGGTTCATTCGACATCATCGTTACTTCGGTTGCTCTTGCAGCGAAGATCACGGGTCTGCCGGAAGGTAAGCAACAGTTAGCGGTTAAGAACATGATTATGGTGAAAACTTTCGGCGACGAGCTTGTTTCCATCATCGAGAACAACTTCCACAAATAATGATAAACGGCTCAGTGGTATCGAATTACTGAGCCAATAAAAACAATTATATAAGTGAGCAATAACATGAACTTAAAAGAATCTCTTATCAAGAATAACTCTATCCTACTGAACGCAAAAGCAACTGACTGGAAAGCGGCGATCAAGCTAGGTACTGACGCATTGGTTAAAGCCGGTGTTGCTGAAGAGCGTTACTACGACGCGATTACCAAAGCGATTGGTGAAGAAGGCCCTTATATCTGTATTCACGATGCGTTCGCTCTGCCTCATTGCCGCCCTGAAGATGGTGTGATTCGTACCGGGTTTGCGTTAACCGTGCTGGAAACCCCGATTACTTTTGAAGGTGTTGATGAGCCTGTTGATGTACTGATCACGCTAGCGGGTAAGGATTCAGAGGAGCACATCGAAGGTACGATGCAAGTGGCGAACTTAATTGAATTCGATGAAGACTTCTCAAAACTTCGCGCATGCAAAAGCCCAGAAGAAGTGGCGCGTTTAATTGATGCTGCGTTACTGCAAGCGGAAGCAGCGTAAGGAGACAACTATGTCTAAATATAGCCAACTGAAACAACGCGTCTTAGAAGCCAATTTGCAGCTTCCGAAGTATGGTTTGGTGACATTCACTTGGGGCAATGTCTCTGAGTTTGACCGTACTAATGGCGTGATAGCGATTAAGCCATCGGGTGTCGAATACTGCGATATGACAGCTGAAGATATGGTGGTCGTCGATCTAGAAGGCAACATTGTTGAAGGGAAACTTAATCCTTCAAGTGATACCGCAACTCATTTAGAGCTTTACAAAGCTTTCCCTGAGGTCAGTGGCATTGTTCACACGCATTCACGCAGTGCCACAATTTGGGCACAAGCCGGTATCGATATTCCAGCCTTGGGCACTACTCATGCGGACTATTTCTACGGTGACATCCCATGTACACGTCGATTGTCTCACTCTGAAATTGCTGAAGAGTACGAGAAAAATACTGGCTTGGTGATCATTGAAGAGTTCAAGCAGCGTCGAATCGATCCAATGGCCGTTCCCAGCGTTATTGTTGCAGGACATGCGCCTTTCTCTTGGGGCAAAGACGCCAACGATGCGGTTCACAACGCGGTGGTATTAGAAGAAGTTTCTGCAATGGCGTTGGCAACGCGCACCTTGAATAGCGGCATCAAAATTCAGCCAGAACTATCCGACAAACACTACTTACGTAAGCACGGTGAAAATGCTTATTACGGCCAACAGTAAATCGGCTTTTTGTTTAAATAAGCCGTTTAAGTAAGCCGCTTAACGAGCTTCGACTACTAAGTAGTTTCAATATTGATTAGGCCCGACTTCAGGGAATAAGTGAGAGGACTCTATGTATAAAGTGCTGGCGTTAGATCTCGATGGAACCGTGTTAAAGGATGATCACACGATTCATCCAGAACTGAAAAAGGCGATCCAAGAAGCCAAACAAAGTTGTCATGTCGTGATTGTGACTGGTCGACACCACACAGCAGCACGACCTTATTACTACGAATTGGGGTTAGATACGCCAATCATTTGCTGTAACGGCACTTATGTTTATGACTATCAAACTGAAACGGTATTGACTCAAAACGCGATAGATAAAGACAAAGCACTGACCTTCATCGATATGGCAGAAGAGTTTCAGCTCAAAATGGTCATGTACATCACGCATGCCATGACGTACTCACACTACAACCTATTTGCCTACATGTTGGCATTGGAAAGTTGGGCAGAAACGGCACCAGAGCAACATCGCCCTCAAATTTACCAAGTGGAATCATTCATTGAAACGGCTCAGCAAGCTGAACACGTTTGGAAGTTTGTGGTGGAAGGTAGCCAAGACTCAGTAGACCGTTTAATGAAACACCCATGGATAGAAGAGAACTTCAACGGTGAGCGTTCTTGGTCAAACCGAATCGACTTTGCTGCAAAAGGTAACAGTAAGGGCCTACGCCTTGCTGAATACATCGCAGAACTCGGTTATCACGCCGATGACGTCATTGCCGTCGGTGATAACCATAACGACATTTCCATGCTCAAGTACGCCGGGTTAGGCGTAGCGATGCTCAATGCTGATGACATCGTCAAGTCACACGTTCAATGCGTGTGCTCAACAGATAACAACCATGATGGCTTAGCCCGTCTAATACGTGAACAAATTAAAGGATAACAACATGACTAAACCAATGATTCAGATCGCCCTAGACCAAACAAATCTTCCTGCAGCAATTGAAGTGGCAAACAACGTTGAAAGCTTCGTTGATGTGATTGAAGTGGGCACTATTTTGGCTTTCGCAGAAGGCATGACGGCGGTTTCTACGCTTCGTAAAAACCACCCAGACCATATCCTTGTATGCGATATGAAAACTACCGATGGCGGTGCTATTTTGGCTCGTATGGCATTCGAAGCGGGCGCTGATTGGATTACCGTTTCTGCTGCTGCACACATCGCAACCATTGGTGCATGTAAGAAAGTCGCTGATGAATTTAACGGTGAAATCCAAATCGAAATCTACGGTAACTGGACAATGGACGACGCTCAATCTTGGGTCGGCCTAGGTATCTCTCAAGCTATCTATCACCGTTCTCGCGACGCTGAATTGGCTGGTGTGGGCTGGACTGAAGAAGATCTCGTGAAGATGCGTGCATTGTCTGAAATGGGCATCGAGCTTTCTATCACAGGTGGCATCGTGCCTGAAGACCTATACCTATTTGAAGGCATTAAGGCGAAAACCTTTATCGCAGGTCGCGCACTTGCGGGTGACAAAGGTAAAGAGACAGCAGAAGCACTAAAAGCTCAGATCGATCGCTACTGGAACTAGGAGGCGTTATGTATCAAAACCTGTTACGCCACCGTGTAGGGCTTTATGAGAAGGCTCTACCTAACGAACTCAGCTGGGAAGATAAACTTAAGCAAACCAAAGAACTCGGCTTTGATTTTCTAGAGATATCGGTAGACGAATCAGACGAGCGTCGCAGCCGATTAGATTGGAATGACGAAGAAGTGTATGCCTTGCGTCGTCTTTGTGAAAAGCACGGCGTACCGTTGCAGTCCATGTGTTTAAGCGCGCATCGTAAGTTCCCATTCGGTTCAGCAGATCCGGCGATTCGTGAACAAGCGGTTATCCATATGGAGAAAGCGATCTCGTTGGCTTATAAGTTGGGTATTCGTACCATCCAACTGGCTGGCTATGACGTTTACTACGAACCTGCGGATAAAGTGACTCACCAGAGGTTCATTGAAGGAATGAAGCTTTCGGCGCAGTTGGCGGAAAGATCAGGCGTAATGCTTGCTGTGGAAATTATGGACACCGATTACTTGAACTCTTTAAGTAAGTTCGAAGTGCTGAGTCGCGAAGTCAATTCACCGTATTTCACGGCGTATCCGGATGTGGGTAATATTTCTGGTTGGAATTACGACATAGTGACTGAGCTAAAACTGAGTAAGCCTCATATCACTCAAATCCACCTCAAAGACACTTATAAAGTGACTGACGAGTACAAAGGGCAGTTTCGAGACTTAGTGATTGGTGATGGCGAAGTTGACTTCAATGCTATTTTTGAAACGTTGAAAGAGACTGAGTGCGTTGTACCACTCGTGATCGAGATGTGGGCTCAAGATGAACGTTGGAAAGAGAATATTCTCACGGCACAAAAACGACTGAATGATGTTTGTGTGCAAACGGGTGTTCCGAGATTGTTTGACCACTAACTCTACCTAGAATGATTAACGGGTTTCTCTTTGCGTTCTCGATGCTCCTAACGAAAAGAGAAAATGCAGCATATTGCCCCCAATATGCTGCATTTTTATATCAACTCGGCACTTTAAGCTATTTAAAGCAGCAGAAGTTATGTCAATTTCGCAATAGCTACAGTGTTTAAACAGCGATCGTCACATGATCACGGCCCACTTCAGCCATCTGAATCAGGTAGTCCGTGTGGTATTTCTTCTTGATGATGATTTGGCTACCGATTTCAGCAACAATCTTTACCACTTCCAAGGCATCAGAAGGATGCAATGAAGAGTCTTTTGAAATTTCGATATTAACGCCTAAATTTGCCAATTTGATGATGTCGCTAGAATGCATGGTCGTGTCCAAGGTATTTGATTTTCGTGGACTATATCATCTTCAATTTATGCAACTCTACTTGGTTTAAGTAAAAATGGGTGAGATGTGCTCAAAATATGATTTCAATAGTAAAACAACGGCTTTTATTGCATCAATTCGTTTAATTGTCGGATTGTTGAATAAGATCATATTAAGGCGATCATGAATAGGTTTTATGTATGGTGATTAGTAGTATGAGTCTCAAAACAATATGAGAGATTGACGATGCCAAAGTTAGATAAATATAAAGGAATTATTTTTGATCTCGATGGGACTCTGGTCAATTCTATGGTGGCACACGCTCATGCATGGGAACAAACTTGTCAGAAGTTTGGTATTCCCTACGACAAAGAGTGGCTCGATCAACTTGGTGGGATGCCATCGCGAAAAGTGACTCAAGAGATCCTTAAGCGTTACGATCTAACTCTTGATGCTCAACAAATTACTTCGGACAAAATTGCCAACTTTGAAGCCATTGAGCACAAAGGGGATGTTATTCCAGAGACATACGCACTCTTACAGCAACAGTATCAGTTGAAAAAGATAGGCATCGGCACTGGTGCTCAAGCCAAGCATGCAAGGGCGATTTTAAAGACGACCGATATCCCATCAATGATACGTACGATTGTGACTTCCGATGACGTAGAAAATCACAAACCTAACCCAGATACTTTTCTGAAAGTCGCTAGCCAGTTAGAGCTTGAACCGAGCGATTGTGTGGTGTTTGAAGATACGATTATAGGCCAGCACGCAGCGACATCGGCAGGCATGGATTGCTACATGGTTGAAAACGGGCAGATAACTAAATTTGTTCCAGCGAGCTAAATAGAATTTAACGATACAAAAATAACTAGGAATAAAATGAAACAATATCTTATCGCACCTTCGATTCTTTCTGCTGATTTGGCGCGTCTTGGTGAGGATGTAGAACGCGTTCTCGCGGCTGGAGCTGATGTTATTCATTTTGATGTTATGGATAACCACTATGTCCCTAACCTGACTTTTGGTGCGCCAGTATTAAAGGCACTGCGGGATTATGGAATTACAGCGCCGATAGATGTGCATTTAATGGCGAAGCCTGTGGATCAACTGGTACCAGAGTTCGCTAAAGCAGGTGCGACTATGATTACTTTTCATGTCGAAGCCTCAGAGCACATCGATCGTACTTTGCAGCTAATTAAAGAGCACGGTTGCCAAGCTGGTGTGGTATTAAACCCTGCAACGCCATTGAGCTACCTTGATTACATCATGGATAAGGTTGACTTGATATTGGTTATGTCGGTTAACCCAGGTTTCGGTGGTCAATCTTTTATCCCTGCCACGCTTGATAAGCTGCGGTCAATCAGATCGCGCATTAATGAATCAGGCCGAAATATTCGTTTAGAAGTCGACGGTGGTGTGAAAGTTAACAACATAAAAGAGATTGCTGAAGCGGGTGCCGATATGTTCGTTGCGGGCTCTGCTATTTTTGATAGTGAAGATTATCAACAAGCTATCGATTCAATGCGAGCGGAGTTAGCTCAATTGAATTAAGTAGTGTATCGACTGCTGTATAAAGGCTCGAAGTGTTCTGTGTATCAGGCTTCGGGCTTTTTTGTATCTAATAGATGTTGATTTAATGAAAAACCCCGTGGAGTAAGGGAGGTTGCGTTGTTGGAGTTCTCTTCAGTTATAGCTTTTTCATTGTGTAATAAAACTACAGTTATTATTGACTTTGGTCACATAACGGCGCAAAATTGACCTCAGATCACATAACGATGAGAACACAGTATGAACGCTACAGTAATCACGAATGAAAACAACGTATCACTAGCAAAACCTTCAGTAATGAATGAAGTTCTATTTTTTGCTAAGTCTACCGTTATCATGGGTGCAATTATCCTACTTGTTGCTTCTGCTTGGGTTTAATTTCTTAAATAACCCGCGTTAAGTGTGATCAGTGGTGGTGATTAGCCACTCACTGATTCAAACTAACGTCAGAAGCACCAAATTCATTTCCTTATCTTTCTCCAGTTCACTTTCTCTATCTTCTAGGCCAATCAGGCCGACTTTTAGTCATCGACTTAGTTACTGAATCAAGTGATTGACTAAACCAAGTTACCTCTCTAAACCAACAGTTTAAACACGATGCTTTAAACTAGACCAGTACAAAACTATCATTAATACATACGCTAATGCGGGCGCAATATAACTCGTGCTCAACGAAAGCTCATCAATCAAACTCGCCTGTACGAATGGTAAAACAATCCCTCCAATTGAACACATAATGAGAATTGCTGCCCCTTGTGAGTTTTGCTTACCTGATGCATGTAGCGCTTGTGCGTAAATGATAGGGTAGAGCGCAGAATTACATAGCCCTACGACAAGCATCAAATAGCCAATCCAAACATAATTTTGATAGACCGCAACGGCACTAATCAAAGCGGCAATAACGCAAGACAGTGAGAAGAGATAGTGCTTGTTTACAGTGTTTCCAAACTTGGCGAATAACACTCTTCCAACAAACATTAATACCCAATAAAGAGCAATGATCTGTGTTGCGAAGACCAAACCAAGGTCGCCATATTGCTGGTCGGCAAGATACGCAATAGTAAAAGTACCAAAACTGACCTCTACACCGATGTACAACAACAGTACCAACGCTAATTTCATAAACTGCTGATTTTTAATTAGAAGCCTTAACCCTCGCCAAAAGCCAGTTATCTGTTTTGGTTTGATATCTGGAAGCGTCATTTTGCTAAAAAATACCAGTAAGCCGAAAAAGAACAGGGCGATGAGTAAGAACAGAAACGAAACTTGATGGGCGGTGTTGTCGACGTTAAAACTTGTAGCCACGAGAATGACAGCGGTAAGTACTAGCGGACCAAGCACAGTACCAACGGAGTTAGATGCTGTTGCCACACTTTGGCGTATAACACTCTTATCGGGTGTCGAGAGTAGTGATACGTAAGGTGAACTCACTACTTGAATTGCTGACACACCTGAGGCCATCAATAAGATCCCGATGAGTGTTGGAACAAGCTCTTCTCCTCGTACTAAATATGCCATGGTTAGACAGCCCAGAAGGCACCATATCAAGCAGAACTTCAGCGTAGTTCTATAGCCAATTTTTGCCATGACAAATGACGTTGGAAGCGACACCGTAATTCGGGTGATAAAAAAGGCCATGGGAAATAGCATCGCCATTTTATAATCGAGAGAGAAAGCTTCTTTGTAATGTGGAATTAGCGAGTTACTTGAAACGGTAATTAAACCCCAGATAAAAAAGATCAGAGACAGTAAGACCAGTGGGGCATCTTTTAACGGGAATACTCTCATCGTGATTCCTTATTGATAGCGATAAAAAAAGCAGAAGATGATCTTCTGCTTTTCGATTGAGACTTTACGGTGTATTGCCTATTAAGCTGTTAATCACGAACAAAATTGATGTGATGAACATGAATGTTGTACTTCTCAATAATCACTTTGGTCGCATGCATACTTTTGATTCGTTGCTCAGAATCTAAAGCAGCAGCCATTGCTGACTCGTTCTCGTAACTGTGCTGCATCATCAGTAGTAAGTTCTTATGGCTTTCAGCTTCAATCGCTTCAGGCTTATTCAGCGTTAACCCTTGGTTATTCGGAAATGTGCGAATAATAGGCGCGACTTCATTTTCCATGTATTGGTAGAAGTCTTGTTTTTGTTCTTCAGTTAAATCGGCTTCAAAAAAAGCGGTGCGAAAAATTGTCATGGTCGTCTCCTTACAGTTCAAAGCCAGATTGGTTAGCGATAGATTTCAACGTTGCTTTTGCTTGTTTGATATCTTCGAACCAGTTGTCATTTTGAGCCCACATTTCAATCACTAATGGCGCGCTGTAATCAATTTCAGCGAGTGTTTTGAAAATAGCTGGGAAGTCGACTTGGCCTTCGCCTATAACAAGATCTCGGAACTGGCCTTTGCAGGTTTCTGAAACTCGCAGTGTATCTTTTAGGTGCACTTGTACTAGGTGATCACGGCTTAGCTTTAGTTCGGTACACACGTCGTAGTTCCAACCAGAAATATTACCGACATCTGGGTAAGCCATGAAGTAAGGTGATGGGATCTCGCGCTTAAGCACTTCAAACTTACTTAATGAGTTGAGGTACGGAGTATCCATGATCTCCACACCTAACATGATGCCTGCACGTTCTGCCATTTTGGTGGCTTGTTGCATGCCTTCAATGAAGCGAGCGTGAGTTTCAGCCGATTGCGGTTCGTAATACACATCGTAGCCCGCCATTTGAATACAGCGAATACCAAGCTTGTAAGCCAATGAAATCGCTTTTTCCATGATGATCAGTGATTCAGTGCGAATAGCATCATCCATTGAGCCAAACGGAAACTTACGGTGTGCGCTTAGGCACATTGATTGGAAAGGCATTTGGTGCTTTTCACATAGACGGCGAAGCTCATAAATTTCTTCGTCTGACCAATCTAAACGAGCACGTCGCTCATCGGTTTCATCCACTGAAATTTCTACAAAGTCGAAGCCAGCTTCTTTAGCGTGAATCAAACGCTCTTCCCATGAAAGGGTGGTTGGCATCGCTTTTTCGTAAATACCTAATCTGAATTTGTTTTTAGAATCAAACATTCTTTTTCCTTAAAAGAGTTGTTGTTCTATACGCGTTGTTATGTCTTGAATTCTGCTAGCAATTTCTTCGTAGCCGAGAGCTTTCATTTTTGGCGTAAGCGAAGAGACGCTAACCGCGTATACAGGAGAATTGTTCTTGTCAAAAATAGGGACAGCAACACAAGAAATACCTGCTTCGTTCTCTTCATCATCGAGCGCATAGCCACGGCTCTTAATTTTATCGAGAACACCAAAAAACTGAGACTTGTCGAGAATCGTGTTTTCAGTTAACGGCTTCATTGTGCTGACATTGCGTTTCCAATAGGTTTCTCGAACGCTGTCAGAGCTAAATGCTAGGTAACATTTGCCTGCCGCTGAGCAGTACATTGGAGAATGCAGCCCTACGTAGGTTCGAGTTCTAAAGGAAGAATTAACGGGTTCAAACTTGTCTTTAAAAATGATGTTGTCAGCATCAAAAGAGAGGAAGTTAACCGTTTCATTCACATCGTCGAGTAGCTCAGATAGGTATGGCTTAACGGTGCCAGTGACATCAGAGTTGATAGCAGCGTGTCCAAGCTGAACCAACTTCATTGTTAAGCGATATTCTTTACCTGAACACATTTGAGCAACATAACCAGAGGCTTCAAACGTTGCTAAAATACGGTGGACAGATGACTTGTTGAAGCCAGTCCCTTCAGACACTTTTTGTAGCGAAACGCCATTAGGATAATTCCCAAGGAATTCCAATACGGTCAGTGCTTTAGACAACGATTTAATTTGCTCACTCATATATGTGCTACCAGTGTTTACCTATTTCAGTATGGAAGTTTTCTGCGATGTCACGTCCATTGCTACCAGCTAACGCTCGGCCAGCAATAAACGATTTTGCAGACAGATTCTTAAACAAATGCAGATCGTCAGGAACAATACCACCAGTAATGGATAGTTCAATTCCAATATCCGATAATTTCTGCATTTTTATCAAATCTTCTTCGGTCCAGCTCACACCAGCAAGTTCCGCATCACGAGAACGGTGATAAATTGCTTGTTTAATGCCCATGTCGACCCAAGCTTGCGCATCTTCCATTGTCCAGTGTCCATACAGCTCAATTTGCACTTCGCCGTCGAATTCATCCGTTACTTTCTTCGCTGAACGAATAGTTTCGATGTGTGCTGCTGCACTTACTGTTACCCAGTTAGCGCCGGCATCCATCGCCAGACGCGTTAAAATGGCGCTGGCATCGGTGATTTTCATGTCACAGACAATGATGTGATTTGGGTATTTTTCTCGTAGGATTCTTACGCTGTCTACGCCATGAGCGAAGGCTAAAATCGTCCCGATTTCAATCACATCTAACTTATCTGCAACATGCTCTATTGAGGCTAATGCTGTGTCGATGTCTGTCGCATCAAGTGCCATTTGTAGCAACGGCTTCGGTGATTTGAACAGGGGCTTAGATGCTTTTAATACAGTGTTAGGCATGCATTTCATCCTCAAATTGTTTAAACAACTGCACCAGTCTTTGATAGTGCTTATATTTCTTTTGGTATATATCGTAGTGTTCAGGATTCGGTTCGACACGTGACGCAGAATTAGTGATGGTTTGAGTACATTCTTCTAATGAAGCGAATTCACCTGCGCCCACCATTGCCATCATTGCGGCACCTAATGAGCCGGTTTCATCCACGTCTGATATTTCAACGGCCATGCCGGTAAGGTCAGCCAGCATTTGCATCCATACAGGGCTAGATGCAGGGCCGCCTGTCACTTTTAGTATGTTGGCTTTTGGAAAACGCTGACGCATACGTTCTAGGTGAATGTTGTGACAGAATAAAATGCCTTCCCAAATGGCTTGAATTAGGTGCCCTTTAGTATGGTGCGATTGCAGACCATAGAAGCCTGACTTTAGTCCAAGCCCTTGGTTTGAACCGTAAAGGAATGGCACAAAGTAGATACTGCTTGATGCCGGATCTAATGCTTCGACTAACGCTTGATTTTGCTGGTGGTTAATCTGGCCATTTTCACCAAGGTAGTCGGCGAACCATTCATAATTACCAGCAGAAGTTGGGCTCGCTTCGTGAATGATGTATTCGTTATCGACGGCGTAATGGCCGTAAACAAAATTGTGGCTTTCTTGCGTTACTTGCTTTGAAATACCAGACGTGACCGCCCATGTGCCCATCACGTAATTCAGAGTATCTTCAGAAGAGTTGATTCCAGAACAGATCGCTGTTGATACCACATCAAACAAACCGCCGAACACCGGCGTACCTATTGCTAGTCCGGTTTCATTAGCAACGGCCGCAGTGATTTTCCCTGCTTGCTGTTGAGGTTTTACAACGGGTGGTAGAGCATCCCAAATTTCTTCGATGCCAAAGGTTTCCAGAAGTGCTTTGTCATACTCACCAGTGATGGAGTTGAAAAAATTACTTTCTGAAATATTGGTCAGTTCTGCTGCGACTTCGCCCGTTAAGCGATATCGAAGGTAGTCGTGAGACATCATCACTGCGCCAATGTTGTTGTATCGTTCGGCATCGTTTTCTTTGATCCAGCGAATAATCGATACAGGGTGACCTGTCCACAGTGTTTGCAGTGTGGTTGGATAGATCTCTTTTGCTTTACCCTGTTCTAGCCACTCTTTAACGATAGGCAGTGAACGCGAGTCAGAAGACATAATACCGTGGCCGAGGTTTTGTCCCTCTTTATCAAGAAGGTAAACGCCTTTGCCTTGGGCTGAAATGCTCAAGCCTTTGATAGAGGTCGGTTCTACTTTTGTGGTCTCTAAAAGCTGCTTAATGACATCGACAGCGTTACCCCATAGTGCGTTTAGGTCGCGTTCTACCCAACCTTGTTTTTCGTTGATGACGCTCGCCGATACGCGGGCAAGACCTTGTTGTTCACCTTTTGCGTTAAACAACGCGGCTTTCATAAAAGTGCCGCCAGAATCAATTCCAATGTAGTAATTCATTATTTGGCTTCCAGTAAATCGTTGTGAATCTTCACCACCAGTTTTCTTACTGGTTGGCTGTCATCATTTTCAATATTGGTGATGTGCACGATATTTGGCGTGAACAAGTAAAATTGATTGCGTTTTGCATGGATGAAGCTCAATTCAATCCCCGGATATTCGTAGAATTGGAGGTCACGTTCTTGGTTATAAGGTTGTGCGTTGCTGTGTTCGCCAGTGTCTATAGCCCATGCCATGACTTCAGAACCTTCGAGAATGATCTGCAAGTCAGAATGGTATTTATGGACTTCAGGTTGGAAGTTTCCTAGAGGCTCTTTGTCATATTCCAATACAACAAACCATGCCTGTTTTGAATCAAAACCAGGGAGTTCATGGCGACCTAATGCGAGTTTTTCTTGGTCGAGACTGTTCAAGTACTCAAGCACGTTTTGAATAACGACAGGGTACGACTTACTGATCTGCGTAGGTTGAGTATTTCCGACTAACATAAAAAATTCTCTTTAAATATAAACAGCTTAATAAAGCCAATGCTTTAAATTAATGGGCGCTAAATAGGTCTTGTAAAAGTGTCGCTAACCCTGTCTTATCGTCATTGTTTTTAGGCGTGATCAGGTTGGCTGAGCTTTTTACGGTGTCATCTGCATTTTGCATTGCGATGCCAAGTCCTGCTGCTTTAAGCATCGAAATGTCATTGTGGTTATCACCAATCGCGACACACTGCTCTAGGCTGATACCGAGCGGCTCAATGTAGCGAGTCAAGGCATTGCCTTTGCTATTACCTGTTGCTGCGAAATCGACACGATCAATCCAAGATCGTTCGCCGTTGAAGTTCTCTTTCACAAAAGGAATCTCTGCGAATGTGTTTACTTCACCTTCAACGACAAACTTCCACACATACTCTGAAACTTGTGCTTCATGTTGGAAGTCGTCGACTTTTTGAATGTTTGGTCGCTGGCTTTCTGGAAAGGTTTGAGACCACGTCAGTAGCGCTTCCATGTATTCAATAGGGCGTGCTCTCGAGTAGAGCATTGCATCACGCACATACATCACCATCTTCAGATCATGAGCTTGAGATAGGGTGATAAACTCAGCCGCAATTTCTTTGTCTATGGCGTTTTCTTGAATGACCGTATCGTTCTGGTAATCAAAGATGTAAGTGCCATTGCAACAAATTATTGGAGTCGATAAACCAAGCTGATCGTAATAAGGTTTTGCCGCGACATGATGGCGGCCCGTAACGATAACCACATGAGTGTGTTGAGCGACTTGCTTGATGGCTTCGACTAACTCTTGGCTAATCGTGTGTTGCGAGTTGAGCACCGTCCCATCGAGATCTAACGCCAGAAGCTTATGCTTATCCAATTTATGCGGTGATGACTTATGCATGTGCGAGGCCTTACTTCTGTCCGTAGTATGAGTTCTTGCCGTGTTTACGGTTGTAGTGTTTATCTAGCAGCTCAGGTTGAATCGCTACTTCTGGACTGATAGCGCGAGTGGCTGTTGCCATGGCTGCAATCTCTTCCATCACCACTGCATTGTGCACGGCATCTGAACCATCCTTGCCCCATGTAAATGGTGCGTGGCCTGCGATGATGACACCTGGCATTGCTTGCGGGTCGATATCACGTTGGTTGAATTCTTCGATGATCACTAAGCCTGTGTTTTTCTCGTAATCCGACTCAATCTCAGCTTTTGTTAGTAGACGAGTGCAAGGTACATCACCGTAGAAGTAATCGGCGTGTGTGGTTCCAAGCGCTGGAATGTCTCGGCCGGCTTGTGCCCAGATTGTTGCATTACGAGAGTGTGTGTGAACAATGCCACCGATGGTTGGGAAGGCTTTATAAAGCTCAATGTGCGTAGCCGTGTCGCTTGAAGGGTTCAGCTTGCCTTCAATGCGGTTGCCTTCTAAATCGAGAACAACGATGTCATCTGCCGTCATTACATCGTATTCAACACCTGACGGTTTTATTGCAATCACGCCACGTTCGCGGTCGATTTCAGAGACATTGCCCCAAGTGAAAGTCACTAAGCCATATTTAGGAAGTTGCAAGTTTGCTGCGAACACGCGTTCTTTTAATTCTTGGTATGTTTTTTGTTCTTGAGACATTGTGTTTGCCCATGTTGTATTGAGTGAATGACGAGCGGATTGCCTAGCTAAATTCCCCAGCTAAAAAGAGGGCTAGGCAATCGCACTCAATCGCGTTACTTAGCTGCTAGCTTGATCTTGTTGATCATCACATCGCCATTTTTCTCGATGTATGCGCTCCAAACAGGCTGGATAGCTTGTTGGAAAGCAGCACCATCAACGTCACGGTTTACTTGCATGCCGTTCGCTTCTAGTTGAGCAATCATCTTGTCTTCTTTTTCAATGCTTAGCTCACGTTGCATTGCAACTGCTTCAGCAGAGACTTCTTCAATGATTTTTTGCTCGTCTTCCGTTAGCTTGTCGAACTTACGTAGGTTCATTGTTAGAACGAGTGGTGAGTAAGCGTGTTGTGTAAGGCTTAGGTATTTTTGTACTTCGTCAAACTTGAAAGATAGCGTTACAGAAATTGGGTGGTCTTGAGAGTCAACAACGCCTGTTTCAAGTGCTGTGTAGAGTTCTGATACTGGAAGTTGTTGCGGGTTAGCACCTAGCTCGTTGAACATGTCGTTTAGAGCTTTAGAACCATTCACACGCATTTGTAGGCCTTCAACATCAGAAGGGATACGAATAGGTTTTTCGTTGTTGGTCATGTTGCGGTAACCATTTTCAGGGAACCCAAGACCTTTAAGACCGAATTTTTCAAAGTTAGCTAAAACTTCTTTACCCGGTTCGCCGTCCAGTACTTTGTATGCTGTTTGACGATCTGGGAACATGAACGGCAGAGTGAAGGCCGCTGATTCAGGCATTAGGCCGTTGTAGTTGTTCAAGCCAACCATCGCTAAATCAACGATGCCAGCACGTGAGCCATCGATCATCTGCTTATCACTGCCCAACTGACCTTGTGGGTAGATGTTTACTTTGATTTCGCCATTTGAACGAGCCTCAACTTCTTTCTTAAAGAACAAAGATAGGTCTTGTTGCAAATCCGACTCTGGTGCTGCGTGCGCCAGTTTTAGAGTCGTCGCGGCAAAAGCGCTAGAGCTCATTGCGATAGTCGAAGCGAGTAAAGTAAGTTTTAGTAGGGTTTTCATTATTATTTTCTCCGTCGAGGATTAACCAATGACAAACGACATTGGCACAGTGATAATGCTTGGGAAGATGACAAATAGTGTGAGCAGAGCCATGTAAGCAGCGATGAAGGGCAATACACCTTTCACTGCGGTCGACATTGGTACTCTCGCTACACCACACACTACGTTTAGTACGGTGCCTACAGGAGGCGTAATCAAGCCAATTGAACAGTTAATAACGAACAGTAGGCCGAAGTACGTTGGGTCAATTCCAGCCATCTTGATGACAGGCATTAAAAGGGGGACAAGGATTAGAATCGTAGGGCTCAAGTCCATAACCATGCCGACACAAAGTACGAGCAACATAATTACTGCCATTAATAGGCGTGGGCTATCCACCAGTGGACCTAACATTTCTGCGAGTTGTTGAGGAAGCTGAGCAACAGTAATTAGCCACGCTGCAACCATTGCACAACCCACCAAGAACATAACCATTGCGGTCGAGCGACCAGCGTTCAGTACGATGTGGTAGAACTTCTTAATCGAGAGCTCTTTGTACACAAATGTAGAGATGAAGATTGCGTAAGTTGCGGCTACTACCGCGGCTTCTGTTGGTGTAAAGATGCCGAAGCGAATACCAACAATGATGATGACTGGCAGCATTAAGGCCCATACACCATCTTTAAGTGCTGCGCGTTTTTCTGCTTTTGTCGCTTTTTCTGATGTCGCTAGGTTTTCTTTGCGAACTGTCCAGCGCCATACAAACATCAATGTCATACCCATTAACAGGCCAGGAACGATGCCGCCTAGGAATAGGTTTTTGATCGAGATACCGCCAGCAACACCTACAAGGATCAGAGGGATTGAAGGTGGAATAACGGGTGCGATGATACCGCCTGAAGCAAGTAAGCCCATTGAAGGTGCTTCTGGGTATTTCGCTGCTTTCATCATTGGGTAAAGAATACTGACCAAGGCTGCTGCATCTGCTACAGCTGAACCAGAAAGGCCGGCAAGCAGTACCGAAGTCATGATAGCAACGTAACCTAAGCCACCTTGACGGTGTCCTACGTAAGTGGTTGCTAGGCGAACAATACGCTGCGACAAACCACCCGATGCCATTACTTCACCCGCAATGAGGAAGAATGGAATGGCAAGCAGAGTGAAACTGTCGACACCATTAATTAAAGACTGCGCAAGAATGTCTGCACTAAAGAAGTCCATGTGAAGCATCAGCGCCATTGAAGACAATAACAGTGCAAACGCAACAGGAAGACCAAGTAAGATTGAGACAATCAATACCGATAAGAAAATGGCTAACGTCATTATTCTTTCTCCTCATCTAAGCTATCTAGCTGCCAGTCGGGCTTGAAGATTCGCATAAAGGCAATCACGCCCATTAACAAACCTGACACCACACCGGCTAAGTAAAATAATGCTGAAGGAAGCCCTGTAAGCTGAGAAATATCTGACCAGTTAGACATCATTTGACGGTATGAACCGACGTAAAGCATGCCGACAGAAATCAGTACTATTACCCAGCAGATACGTCTTAATACGGGTACTGCTTTTGGGAAGAGTCGTTCAGAAAACTCCGCAACAGCGAGGTGTTCACCTCGGCGCAGCACAACGGCGGCACCGAGCATGACAACCCATACAAGACCAAGGCGAGATAGTTCTACAGAGGGACGAAGACCAGAAGAAAAGCCATAACGTAAAACTACGTTAGTAAATACGAGCGCAACCATACAGGTCAGAATGACCGCCATGATGACATCGATACTTTTCCAAATACTCTTTAATACACTTTGCATAACGCTTTCCCTACCTTTGGCTAATTACAGAGACGTAATTTGTTCCCAAATTCCATCGTTAATTTCAATGCCGCCAGCTGCTTCGTGTTTCTTGATGAAGTTTTCAATTTCAGAACCAGCAATCATCACTGAGCCACTTTCTGCAGGCTCTGACTCAAGCACGTAATCACGGATGCGCTTCATCTCTTGTGCGTAAGTGCTTTGATCCATTGTTTTGCTTAGGTCGATAGCGATAAGGAATTGAGATACACCAAACTCACCACCCATATCTTCAGTCAGTGCTGGTACTGAGTGGCCGCCAGTGATTGCCGTTAGCATCATGTCTAGTACGATGGCCATTGATGAACCTTTCCAGAAACCCATTGGAAGTAGGCGTTTGTTTTCCCAAAGTACATGCGGGTCTTTAGTGAGTTCACCTTCGTTGTCAAAGCCACCAACAACAGGGAGCTCTTTGTCAGCAAGCACGAAGTTTTGTAACTGGCCGTAAGAAAATTGGCTCATTGAACAGTCAACAACCACCGGCGGATCGCCCGCAACCGCCATGATGAGAGGGTTTGAACCAACACGGTGATCTTTACCACCCCATGCTGGCATCACTGCGATTGAGTTGGTTGATGCAATTCCTGCAAAACCTTCGCGAGCCATTTTCAATACGTAAGCACCGCCACGCATCCAGTGGTTAGAATTACGCATACCGACCATGCCAATGCCGTAGTCACGAGCCAATTCCATGGCACGCTCTGCACAGATAAGACCGTTAAGAACGCCAGGGCCGTAGTTACAATCCCATTGCTCTAATGCACCCATACTGTTAACGCATTCTGGTTCAGCATTTAATTTGATTTGACCTTTGTCTACTTGGTCAATGAACACTGGAAAACGGTTGATGCCATGCGAGTAAGTACCTTCGTTTGCCATCTCAACAAAACCAGCCGCAAGCTTGGTTGCCATTTCTGGTTTCATGTCGCGAGCCAAAAGGATTCGTTCGTATTCTTGTTGTAGTTTTTCAGTTGATACTAAAGGCATCTGTGTTCTCCGATAAGTTGAATTCCATAATACGGAATGAATTATTGTTGTTATTCCGAAAATATTCTGTGAGCAAAGTTACGAAATATTTCCTTATTAAGTTTTTCTCTAATAACTGTTAACTGGTTAAAAAGTGAAACAAAAAGACTGATAAATTCCGTAATGTGGAACAAATGGTGTGATCCATATTGGATTTCAATCAAATATCTGTGGTCAATTGATTGTTGGTTCGTGCCAACTTTGCAAAATGTGGAGATATTAAGGAACAGTAACTTTACGGATCTCGCTTTTACCGTCGTCAAAACTAAAAGGGACGTCACAACAAATGGCAGCTTTGGGGCGTACTAATTAGGGAGCTTTTATACTATTTGGTGTGATTTCTCTTTTTTAAGCTCATTGGTAACACTTACGGATCAACCTCTATGAAAATTGTTATTGCACCAGACTCGTTTAAAGAATCTCTAACTGCTGTATCGGTGGCGGCGTGCATTGAAAAGGGCTTTCGTGAAATCTTCCCAGACGCTGACTATGTGACCTTACCTTTGGCCGATGGCGGTGAAGGTACGGTCGATGTGTTACTGCAAGGCTTAGCAGGGCAAAAGCGAACACATCAAGTTGAAGGGCCGTTGGGTGAATTGGTTCATGCTGATTGGGCGATGTCAGAACCGTCAGTTCAGAGCTCCAAGAGAACGGCTTTGATAGAGATAGCTGCTGCGTCTGGTTTGGACTTGCTGACGCCAGAGCAGCGTGATCCTTTGGTTGCTTCGTCTTTTGGGACAGGACAGCTGATATTAGAAGCGATAGAGCAGGGTGCTCAAACCATCATTCTTGGATTGGGTGGCAGTGCGACCAACGACGGTGGTGCAGGTATTGTTCAAGCTCTAGGTGGGCGCTTACTTGATGATAATGGACAAGAAATTGGCAGAGGTGGTGCTGCACTTGCAGAACTCGTATCAATAGACCTTATTGGCGTAGATTTGCGCTGTGCAGATGTCGAATTGATTGTGGCATGCGATGTTGATAATCCATTGTGTGGTGATAACGGCGCCAGCCATATATTCGGCCCACAAAAAGGGGCTACGCCTGAACAAGTCTTACTGCTTGATAAGGCGCTAGCGAATTTTGCTCAAATTGCTGAATCGCAAGGTTGCGTTGGTGGTGATGATCCTGTTCACAGCCGCGTGGGTTATGGCGCGGCTGGTGGCACACCGATGGGGCTTGGTTTGCTATTTAACATGCAAATCAAACCCGGTATCGAGATGGTACTGGATGTCTTACAAGCTGATGACGTGTTGAAAGGTGCCGACCTTGTGATTACTGGCGAAGGGCAAATGGACAACCAAACTCTGCAAGGCAAAACACCTTACGGAATTGCTAAACGCGCGAGTTTACAAGGTATTCCAACCATAGGTATTGCTGGCTCATTGGGAACTGAAGTAGAAGCTCTTTATGATGAAATGAGCAGCTTGTTTGGTACGGTACGTTCTCCTCAGTCACTTGACCAAGTTCTGCAGGAGGCGGAAAACAATCTGACAAGAACGGCTAGGAATATTGCAGCGACGCTTAAACTAGGAAGGAAAATACTCGATTAGTCAGTGCCTTAGAATATGATTCTTAAATCAGTCGTTTAATAGGTTTTATAGATTATAACGATAAATAGAAACGATTATATTTTATGCCATTAGAGGTCTATTCTATATCCATAGTATTTTAGGGGCTTTTGAAAGGAAGCCAGTATAAATATCAAGGTGCACTCACTATTGCTGCACCTTTGCACCTTAAGGAATAGATCATGAGTAAAAAACTAACTACAGCTGCGGGTTGTCCTGTTGCTCATAACCAGAATGTTCAAACTGCGGGTAAGCGCGGTCCTCAACTTCTTCAAGATGTTTGGTTTTTAGAAAAGATGGCGCATTTTGACCGCGAAGTCATTCCAGAGCGTCGTATGCACGCGAAAGGTTCAGGCGCTTACGGTACATTTACTGTTACGCACGACATTACCAAATACACTAAGGCAAAACTGTTTTCTGAAATAGGCAAAAAGACCGACCTGTTTGCACGTTTTACTACGGTTGCCGGTGAGCGCGGCGCCGCCGATGCTGAGCGTGATATCCGTGGCTTTGCATTGAAGTTTTATACTGAAGAAGGCAACTGGGATATGGTGGGTAACAACACCCCAGTATTCTTCCTTCGTGATCCTCTTAAGTTCCCAGATCTAAACCATGCGGTTAAGCGTGACCCTCGCACCAATATGCGCAGCGCGAAGAACAACTGGGATTTCTGGACCTCTCTACCTGAAGCGCTTCACCAAGTCACCATCGTAATGAGTGACCGTGGTATTCCTGCTACTTACCGCCACATGCACGGTTTTGGTAGCCACACGTTCAGCTTTATTAACGCAGACAACGAGCGTTTCTGGGTGAAATTCCACTTCAAATCTCAGCAAGGTATTAAGAACTTATCTGATGCAGAAGCCGGACAATTGATCGGTAATGATCGCGAGAGCCACCAACGTGATTTGCTAGACAGCATCGACAACCAAGACTTCCCTAAATGGACGTTGAAAGTACAAGTGATGCCAGAAGCGGACGCAGCGAAAGTGTCTTACAACCCGTTCGACCTTACTAAGATCTGGCCACACGCAGATTACCCATTGATTGAAGTGGGTGAGTTTGAATTGAACCGTAACCCACAAAACTTCTTCGCTGAAGTGGAGCAGTCTGCATTCAACCCGGCGAACGTGGTTCCGGGTATCAGCTTCTCCCCAGACAAGATGCTACAAGGCCGTCTGTTTGCTTACGGTGATGCACAGCGCTACCGTTTGGGTGTCAACCATCAGCACATCCCAGTAAACGCACCTCGTTGTCCTGTACACAGCTACCACCGTGATGGTGCGATGCGTGTTGATGGTAACTTTGGTAGCACACTTGGCTATGAACCAAATAACGAAGGCCAATGGGCAGAGCAACCAGACTTTGCAGAGCCAGCATTGAACCTAGATGGTGCTGCAGCGCACTGGGATCACCGCGAAGATGAAGATTACTTCTCGCAACCGGGTGACCTGTTCCGTCTGATGACGCCAGAGAAACAAGCGATTCTGTTTGATAACACAGCGCGTAACCTAGGCGGCGTGCCTAAAGAGATTCAACTGCGCCACCTAAGACACTGTTACAAAGCCGACCCAGCATACGGTGAAGGTATTGGTAAACTGCTTGAAATCGACGTGAGTGAATTTAAGTCGTAATCAATAAACTCGTTTAATTAGTCGGAAGGCCGTTGAGTGAATCACTCAGCGGCCTTTTTTGATCATGCTGTGTATTAGGTGAGTCATGTAAGTAGTACCAATTACTGGAAAATTAGCCCCATTTCTATTGATAGTTTTTACCTATCGAACTGATAAACACATCCCATTATCTTTATAACATGGACGGGATTATCCTACGGCTATCAGTTTATAAAGTAATAGAGTTTGAGATGAGTAAAAGCGCATTAATTGTTGAAGGTGGGGCAATGAGAGGCATCTTCGCTGCCGGAGTTTTGGACGCCTTTATGCAAGACGATTTCCGTCCTTATGATTTTGCCATTGGCGTATCTGCGGGTGTGTCGAATCTAGTTGGTTACTTATCTCAAGCGCCTAAACGCAGCTACAACGTGATTACTACCATGGCGACCGATAAGACGTTCTTTAATCCTGCTCGCTTTGCTAAAGGTGGCAATTTGGTCGACGTTAAATGGTTGTGGGATGAATCTAACCAACGTTACCCACTCGATTGCGGTCAGCTGTTCTCAAGTGTTCCTTTAATTGCTGCTGTAACTAACGTCGATACAGGCAGTGCCGATTACTATCACATTAAGCCAGAAAACCTTTCTAATGTGGTTGAAGCAACAACGGCTCTACCTATCGCTTATCGTGAAACTCCGTGTTTCTCTGGTGGCTGTTATACCGATGGTGGTGTAGCCGATTCAATTCCAGTTCGTGAAGCTTATCGCCGTGGTGCGCGAGACATTACCGTGATTCTTTCTCACCCACTTAGCTACCGAATGAAACCGCAGAAGTATCAGTGGATGCTGAAAAAGCTGCTAAAGAAATTCCCTAATATTGCAGAGTCGATGGCGGTGCGAGCTGAAAACTATAACCAGTCTTTGGAGTTTATTCGTAATCCACCAAAAGATGCGACCATCAAGGTGATTGCGCCACCGGAAGCGTTCGCGGTTAAGCGACTCACTATGGATCAAACTGTTCTGGACGCAGGCTATCATATGGGCGTGAAGGCAGGTGCAGAACATCTGGCCATTCGCAAAGGCGTTTATGGTTTGGATACCGAGGATTGTCACTTCTGCGTCTAGTATTTCTTTTCGATAATCGCATAAACGAAAAGCCACGCTGTTCATTAAGAATTAGCGTGGCTTTCTATTTCTAGATTGAGTCTATTACTAACTCAGTCTGCTATTAACTCAAGTTGTTGTTAAACCAGTTCGTTGCCGCTGGTGTTGCCTGTAAAGAAGGCATCAATACTGGTTAGTGTTGTATTGGCAATGTTGAACAGAGCATCTTTAGTTAAGAAGGCTTGGTGACCTGTGAACAATACGTTGTGACAAGCAGATAAGCGACGGAATACGTCATCCACAATCACATCGTTAGATTTGTCTTGGAAGAACAGTTCTTTTTCGTTGTCGTAGACATCAAGGCCAAGCGCGCCAATCTTGCTCTGTTTCAACGCTTCAATTGCAGCGGTTGAATCAAGCAACTCACCACGACTGGTGTTGACGATCATCACGCCATCTTTCATTTTGCCAAATGCCGTTGCATCTAATAGGTGGTAGTTCTCTTTACTCATTGGGCAGTGCAGAGAAATCACGTCAGACTCTTTATAAAGCTCGTCGAGCTCAACGTATTTAGCGCCCAGTTCTTTTGCCAATGGGTTCGGGTACGGGTCGTAGCATAGGATGTTCATGCCTAAACCTTTCAGAATACGCATGGTAGCTAGGCCGATTTTACCTGAACCAATTACACCAACAGTTTTACCGTGGAAGTTAAAGCCAACCAAACCCTCAAGGGAGAAGTTCGCATCACGAGTACGTTGGTATGCTTTGTGTAGTTTACGGTTCAAACACATCATCATGCCGACCGTGTGTTCTGCTACCGATTCTGGTGAATAAGCAGGAACGCGAACCACTTGCAGACCAAACTCTTTGGCTGCGTCTAGGTCGACTTTATCAAAGCCAGCACAGCGCATCGCAATCAGCTTAGTGCCGCCTTTCGCTAGAATCTCTAGCACATCTCGAGATAGGTCGTCGTTTACAAACGCACAAACCACTTCGTTGTCGTGCGCCATTTTTGCTGTTGTTGTAGTGAGTCGAAAATCATGAAAATGGAACTCGGCGTTGAGTTCGCCTTTTGCAAGTTCAAATGATTTTTCGTCGTATGATTTTGAGCTAAAAAAAGCAATGTTGAGCATGGCTTCCTCTCTTACCTAAAATATAAATAATCCACTTATTCATTACCTGAAACGGGATTAAAACTAATAACTTTGTCCAGTGTGCTAGAGTTTTTTTCTCTTGTCTATCACCATTAATCATTGTAATTACTATGGTTATTTGATCTTCTATCATCACTTTTTGAACATTGAAAATCACATTACGAAGTAGCTTGCTTATAAGTTCATCAATATTGAATGGATCTTACTTTCGGGTGTTGAACATCTTCTTGGTCTCTTTTTCTGACCAGAAGTTAATGTTGAATTGCGCGTCGTCACTCAGTTCCACTCGATGCCAATATTGAGGTGGGCTTGTGGCAAATTGCCCAGCTTGGATCGTGATAACATTTTCTGGTTCCGTTGCGTCGGCATCGGCAAAGCCATAGAAGGTGACGGTACCTTCCATTACGCAGATCTGGCCGAATACGCCTTCTGCGGTGTTGTGATGGTTGAGAAGCGCAGCTGGTATGTTGTCCTTGGTGAAAAATGGTGTGGAACGTTGAATTTTCCAGTGTGACGGAATACGTAAATGACTCATATAAAACCTCTTTTCGAACTGTGTTTTTACTTATGTATTGAAATTAGCAGTCAGGATTACCAATAGTTCTCACTACTAAATTGACCTGGCTTCTTGCGTAAGTGTTTTTGTAATCCCAACGATATTAGTGCTTCGCTCGTGTCTCGAACCATTTGGGGATTACCGCAAAGATAGAAGAAACTATGTCTTTGGTTGATAGTGATAGACGAGGCTCGTTCAAGGTCGCCTCCAAGTAACAAGCTTGGGATTCGTCCGCGCAAAGTTCCGGTGACTGATTCTCTAGAAATAATTGGCACATACTTAAGTTTCCCCTGAAAGTGTTCAACGAGTTGATTGATTCGGTCTTGATACGTGAGGTCTTGCTCTGTTCTTACAGCGTGAACCAGCACAAGGTTGTTGAACGACGTTGTTTTTTTGAAATCTACTTTGCCTTGTTGTTCTATCAACAGGCTTTCGAGCATAGAGATAAAAGGGCCTACGGCCGTTCCGGTTGAAAGCATCCATAGATCATCTGCGATCTCTGGGATCTCCTCTAATGTCATGAACCCACTTGGGTCTTTACCGACAAAGATGTCGTCGCCTACCTTCAATTGATGAAGTTGAGGAGAGAGCTGACCGTTTTGATCCTTAACAATTAAAAACTCAAGCGACTGATGACCGTGTTCGTGCTCTGGCGCATTCACCATTGAGTAAGCACGTCTAACAAACTCGCCTTCACTGTTACGTAATCCCAGCTTAGTGAACTGCCCTGCTTGGTAGAGCGAGACTGGCGCACTGACTTGAAGAGAGAACAGTTGCTCCGTCCATTCGGTCTTGTGTACGACTTTTCCGGTTACTAAGCCATGAGGAATATCTGTCATATCATCACCTTTATTTAGAGAAGTTATCTCATTAAGGATACTCAACTATCTTACTTTTTGGAGTTGCATGTACCATGCCAATAATGAGAATGCTTATCAATACTGTATTTGTAAAGGAAATCACTTTCAATAGAGTCAAAAGCACCCATACCGATAAGTGTCTTAATGACTCTTGATTGTCTTTTTGTTTTCATTTGAAGGTTGGGGCGTGATGACTTGGTTATGGCTAGTTTTGAACTGAGCTTGATCAAACTCAATGAGTGGTTTGACCCTTGAACGATTCCACCAATAACTGAAGAGAATAATTTACAGATGAGTATAATGGCGGCTTTCGATCTCAATATAGCCTTGTTTTATGCTTGATAATCTTCGTATGGTCTTGAACGTTTTGTTCGTGACAATCAATACTGCTATGACGGCTTTTACCGTCAGTTTCTTTGGCCTCATCAAACTGATTCTCCCGATACATCCGGTTCAAAAAGTGTGTACTCGTTTAGCCAATTTCACGTTCTGGTGCTGGGCTTCTCTTAACTTATGGATGCTTAACGTTAATAACGATATCGAGTGGCAAGTTGAAGGTGGGGAAGATATCTCTACCAAGCAGTGGTATTTGATGATGTCGAATCATCTAAGCTGGGCGGATATTGTTATTTTGTCTTCTATTTTGAAAGACAAGATGCCGATGACTAAGTTCTTCCTTAAACACGAACTGTTGTATGTTCCTTTTGTCGGTCTGGCCTGCTGGGGCTTAGACATGCCTTTCATGAAACGCCATTCACGTGAGTTTTTATTGCGCAACCCAGAACGTCGTAATGATGATTTTGATGCGATTAATAAGGCGTGTACCAAGTTCAAACTTGCTCCGACAACATTGGTCAATTTTGTCGAAGGAACGCGTGCTAACCACGAGAAGCTATCGACAGTGAAGACACCTTATCGACACCTACTAAAACCGAAAACCGGCGGTGTGGCGTTTGCTCTATCTGCAATGGGCCCAATATTAGATGGTATTGTCGACGTTACTTTGGCCTACCCAGAGAATCAGACTTCTCCGTTTGAAGACATGCTGAAGGGTAAGATGAAGAAGGTGGTCGTACGTATTAAATTGCACCCAATGGATGAGAACGTCAACGGTAACTATTTTGAAGATAAAGCGTTTAAACGCCGTTTCCACAGTTGGTTGAATAACACGTGGAAAGAAAAAGACGACTATCTTGATACGGTTTATGGGGTTGAAACGACTGATGAGCCTGATGCGGTTCACAAGAAACAAGAGCAGTAAGCTCAAACCAAATTGATAGCAATAAAAAAGCCGACAGTTCAATGAACTATCGGCTTTTTTATTGAGTCGGCTTTATCAGAGGTAAGCGATAGAGTTAGTACTTACTATAATCTAGTGGCATCAGAACCAATGCTATATGCAGGACAGGTGAGGGCTAAATCGCTTGGTAAGCATCAATGATGTGCTTCACTTCGCTAGGCTTACCTTGCTTCTCTTGTCCTTGATGGATACGTAAGTAGTGCTGCAATGTTTTGGCTTTGTATTGCTGTGATACCTTCATTTTCTTATCACTACTTGGTGTCCAGATCTTGTCACCGACGTTTGATATTTCGCTAACGTTTTGGCTTTTTTCTGCATCACCTTGGTTATTACTCACCAATAAAATCTCGTAGTAACGACGGTTTTCTTCAATCAATACTTCGTCAATAAGGCCGAACTTGAGCGCTTTTAAATGGCTTCTTAGTTCGAATTGCTGATGCACTGGGCAAAGCAAAAAATCAATATCTTTGTCTGGATGCTGGCGATGAATGTCGTCGACGAGTTTTTGAGTTAGATCGCCACCCACACCAGCAATTATAACGAGGTGTCTGCCAGTGTGCTTATCCAGCGGAATGGCTGCGACATCTAAACAATAGACTGTCCACTGACTCTGCTTGTGTTGCTCAACGTTGTTATCTTGAGGAAAATAACGCGTTAACTTACCTTCAAGCTCGTTCATAAGAGAAGGAACAATATCGATAAAGTGAATCTGAGGGGCTTTGTTATCTGACAACAGTTGAACCCCCAAAAAACCGTGATCACAGCAACAATCCCAAATGTGTTGGTAGTCATTGCTGACAAGAGAGTGGAGAGTTTGCAGTCGGTTGCTGAGCTTCATAAGATTCGTGTCGTTAGAAAGTGATAGGGCGTTGTCGTATCGAAGGCGCATTGTAATGACTTTATACAAAAACAAAAGCACCTGGAGGTTAAATCCTAGGTGCTTTATGTGTACACGGAAGTCTGCGGTGGTTTATGAAGCTTGCGCGACAGCTCTAATATGGCCTTCCACTCTGTTCTTTCCTAGCTGTTGTGCAATCAATTTAGATTGTTCAGCCAAAGCTAAAGCGGCATCGACTGCCCCTTCAACCTGCGAAAACCCAATGCTCACGCTGAGTGAGAGTGTTATCTCAGGCGCTTCGATGGTTTTGGCTGCGATGCTTAATCGACACTGATCAAGCTGATGTTTCGCGTCTTGCGCACTATTGGCCTTGAATACGATCCCAAACTCTTTTTCGTTTAAGCGAGATAGACAGATCCCTTTGGGTTTTGGGAAATGGGAACGTAAGATTTCTGCGGTCAGCGTGATCATTTTATCGCCAATCGACTCACTATAAGCTCGATTTATGTGGTCGAAATTATCGATATCTAGCAGAGCAACGCAGGTATCGGGTTCAGACGAATGTATCCGTAAAGCTTCATCAAAATGCGCTTTATTGTCGAGTTGGGTCATCAAGTCTTTACAGCTAACTTGTAGGTGAATTAATAAATTAGATAACGATACTTCGGCGTAACTACGGATCATACGCAGAATAGATTTATTGATCGGAAGTCGACTGTTGATGTAAATCACCGCGATAAGCTGCTTACGAGCATGAAGTGGGATGCAATAGTGGCGTTGGTGGATCTTGAGTTTTCGCGCCAATACATCGGCATACTTGCCATTTTGATAGGTTAACTGCTCTGGAAAGAAGCTGTCTGCAAATGCTTGGTCTATGTGAACAATTGACTTATTACCGTGATAATCAATGGTGCAGAACGAGTGGCACTCGGCTTGATACAGGCAAAACTGAATACCGTTGTGATAGGTGAAGCTATTGATTATCGATTTTAATTGATCTTTAAAACTCACCAGATCGTTCACTCGATTAAGCGAAGATAGTTCAGAATTAAGTCGGTGAATCAGATAGCTGGCTACAACCCAAAGCAGCAAAAGCGATCCGATAACAATACCGGTCAGAGTAAACTGGTGAGAGCTGGTGAGAATGTCTTTTCTATCCGTACCGGCAATGAATACCCAATTGAGGCTGTTGTCAGCGTCAAACACCGAGACTTTGAAATTATCCTGATAGTAGTACTCATGATTACCCTTTAGTTGACCTAAAGATAATAAGTGACTGATCCCTGCATGATAGCTGATTGATTTGGAGCCCACGCGTTTCGGGTCTGGGTGGAATACGAGTCGTTCTGTGGTTCTATCAACAACAAACACGTAGCCGTTATCGAGTGTTTTTAAGTCTCTTAAGCCTTGTGTGGTATGCAGCAAATCAAATTCTATCCATATTTCTTCATTGAGCTTAGGCACGGTATGTTTGACTGCGAACACCCAGCGGTCATCAGGCTTTTGGTAAATAGAAGATATATAGAAATCATCGACGACGGTATCTAAAGGTTGCCATTCAATCGCTGAAATTTGGCTTGCCGAGAGTGGGATACCCCGAGTCGAGATGTACTGCTTAGATTGAGGTTGGTAACGAATAATATCGGCAAAGTTAGGTGTTCTTTTTAGAATGTTTCCACTTAATTCAACAAATTTATCGCTGTTTACTGCCCCTGTTTTTATGTCACCAAGGCTAGTTTCTAAGAAATACAATTTGCCGAAGGTCGCTTCGATATTGGACTTGATAATTGAGGTGGCAATGCGGATGTTTGAAGATGATTGAGATTCTGCTGAGTTCTCTGCTTGGCTCAATTGCGTTGCTGCGAGATAGAGCATTCCTCCGGTTAATAAGAGTACGTAAGGTTTGAAAAGCCGAATAAGTGTTTTAGGTAAAGCCATGATATCCAAAGACGTTATAGATTCATTTTTATAGTACGGCCATACTAAACAGTTTTCGTAATCACATCAATGCAAATGATTCCATATAAAAGGATGATTTCTGTGATATTCAGCTAACAAAAAAGCCAGCTATAAATATAACTGGCTCCTATGGTTTTTGATGTTTTATTAAGCTGACTGAGCTTTTAACCTAAATCAAATCAAATCAAATCAAATTAGTCTTGGCTGGTGAATAGTGCAAAATAGCCATTGAAGTCGGCGATAGCAGCATTTCACCTTCTGCATGACCCGGTTTTACGTTTCGTAAATTGGTATCACAGATAGTCACCCAGTTTTGGTCTCGATCACTTGGTAACGTAAAGCGAGCTGGTGCATTGGTTTGGTTGATCAAGTAAATCAACTCATCACCATCTTTACCGATCCCTAAATGCAACGCCACTGAGCTCAAACGGTTCCAATCATCATGTTCCATGAGTGTGCCATCAACACGGCTCCAGAAGATGCGGTTAGAGTTACGCTTTTCACCGCTGAATGCCTTAATAAATGGCACCATGTACTGTTGACGTGCCGCAATCATTTCCGACAACCAACTCTTGAAGTAGGTTTTACGCTCTGAGTCTTCCCAGTTTAACCAACTGGTTACACCATCTTGGCAGTAGGCGTTGTTGTTGCCTTTTTGAGAGTGAGAGAGTACATCTGCGGTCAGAATATGTGGAATACCAAAGGCGAATAACAAGCTCGCCATAAAGTTGCGCTTTTGTTTTTCACGAGTCGCAATTACCAGTAGGTTTTCAGTTTCCCCTTCGACACCATAGTTGTCTGAGCGGTTGTCACCATGTCCATCACGATTGTTCTCACCATTCTCTTCATTGTGCTTGTGCTTGTAAGAGACAAGGTCTTGCATGGTGAAGCCATCATGATACGTGATGTAGTTGACGGTGAGTTTGTACGGCCAATGCGCGGCGCTGTAGATGTCTCGAGATCCCATCAAGCGAGTTGCAAACTCTTTCAGGTAGCCTTGATCACCGCGCCAGAAGCTGCGAGTGATGTCTCTGAGCTTGTCGTTACACTCATTCCAACCGAGTGGGAAATTACCCACCTGATAGCCGTTCGGGCCGATATCCCATGGTTCTGCGATGAGCTTGGTTTCTTTGAGTACTGGATCTTGAGCAACGGCTTTGAAGAAAGCAGCTTCAGGGTTGTAGTTATCACCTTCGCGCCCCAGCGTTGCTGCCAGATCAAAGCGGAAGCCATCAACTTGGAATTCGCTGACCCAGTAACGAAGCGTATCCATGACTAAGTTCAGTGCTGGCTGGTGAGTAAGGTCGACCGTATTACCGCAACCAGTGAAGTTTGCGTAATGACAACCATGTTTAATGTAGTAGCGGCTATCTAGAGCTTTTAGGTTGAAGGTGGTACCACCTTCGCCGCCTTCAGCTGTGTGGTTGTAGACCACGTCGAGAATGACTTCAATACCATTACGGTGTAGCTCGCGAACTGCTGTCTTTAGCTCGGTCACGGCATCTTTCTCGGCATAACGAGGATCTGGCACCATGAACAGGTATGGGTTGTAGCCCCAGTAGTTCACTTTCCCCATGTCTAGAAGATGAGGTTCATGCATACACGCAGCAATAGGTAAAAGTTGTAGAGAGTTGATGTTTTGCTGTTTGTAGAACGCTAGCATTTCAGGGCTAACCAAGCCCATGTAACGACCTTTGGTGTTGGTTGCTACCTCTGGGTGAAGTTGAGAGAGGCCTTTTACATGGGTTTCAAAAAGAACGGTATCTTCTCGACTGATACGTGGCTTTTCTACGTCTTGCCAATCAAAGGTGTCATCAACAACAAGGCATTTTGCCATCGAAAAGCTCTTTTCATTGTTATATGGCGTGACGTAATCGAGTGGTTCGCTGATTGCTTTAGCGTAAGGGTCTGAAAGCAGGATCGGGCCTTCATCAGTTTCAGCAAGGAAACCGTATTTTTGTCCTGCTTTTATGCCTTCAACAAACACATATCTAATATCAGCGTATTCGTTGTCTAGTTTATAAGTAACAAATTCGTCATTCTCATCGAATAATGCGAGGGAGAGGGATTTACAGTCAGGAGAATAAATAGAGAAGTTACAGCCAGTGTTACCTAGCGTTGCGCCTAGCGGATAAGGGCGAGCGAGCGTTCTAGTCATTGCTTGATTTCTTGTTCGTTTATCAACATCAGTGAACTATTAGTAAAAAGCTTTGTCACAGTAAGGTCAAGCAACTTCACATAATAATTACGATGAAAAAAATAATTCATCGATGAAGTTCAAATTATATATTTGAAGTAGATCTCACTTATGCTGAATAATTAGATCTGAGTGCTGCCTACTCCTCCTAGATTAAGTGATCTACCTCTTTAAAACACCATTCTGTATATTTTCTACTCCCCTCTAGTCCCCCTTAATTAAGTGAGGGGTGGAGGAAGTCAAACTTGTCATCCCCTCTTAATATTGACTCCGTTGAAACGAATCAGGGGAAACCCTAAACCTCTCTATCTTACGTCCGCCATTACTGCCTTTGGTTGCCGCAAGAGAGCAAAAATATAAAAACCTAAAATAAATCGTCCTTAATGGAGTTAAGAATGAAAAAAGTAAGTTTGATTGCTGCTGCAGTGGCAACTACATTAGCTGCTGGCTCTGCGTTCGCTGTAGATTTTAATGGTTACATGCGTGCTGGTACTGGTATCAGTGCAAGCGGTTCTGGTGACGTATCTGTTAATAAAAACGGTATTGGTCGTCTAGGTAACGAAAATGACAACTACTCTGAGTTTGGTTTTGCTGAAGAGCTAAAAACAGGTGAGCAAACTTGGCGTATTGAATCGATGATCGCATCTGGTGCTCCAGGCGAAAATGGTTGGGAAGATGCTGACTTCAACGTTGCACAATTTGCTGTTAAAGCGAAAGGTCTGATTACTTCTGATAAAGAAGCGACTATTTGGGCTGGTAAAACATACTACCAACGTAAAGACATCCACATTACTGACTTCTACTTCTTGAACACTTCTGGTACTGGTGGCGGTGTTGAGAACCTATCAATTGGCGACCAGAAACTGTCTGTTGCATTGATTCAAGATAATGGTTCTCAAACATCTGATACGGACAAGTACGGTTGGGTTGCAGGTACGAATCCAGGTGACACTCCTACATGGGGTGTAGTTGGTAAAGAATCTGAAGATGTAACTGGCTACATTGCTGATGTTCGTTTAGCTAACATTGGCCTTTGGTCTGACGCTTCTCTAGAAGTTGCGATGGCGTACAACTTCGCTACTTCAACTGATGGTCAATCAGTTAAAGGTGATGACGGTCTACTAGTTACAGGTATTATCCACCAAGGTATGGATAATGGCTTTAACCAAACTGTATTACAGTACGGTACTAACGGCTACGGTGTTCAAGCTGCTAACTTCTGGGGTGCTGGCGCATACTACGACCGTTCAGGCGACCAAAATGATGCAACGGGTTACCGCTTGATCAACTGGGGTGTTATGAACCTGGGCGAATCATGGGAAATGGGTCACCAACTTGCTTACCTAGCTGGTTCTGAAATTGGTGCTTCTAAACAAGACATCGATCAGTACTCTGTAGTGGCTCGTCCAATGTACAAGTGGAACGACACAATGCGTACAGTATTTGAAGCTGGTTACAACGCTGGTGAGAAAATCAACAGCGCTGGTACTGGTGTAGAAGACTTTGGTAACGCTAAATTCACAGTAGCTCAAGCTTGGGCTATGGGTGACAGCTTCTGGGCTCGTCCTGAAATCCGTGTTTACGGTTCTTACATCCTAGATACTGAAAATGACAACGCATTTGGTACAAATGAAGATACTGAATACGTAGCTGGTATCCAAGTAGAAGCGTGGTGGTAAACACCTAGCTTAACAAATCCTAAACTGTCCTAATTCATAGCCGGCTCGCGTCGGCTATTTTTTTAAGGAATGTACAAATAAATTGATCGTTCCCTAGGTGAATAGTTCTCTTTGTGGTAATTAAAGTTAGTAAATTTCTTAAAAAAATAACAAAAAGGAAGGGTTATGTATTTTAAAGCTCTAATGTTGAGCGGCTGTGTTGCGTTAGCCGGTTGTCAATCTGCACAAGTAGTCGAGCAAGTGCAAGTGGCGCAGGCTGAACAAGTAAATTCTATTGCTGGACTTCAGTTTGCAGCAATGAAATTACCGAGTTCTGTAATTTTTGATGTTACGCCAGAAAGCCAACACCTGAACTACCAATCGATTAATAGCCCTGTGGTTGCAGTTGAGCTTCCTGCGAATCGTGGCGAGTATTCATTAACAATTTCTAGTTTGATTGGAGATACAGCATTTGTCCCACGTGCAGTAATCTACGACAAAAATGGTAAAGAGTTAGAAAGCTACGGCCAAAGCGACTTTGAATATAAGAAGCCTAGAATGCACTTGGGCAATAGACTTGTTGCTGAAAAAGAGTTCTTCCCACCACGTACAGAAGATTCGGTTTTCTTAGTGGTTTACACTGACCAGCAAGAGATTGGTGGTTTTACAGATGTGATCCATCCTGCTCGTTTAGATGCTGAAGGTCGTGGTAACTATTTACCAGAAGTGAAAGATATTCCAATTCCAAACGGTAATGTCGGCAAAATAGAAGTGACTATCGATAGAGCGAGTTTCTTCTCGTTTGGTTCATCGAGCAGCGAATCTAACGCTAAACCAGCGGTTGCTAAGATCGATACCATTCAACCTGAAACGCAAACCTACTATCACAATGCGATTCAAACGGCTGTAACTGAAGACAATATTCCGAAAGCTCTGAGCTTATTAGATGAAGCAAAAGCACTAGGTATTGAAGGCGCGCAAGAAGTATTTGTAAAAGCCGTTAATAAAAAGTAGTCGACGAGTTTGTAAATACCTATTGATATAAAGAGAAGGGCTCCTAACTAGGGGCCTTTTTTATTGCCTGCAATAAGTAAAAAATAACATTTACAATCACTGAATACTTGGGGTTTAAATAACTACTGACGTACACATAATAATCAATTGCTAATATAAATGGACGTTCTTGGCTATTTATGGTCTTGATTTACTCACTGCTGATTAAAACACTCTTGTCTATTTTAATCCTCTCAAAAAGCTGAATACGAACTCTATTGACGCATCGCCATTTCATTTACCAACCTAAATCTAAACTCGGCTTCCTAAATTTCACACACACTTAAATTAGACGCTCACTCGAAGTCGTTATGCTTTCTACTAAGAACTAAGGTGGCTCGTCTATCACTTAACACTGAGTATTGTTCGATGAGATGCAAAGCAACGGTGTGGTGCATTGGGATTAGAGTTTATTGAGGATAAAAAAAGGGAGACTGACGTCTCCCAAAAGGCTAGCTTTCGCTGGTTTTATTATCTGTTTATTAGAATCATAAGGCTTAATTCTTGATTACTGAAACGACCGCTTTTTCTACATTGTCATCTAACTCATGAATCGCATTCAGAGTGAATGTGTAGCTGCCAGCTTCAGTGACGCTAAGCTTACAGTTCCCATCATCTGCGGTCTCGAGGGCTATAGATCCAGATGCCAGTTCAAGAGAGTTGCAGCCAAGGTTAGGTGTTCCCCAATCTGCATCCGAAAACTTGAAGCCATAGTTATTAGCTTCTAAGTTGCCTGTTACAGAATAAACACCATTAGCAACAAAGCTCATCGCCCAATCATCACTTGCGCCCCATTCATTCATGTCACCACGAACGTAAACAGTCGTTTGGCCGTAAGGCGGAATGCTAGATACATCTTTACCTGAGTTATCAACCGGTAGACCTGCTCCTTGTACGACGCCATTTTGGGCTTGTACGAACACTGCGGTTGTTAACGCAGGTACAGTGAAAGTTTCAGCGGCAAAGCTTGCGCCTTTCACTGTGTCATCAGCTGAACTTTTTTGAACTGTGTGCAGTGCGAAACCTGTCGCTCCTGTGATTTTGAACGATTGAGATTCATTGGTAGAGTTTACAATCGCGACAATCGCATCGTTGGCTGAGTCAAGGCTTTTGCCTGCGGACACACCATCATCGATAGACATCACGATTAGGCCTTCGACTTGATCTTCGCCAACGTTACGGAAGTCGACACGCTTCATGACTTCGTCTGCTGTGTCTAAGCGGAACAGTTCACTTGAGCTGCGGATTTTCAATAGCTCTAGGAATTGCTGCTTAGTTAGTTCAATGTCGTCTGCGTCTGGTTTAGCCGTACTGTCAGCAATGATAGTTTTGATCAAATCCCAGTTAGCACCATCTTTGTCTTCACGTGGTAAGCCAACATTCCAGTTGTTGTCAGTGCCATCAAACACGACGCGGTTGTACCAGTCACCTGAATCGTAAGAATCGCGCTGCATAGACTTAGAACGAAGTAGTTCAGAACCCATATGGATGAATGGTATACCTTGGCCTAACATCACGGTAGAAAGCGATACAGACTGCATGCGAGCACGCTCTGCAGAACTAGTACCTGCAGCGATCTTGTAAGCGTTGTTATCCCAAAGCGTTTGGTTATCGTGTTTTGAAACGTAAGAGATGTTCTCTGAAGGCATTTTTGTGTAACCAGCGGGCGCGCCGTTGTAGTCGACGTTTTTACCCAGTTTGGTGTCGCCTTTGTAATCAATTAGCACGTATTCTGCGAGGTTACCTGCCATCCCTAAACGAACAAGATCTTGGTTGTGTAAGCGACCGTTGGTAGAGTCTTGGTCGGACTTTGTTTCTTCGTTGGCAATCGCTGCGTTACCAAAGCCTTGGTTAAAGCGAAGTGGGTGGTTGCCTTCTGAATCGACGCCACCATCAAACGGGCTACCGCCACGTACGGCGTCGCGCAAACGGTCTGAGAAGGTACCGATTTCTGTGCCTGCCATGTTGATTTGGTTTGCTTGATCGAAGCGTGCGTTATCCGCTACTTCGCCAAAGTCCCAACCTTCACCGTAGAAGAGGGTATTCGGGTCGATTTTGCGCACTTCTTCCAATGCTTCGACCATTACGTCTTTTGGCTGGTGGCCCATTAAGTCAAAACGGAAACCATCCACTTTATAGTCGTCAGCCCACACCTTAAGTGAATCGACCATTAACTTACCCATCATTAGGTTTTCAGTCGCAGTGTTGTCACAACAAGTCGAGTTTTCGACGCCACCAGTGTTTACGTTAAGACGGTGATAGTACCCAGGGACAATCTTATCCAGTACTGATTTATCGTTCACACCAGACGCGTTGGTGTGGTTGTATACCACGTCCATGATCAGTTTAAGATCCATGTCGTGCGTGGCTTTTACCATTTGACGGAACTCTAGAATACGCTGAGAACCGTTTGGATCTGTCGCGTAGCTGCCCTCTGGAACCGTGTAATGGAATGGGTCGTAGCCCCAGTTGAAGCTGTCGAGCATACGCAGGTCGTTCATTAGCGCTTGTGCATCGCCTGTTGAAGGATCATAACCATCGAGTACATCTTCGATGACCTTATTTTCGTCTTCGTTTCCACACAAAGCGGCGGCAGGTTTTACATCACATAGCTTACCAACGGTATCAGTAATATCGACACGGCTCGCTTCATCTTCATCGACGGTAGCGATATCAAATGCCGGTAAGATATGCAGCGTCGTTAAACCTGCATCTTTCAAAGCTTGTAGGTGCTTGACCGACTCACGATCTGCTTCTGTGAGAGCGAGGTACTTGCCGTTTAGGCTCTTTGTGCCGAGCTTATCGCTGAAGCTAAAGTCACGCAGGTGTGATTCGTAAAGTACGTGGTTTGTGTCTTGAACCGTTTTTTCTGTGTCGCGCTTATAGTTACTCCAGCCTTCTGGTTTCAGTGTTGAATCATTAAGGTCAATGACTTGAGAGTATGCAGAGTTTTTCGACAAACTGAGTGAGTAAGGGTCGGTTACTAGGCGAGTTTCAATGTTACCTGTGGTTGGATGGTAGACCTTCACTTGGTAACGGTAGTAACTGTTGACTGCACTAGACACAGCATCAGTCGCCCAAATACCTGTCTCAGTGCTCTCCGTCATTGGGAACACTTGTGAATTTTGCAGATCTTCGCTGTATAGGACGAGTTCTACATCTTGCGCTGTTGGTGCCCAAAGTTTGAAGGTAGCCGCACTGCCTTCAACAATCGCGCCTAGTTCTTCACCCATTGCGTTACCAGCATCTTCGCTAGCAAATACCGCATCAAGCACACCTGGCTTTTGAACCTCAGTTGAAGAGATAACATCGCCATTGGCATTATAGGCAACAAAAATTATCTGAGATTTTAAGATGGTGCGTAATGTGTTGTCGTCAACGTCGATAGCAAGGGCAGGTAAGCTTGCAAGGTGGCGGAAACGCTCTTTCAATTCAGAAGACAATTCCCCATCTTTGCTTAGTTCAATTGCAGTGCCGCCCACGATCTCTTTGTCGTCGTTCATCGTGATGCTGTTATCGAGTGCGTAGAACAGTTTCACAGAATCGGCGTTACCAGCGGCTTCCCAGGCGATGGTCTCTGCGTCCAACCAATGCGCTTTTTGGCCATCGATATTGACGGGACGCTCTGAAATTGGGTCGTAATACAACTCGCTGCTGCCATGGAACCCGAATACGCCCTGTGAATCGCCAAGCTTGGTTAGCTCGATTTTAGAATTGGCACTACCAAACGCTTTTTCGTCGCCATTGTGTAAGATGAAATTCATGCATTTATGTGGGTCAGAAGCATCTGGATCGACTTTCAACACATAGTAAGCGCCGTAGGTATCACTGATACCATCAAATTCGTAAGGTGCTTCCCAGTTAGTACCCGTTTCGCTTAAACCCATGGCTACTAAGTCCGTGCTAGTACAGCCTTCGCCATTCCATAGGTGAAGCCCCCAGCCGTCGTAAGTAGAACCCGAAGTGCTTGCAGCTGCAACATCACGTTTGTAATACACAACGACTTCGTTTTCGCCTGCTTTGTATAAGCCACTGTTGCCAGCATCCGTGTCGCTGTTGTTATCGCTGCCACAGCCTGCGACAAGGGTGGCGGTGAAGAGAGGTAGAATCGCTTTGGCTAGCGTTGATCGTCTGAAGCTTCTCTTTTTTGTAAAGTCGAAGGTGCGTTGTAGAGTGATGTTCTTATTAATATTTATGTTGTTCACGTTTGATATCCATATTTCACTTTTTATGAAGATGAATATCCTAGTCCGAATGATGGCCAACTATTTGTGATGGCTATATGTAAAGTTATTTTTAATACGTAAAAATAGGAAACCTAGTGTCAGTATCACGCTTTGTATTTGGTTTAAGTGAAATTAATTGGATCAATAGCTCATATGTTCGATATTAATAACCTAAGGCGTAGAAGCTAGGAGTAGATAATAAGGATGAGAGCTCATCCTTATTAATGTGAGGAAGGTATCGAATTGAGAGGTTGTTAATTTAACTTGGGAATTAAGTTAATTATCAATTAGTAAGTTAATAGTTGTTCGGTAACTAATATTGATCGATAGGTTATTCATCTAACGATAATACCCAAACCAAAGATGCGAGCGGTTTTAATTCGATATTAAAATTTCCGATGCTATTTTCAACGTTGAATACTTGTTGGCGAACGCCCTCAATATGTTCATCTAGCAAGTAATTGCCATCCGTTATTTTAAGCTTTTGGATGACATCATTTGGGACCTTCAAGTGAATACTCTCAGTGGCGTGTCGGCTGAAATTTGCGGCAGCAATAGTGAGCTCTTGGTCATCATAGCGAAGGAATGCGTAGACTGAATCACTCAAGTTATTGCACTGGTGTAAGTCTCGGTATTCACCTGTCATTGAAGAATGCTCAAGCGAAAAGTTCATTACCTTTTGATAGAAGTGACGTAGTTGCTTTTCGTTTTCGTCTAATAATTCGCCATCGAAGGCACCATGATTCATCCATTTTTGATGTTGTGGGACTCCGATGTAATCGAATATAGAAGTGCGTGAGGGCTGTCCAAACCCTGCATTCTCTGCACCGGGTTCTCCGACTTCTTGTCCAAAGTAGATCATGGTTGGAGAACTGCTCAATAACGCGCTTACGAGCATTGCTGGTTTGGCGATATTCGGGTTGCCAACAAAGTCTGGAGACGCGATGCGTTGCTCATCATGATTATCCAAGAAGTGCAGCATGTGATGTTCAATATCCATCATCTGATGTTGGATCTCAGGGATGATTGCCGTTGAAGCTTTGCTTTGCATGATGGCTTTGAGGCCGTCGTACAGGTCAACCTTGTCATAGAGGTAGTCCATCTTGCCGAGATGAATGTAGTCGCGGTATAAGTCCGGTTGATATACTTCAGCCATTAAAAAGGCATCTTGGTTTTTCATCTTTATCGATGAATTGAGGTAGCTCCAGAATTCGACTGGAACCATCTCAGCCATATCGTAGCGAAACCCATCAACGCCTTTGTCTAACCAGAATAATGCGATATCTCGGAACTTAATCCAAGAGCTAGGCACAGCGACCGATTCCCAGAAATGATGATGCTCTCGGTAATCTCGTTGGGCATAGTCACTCGGTAGTTCAGGGAAGTCTTTTGAACCGTCTGGTCGCACGCCATAATTGATTTTCACCGTTTCATACCAATCATCGAAATTAGGCTTGGCTAAACGTGAGCCGTTACCCGTCCATTTGGCCGGCGTCTCTATAAACGGGGAGCTTAGGTTAGGGTGCTGTTCACCACCAAGCGGCGTAAAAGCGGGCTCGATATCAGGCAGTTCAAAAGTGCTGTCGGGGATGTAGTAGAAGTTATTGTCTCTGTGGTATTCCTGCGTTGTGTCATCTTGAGCACCAAAGTCACAGACGCCTTGTGGATTGTTTAAGCTTTTATAGTGACGCGCAACGTGATTCGGTACGATATCGATGATCACTTTTAAACCGTTATCGTGACTTCTTTTAATTAACGCTTCAAACTCTTCTAACCGATGTTCAGGGTTGTTGGCGAGGTCAGGATTGACTGAGTAGTAATCTTTAACCGCATAAGGCGAACCTGCGCGTCCCTTAACTACGTTAGGGTGATCGTCTGAAATCCCGATGTGCTTGTAATCATTGATGACGGCGTGATGTGGCACCCCGGTATACCAAATATGAGTCATACCGAGTTTGCGGATTTCTGACAGCGCTTTGTCGGTAAAATCACTGAACTTACCGACGCCATTTTGCTCGATTGTGCCCCATGGAACATGTTGGGTGTTTTTATTGCCAAATAAACGCGTAAAAACTTGGTAGATGGCGTACTTTTGGTTGTACATATTTATAATTCCTTTAACTTCCATCATGTTATGTAGGGATGAAAGGGCTGTTTATTCTTTGCAGGCTAACCGAATTACAATATGCCTTACTCATCCTTATCAAAATCTACAGGGCGTAATTGCTACAGTATGTGAGCTGTTACCCAAAAGGAGTTGATGTTGTCTTCATCTATTCAAATCGCGATCACTTATTTGGTGTTGGTGGCCGTGTCTGTGTTGTTTTCAGAAAGTTCTAAAGCGCTGTTGGTTTGGTATCTGGCTATCGGATTGGTGACGTTTTTTGTATACGCGAAGGACAAGCGAGCTGCGATCAATGGCAATTGGCGCGTGCCAGAGAAAACTTTGCATATTTTTTCTGTTGCTGGTGGCTGGTTAGGGGCGTTGATCGCTCAAGATAAGCTACGCCACAAAACGCAAAAGCAGCCGTTTAGGGCGATTTATTGGCTGACTGTGGTAATCAATGTAGCAGCATTTTTATGGACGCTAACCCCGAGCGGGCAGGCGATATTTGGACGTTGGCTTAGCGAGATTATTGGATACTTGTAATGAAATTGATGGCCAGTAATCACTTACTAACCATCATAGGGAAACTATCTGGTTACAACATCGGAATCGTTGAGGCTAGAAGTAAGCCTGCCATACCGTAGTTGAAGCTCTTGATGCGTACTGGTGTTGTTAACCAGTGTTGCAGTTGTTTGCCTGCTGCCGTCCAGAATGTCACTGATGGCAAGTTAGCTAGCGTAAAAATTGCTGCGATGATTGCAAGCTCCCACCATGAACTGCCACTGCTATAAACGGATATCGCAGTCAGAGCCATCGACCAACCTTTAGGGTTCACCCATTGAAAACTGGCAGCGCCGATGAAGGTCATTGGTTTAAAAGCCTCAGTACTTTTCGCTTTGCCGCTCAATGCTATCTTAATCGCAAGGTACACGAGGTAAGCAAGGCTCAGGTATTTTAAGATTTGGTGAGAGACCGGATAGGCGTTAAAAATCCCCATTAAGCCGAAGCCAACCAGTAGCAACATGGCTGCAAACCCCAGAGCAATGCCCAGCATGTGCGGAATAGTACGAGCAAAGCCAACATTGGCTCCTGATGTCATGAGCATGATGTTATTTGGACCTGGTGTGAAGGTCGAGACAAACGCAAACAAGGCAAGTGCGCTAAGTTGTTCTAAAGGCATTGTGATTCTCCAGCAGTAAAATGAACGAAGTGACTGACCGGTCATGACTTTCACGTGTTGAGAAACATAGTAGGTGGAAAGTGAGGCAATTATGTGCTTTTATTTCCTCAATTATCACTTAATGCACAATAATAAGTACTTATGGATAGATTTGACGAAAGGATATTGCAAGAGCTTAAAATGGACGGCAGAATCTCCAACATTGAGCTTTCTGAACGGATTGGTTTGTCGGCTTCAGCGACCTTAAGGCGAGTACAAGATCTCGAGCGTAAAGGGATCATTCAAGGTTACCGTGCAGTTCTGGATAATGGCCTGATGGGCGTTGGCTTTATTGCTTACGTTTCGATTGGTTTATCGAGCCACAGCAAAGCGGCTCAGCTAGAGTTTGAACAGCATGTCAGTATGGAAAAAGAGGTGGTGGAGTGCCATAACATTACTGGTGCTAACGAGTACTTGCTTAGAGTTGAGACGAAAGATCTACCGGGCTATAAGAAGTTTCATGCCGATGTGCTTGGGGAATGTGCTCAGGTTCAATCCATTACGACCATGGTTGTGATGGATACACCCAAAGATGAACGTTAGTCGAGTTTTATTTCAGGAGAGGCGCAGTGCCAAATACTAATCAGTTGTTATTGTTCTTAGATGTGGTTCAACAAGGGTCGTTTACCAAAGCGGCAACCTTGCATGATATGGACAACTCATCACTCTCTAAACAGATAAAAAAACTCGAGCAAGATTTAGGTGTTCAGTTGCTCAACCGTTCTACGCGTTCGTTCTCGTTGACGTCGGCAGGGGAAGATATTCTCGCGCAAACCTATGTGCTGAAAGATACTATTAATCAGATCCAAGGTATTGCCGACTCGTACCAATCTGAACCCAAAGGTGTGCTACGAATTACGTCGCCGATCTATTTTGGTCAGCAATACTTGCAACCTATCATTACTCAGTTCATGAGAAAGTACCCTGATGTTCAGATTGTGCTGTCATTGGACGACAAGATCGCCAACATTATTGCAGGGCAGTTTGATATCGCGTTTCGCTTCAGTAAGCTTGTTGAATCGAACTTGATTGCCAAGAAGATTGCCGACAGTAATTTTATGTTGGTCGCTTCGAACGACTTTGTGAAGCAGCATGGTGAGCCGAAGACGCCACAAGATCTACTCGCGTTACCTGCCGTGATTTATACCAATGGTGATATGACGGTCGATCATCTGCGTATCAGTGAAGAGCCGCATGGCAACACTTTCCAAAGCCTAACGATTCGTGGCAACTATAAGGTGAGTGATGTTCGTACCATGGTCTCCTGTGTGAAAGATGGCTTGGGTTATGGCTTCCTTGATCAATCAAACCTGTATGCCTCAATGAAAGAACTTGGCTTGGTCACTTTACTGCCAGATTATCCGATCTCTACGATTGATACCGCAATCTACGCTGTCTATCCGCACCGTAAGCAGACCAAACTAGTCAAAGAGTTCATTACTACGGTGCAAGACTATATTGGCTCTCCGACCATTTGGGAAAAGATGCAGCAAGGTTAGTTGTCTTTCTAAAAGTTTAAACACAAAAAAGGAGCCAGATCGTCACACGATCTGGCTCCTTTTTATTTTTCCGGCAGTCACTAATTTACAATGTAAAGCTTAGCTATAGCAGGCCTGAGCAGTTCTTACTCTCGGGAATAGAGGCTCATGACTCGAGATCAGTGCTCGTGAATCGCTTCCTTGCCACTTGGGTACGCTTTGGAACCCAGCACATCACCGTCGACTTCTTTACCATAGTAACCTTGGTGGTTGTGGTAACGCTTAGCATTGCCTGCAACATCACCCTTGTATCGTGGGTCTTGTGGGCGTTCATGACTGTTCACAAAAGCGGCCACATCCCAAGCATCTTGAATCGAAAGCTGCTGACTCTTTCCAAGCGGCATGTTTTCATAGATGAAATAGGCAGCGGTGTTCACGCGGTGCATACC